>CANIAA010000183.1 GCA_947465255.1 Flavobacteriales bacterium | reverse complement strand
CGCCCTGAAGATTCTGCAGGTTATGCTCACCGAAAATAATCAAGTGGACCTCACCTGTCGGTGTATTTAAAAAGGTCACTCCATCACGAACAGAGTGCGGATGAACTGCATACGGAATTTTCTTCCAACTGCCTTCATGTGCTTCACTTATCCGCTTTACTTCGGCATCTGCAGAGCAATAAACGAGGGCGCCACCGGGTGTTATCTTATCCAGAAAAATCTCAAACTGCTGTACATAGTTTTCGAAGGTTGGAAACACGTTGATGTGATCCCAGGCGATACCGGTAAGCAATGCAATATCCGGGTGATACAAATGAAACTTCGGTCGCAAATCGGTGGGCGAAGAAAGATATTCGTCGCCTTCAATAACAGCAAACCTAGCATTCTCTGTAAATCTTACCATACAGTCGAAGCCCTCTAGCTGTGCACCTACCAGAAAATCGCAATCGACGCCGGCGTGCTTTGCAACATGCAAAATCATAGCCGTCGTCGTGGTCTTCCCATGGCTTCCACCAATTACAACGCGCGTTTTATTCTTCGTTTGCTCATAGATGTATTCCGGGTAAGAGAAAATACGCAGCCCCAACTCCTGGGCGCGCAATAGCTCCGGATTGTCCTTTCGCGCATGCATACCCACGATGATGGCGTCCAATTCAACCGATACTTTCTCCGGAAACCAACCTTCACTCTCCGGCAAAAGACCCCGCTTCTGCAAACGGGTTTTGCTCGGCTCAAAAATTTCATCGTCGCTACCGGTCACATCAATTCCTTTTTCATGCAACGCGATGGCCATGTTATGCATGGCGCTTCCGCCAATGGCTATTAGGTGAACTTTCATCTGGTGTTTATTACGTTTGAAAAGTGGTTAAAATTCAAACTCGACTGAAGCAAAGAGCGGTTCGTTTATGAGCGCAGCAATGTTGAATGTTTGCACAAATCGAAAAGTACATTCATACATTCGTCTGTAATCTCGTAATCATGTCACCCAAAACGGAAGAAATTGCCCGCTCGGCAAAATCAGGTGTAGGACCCGAGGCCCTCATTCACGTGGGCGATCGCAAAGACACGCCTGTAAGTGTGCGCCTTATCGACTATGATCAGGCAGAGGTGAATGAAAAACACATGGTCCGGATTTCCGAGTGCTCCCCCTATGCGCACACGGATACCGTAAGTTGGTTTGATATCGACGGCATACATGATCCCGGAGTTACGGAGGCAGTCGGAAAAGAATTTGGTATTCACATGCTTGTGCTCGAAGACATCATGAATAGCACCAGCCGACCGAAAATTGAGATTTTCGATGACTATGTATTCGTTACGCTGAAAATGCTTGAATTCGATTCACGCACCTCTGCTCTGAACATAGAGCAGTTATCGCTCATAGTTTCCGACAAGTATTTGCTCATGTTCCAGGAGCGTCCAGGCGATAGCTTCAACTCGATTCGAGAACGCATTCGAACCTCGAAGGGAAAGGTGCGAAGCAAGAACGGCTATTATCTTGCCTATATGATTCTGGATGTCGTTATCGATAACTACATCATCGTGAGTGAGCAGTTTGCCAAACACCTGGAGCGCATTGAAAGCATGGTACTGCGCAAGCCTAATGAGCGCACTATGCAGAGCATTTTGGCGGTTAGAAAAGAACTGCTCGACTTCAAGCGAAACATCGACCCACTGAAAGAGGCAATCAACACCATGATTCGCGAGCTAGACGATGATATGGCCAAGTACTATCGCGACTTGTACGATCATATCATTTTCGAATCGGAAAACCTCGCCACGTATCGAGAAACAATCGTCAACCTGCTCGACTTATATCACAGCAACCTGAGCATGAAAATGAATCAAGTGATGAAAGTTTTGACCATCATCACGACCATTTTCGTGCCGCTCACTTTCATTGTTGGTGTTTATGGAATGAACTTCGACAACATGCCGGAACTGCGCTCCCGCAATGGTTACTTCGTGGTACTGGGCTTTATGTTTGTGCTCGTCTGCGGAATGCTTCTCTATTTCCGAAAAAAACGCTGGTTGTAAAAACGACAAAGCCTGCCCATAGGCAAGCATTTGACGTACAATTCAAAAAAACAATGAAAAACCAAGTCGTTATAATTTCAGTTTAAGAGAGTAAGCGTTGTCGCAGCATGAATTCGAATTGTTGATTTTGCCGACGCAATTGTTTCAGTACAACTTCCTTTTCAAAAAGCTCACGGAATCGATTCCAGGCCCCGGCTACCGCGTCGGTTATTTCAGCAGGGTTGAATGGTTTTGATAAAACAGCACCTACTTTTCCCTTGTTGATAGCTTCAAGCAGCAAACTCATATCGCAATGCCCGGTGACGAGTATGCGCTGCACGTCCGGATAATCGCGGGCTACTGTTTCCAGAAAATCTACACCACTGATGGATGGCATTCGATGATCGGCCAGCACCACCTGTATATTTTTATCTTCAATTAAGTTGTACGCATCAAAAGCTGACACCGACGTGTAGATCTCGAACTGGCTTCGGAAATTGGCGCTAAAGGCGACCAGATTAGCCTCATCATCATCGAGGAAAAGAACACGCGGTTTGCCGGATAGAGCGTCATTCGAAATGAACGCATCTGCATGTTGATTCATAGCCTTGCGGTTTAAGTTGTAATGTGACCTTCTAACGCGACCGCTGTGCGGATGGTTACAACATTCGATAAAAAACCGAATCTGACTCTATGCACGCTGCTGCTCAAAAAGCTTTGAAATAATGCGTTCGGTGGTTTGCTGCTGCTTCACATAATTCTCAATCAGCGCCGTGTAATTATGCATCAGCTTATTCAATAACTCATGATTATCCTGAAAACCATAACCATCCAATGCAGTTGGTTCTCCGGCAGTGGCATGAATGATTCGCGGAACATTGCGCTTTAACAAGTCATCCATCTTTACATCATACAGTTTACATAGCTCTGTTATAATAAAGGCATCGAGTCGACGACCACCCGTTTCGATTTTGCTGTATTCCGGCTGGCTAACGCCTAGAATATCGGCTACATATTCTTGCTTATAGTTGTTTTGAATACGAAGAGCTTTGATGTTCGGATACTTAGTCATAAATCTGTTGTTTTTGGTTTGTGAGCGCAAACATGTACCCGGTATCTCTGCACCGTCCGTGCATTTCGATTTTTTCGAAAAAAAAATCATATAGTGGTTTATACCATAAAAACGCAGGTTATTAACCGCTTTTGAAGATTTCAACAATCTATGCCAATTCATAATTTTTCTACTACACTTGAATAACTAAACCACCACTACTATGCTATTTAATGCCACTGACGACGGTGTTGCAATTGGCTCCATTCACGCCCGTAAAAAAGTCAAAACCAAACTGCAATTCCCAAGTTGGAAAGCAATTTTGAGTGATGTTCTCACACATGCTCGGCTACAACATCCAGACGATTTCGATGCGCGCATAACTGATTGCCGAAGTATCGTAGACGAATTGAACGTGCTTCGAGAGGTTATTCTATCCCGGAATATTGAGTTGCTTTTTTCGCATATTCCTCAGTACAGCAGCACGTATAACACAGATTGTAATTTAGAAGAAGTGCTGACCAGGTTCAAGTCCATGCCCGTGCGACCCAATGAGTTCTATGCCGTTTTCGATTTACAAACGGGACAGTACCGTGAAATGGACAGCAAACTCGACACATTACTTGGCTTCAAACCGGAAGAATTTGATGTGCCCGCATTAATGCTGAAAGATTCCTTCACGCACATTTTTCATCCGCGCGATCATTATCATATGTTACGCTGGGCGTGTCTAGCCCAAACCATGGTTGCCGCTCGAATATTTCGCTGGAGCTCTATGGAAGATCAGTTTCGAATTCGCTTTCGAGTCCGCACGCAGAAGAGCAACATTGCTTCGTATCGCGCACACGAGTATATCACGCTCGAAAAACTTTGCTTCCTTTTCAATGAGGAAACTTCTGCCGGCTGCAAGCCTGCCATGCATATCGATAAATGGCTCATCTATGACCGCTCTGAATTTGAGCATGTGCGCCCGTCTTGGATAAGTACACTTGACCGACAGGGCAACCTCAACGCAATACTTTTCTTGCTGAATGCCGCAATCATTAACTTCCCTGTGCAATATCTGGTATATCTGCATGAACGAAGTATGGCCGATCGTAACAAGGTCATAGCAGCGAAACTGCAAGAAAACATCTTAAAAAACACAGGAATAGAGGCTCCTATGGAAGAGCAAGCAGTAGCAGATTGCTTTGCCAAAACGATACGTCCGCGCATGGAGCAAACCATTAACTCATGGGAATTCCGCAAATCAGATGACCTTTGCAGTTTAGAAAGTGATGCACAGGCTGTGCAAGCCGCCAAGTCGCTTGGTTTGTTGCCTATTCCGGAGAAAGTACTTAAAGTAATTTACTCCGGCGTTGTAGAACTGTAATCGCGGAGCATTAACATCCTACTGTTGACAGCCCAAGCAATCAGCAGTTATGCCGAAGAGCGTAGTAGATAACTTTCCGATGTTGGGAATGGTAGGCATTTTCCAACGATTCACCTACACGAATGGCTCTATCACCTTCACAGGCACCACGGCAAGCCCT
>CANIAA010000182.1 GCA_947465255.1 Flavobacteriales bacterium | reverse complement strand
TTGCGAAAGCAGCCGAGTATATCGATAAGGCCATTAACGATCCGAAGGCTGTCACAAAAGAGAAGACATGGCGTTACCGCGGCGATATTTACTTGAGTATTGCCGGTTCACCTGAACTGTCTGCCCAGTTTCCAAATGCAGTACAAACCTGCAAAGAATCGTATTTCAAGTCGATGGAAATTGACTCCAAGAAAGAGTGGATTCAAGAGAACACAGCAGGATTGAGTACACTGCAGGCGCTTGTATTGGAAAATGCCGGCAAGCAGTACGCAGGCAATGATTACTGTGGAGCTATGGGGAATTTCGGTGTTGCTCGCGACATCAGCAACCGTTTTGGTATAGTGGATTCAGCAGCTATTTATAATGGTGCCTTCTGCGCAGAGCGATGCGGAAAGTCGGAGGAAGCTCTCGCCGGATATCAGGAAAGCGCTAAAATCGGATACAACGTGCCTCAAGTGTATGGTTCAATCGTTGAGCTATACAACAAGATGGGTAAAAAGGAAGAAGCAGTGAAAACATTGTCAGATGCCCGTGCCAAGTATCCAAAAGACGCGGATTTACTGCGTGCCGAGGTGAATGTGTTTTTGACAGACCAGAAATACGATCAAGCTCTTGGGCTATTGAAGGATTTGACTTCACAAGACCCCAAGAATGAGATGATTTGGTTCGTTTTGGGTGTTACGTATGAAAAACTGGGTAATGTGGCCGAACAAGAGGCCGCATATTTAAAGGCTCTGGAAATCAATCCGAAATACTTCGATGCGTTATTCAACCTGGGAGCGACATACTACAACCAGGGTGTCGAAAAGTACAAGGAGTGCGATAAAATTCCGCCACGTGAAGCAGCGAAGTATGATGCGTGTGTGAAGGACGCAAACGCAATTTTCGCCAAGTCAATCGGATATTTTGAGACAGCTTATACAGAGCGTAATACAGACAAGGACATTATCAATGCGCTGAAAGAAGCATATGTGCGTGTTGGCAATATGGAAGGAAAGAAGAAAATGGAAGAAGCGTTGAAAGGATTATAGGAAAATAGGATTATAGAATAATAGGGGAACGGTGGCCGGTTGGCTGCCGTTTCTTTTTTGTGCAGGATTATAGGATGAAAGGTGTGCAGGATAATAGAGGGAAGAGACTTCAATCCTATATTCCTATTATCCTTCTCGTTTTACTTTACATAATGTAAATTATGAGAATAATACAGCTTCAGTTGACTAACAGCCAATGCATTAACAGCAATCCACACAATTGATATAAACGAAAAAGGCGCCCTTTTCAAAGCGCCTTTCCTTTCCCATTAAAATCGATCTACATTTTCAATCAACCTTCTTTTTCCAAAAGCAACGATTGAAGGGCTCGCAGTTCACGAACCTTTTCGTCGTTGCTGGCAGCTATATAAGCGTGTATGAGATTATTCAGCATTCGGGCTATCATTTCCATGTTTGCGCACGGACGATAAAAACGTTCGTCCTGAGGCAAGTTCTGCTTTACCAGAAACTCATCAATTTCCTCTTTCTGGAGAATTGCACCCGCATTGAATGGATTGATGTAAAACAATACTTCAGCTTCGTCTTTAATTATTCCCAATTCTTCATCGAACGGATAATGATCCAGATAACAAAGTATAAAGTGGCTTGGAAGATTCACTCCTTGCACAGGCAAATCAAGGCTGTCAGCCAAACAAGTGTACAACAGACCAAGTGACAGCGGATTTCCTGTCTTCGTGGTTATAAGATCAGATAAAAACGAATTCTGTGGCTGATGATAATTTTCACGGTTTCCCTTAAATCCGTGATGGGTGTAAAACATATGATTAAACACTCGAATCTGTTCAAAAGCCGTCAGGTTATCGTTCAGTTCGAGCCAAATACTCTGACGGATTTTAGAAACAGCTCTTCTCAGTTCTGTTTCATCGTAAGCCGGATACTGATACTTGTTGATAATCAACGCACCTTCCAGCAGATCTTTATCTTCTGAATTCTTCCAGGACTTTAAGCGGTTATAAACTCCTTCGTATTGTATGGTCGAGATTAGCTCTTCCAGCCGCGTTTGAAATAGCGGACCAAAATCTTGTAGTTCCCAATACTGTTCCAACTGCGGAATGATAGACTCTCCGTAGTTTTTAAGCTCAGAACTAACCTGCTTGTAGATCGATTCATCCGGATCCTCAATAAGCGAAATGAGGGCGTTAACTTCGTTGCTGTACATCGGTGATTGTTTTTCAGTTTTCAGTAGCAACACAAAGCTAGCTGATCACCTACCCTACCCAAGTCCACTTCAACCGACCTTTTTCACAAAGGATGTTTCAAAATCGATCCAGCACAGTCCTGATAAGGGTTTCAACACTTCTCAATGAGTCGCTGTTGAATTCTTTAGTCGCACGGTTAACCAGTATGGCACAGACAGATACCGCTTTGTGCCCCAGCATGGAAGCCATAGCGTAAATACCGGCAGATTCCATTTCGAAGTTGGTAATGCGCAAGTCATGATGACGGAATTGCGCATACTCGTCAATTCTGTTTTCCATGTTCGATTTGAGCCGAACCGAGCGCCCTTGCGGACCGTAGAATCCGTTGGCCGTTGCCGTAATGCCATGAATAGCATCGAAAGCAATTCGCTCATGCAACTCCTGATTGCATTCGGCTACGTAGAAGCCTGAGTTTTCGCGAAGCCATGAAAACCTCTCTGACAAAGAGTCTCGCAAGGCTTGCTCACGGTCTGAATGAACCGCGTCATATGTTTGGGGCACGCCATCCAAAGCAAACGAAAAGGAAGACGATACAAAACTCCCAACAGGAATATCGGAGTGCATGCATCCGCTTGTGCCAATGCGCACAATCTCCAAACTAGTATGCTTTTCCTTGGGCAATCGGGTTGCATAATCCACATTCACGGCAGCATCGAGCTCATTCATGACGATGTCGATGTTGTCGACGCCAATTCCTGATGAGATTACGGTTATCCGTTTACCTTTATAAAAGCCTGTGTGAATGATAAACTCACGTCCACTGACAACGTGTGTAACCTCATCAAAAAGAGCCGATATCTTGGGCACACGCTCCGGGTCACCCACAATGATGACCTTTTCCGCAATATGCTCAGCTGTGATCCCCAAATGATAAATACTACCCTCAGGTCGAAGAATCAATTCAGAATGAGGGATTACGCTGTTTCGATCGCGAAGAGTGGCATGCATAGTTAAAGGCCGAATTGCGTAAGATGGTGGTTCAGATGATTATACTGCAGCATGCCCCATTCCTGTGCGGTTAGTCTTCCGAAAAATGCATGAAGTCTATTTTCATAGGTCGATTCGCCCGCCTTTCTGAACTGATCGATGCTCTGCACCAGACGGGTCATTTCTGAACTTAGTTCATTCGTGCTCGTAACCACAAATCCGGGAGCAGTATAGCCATTTTTCTTGTAGACGGAGCGATACACATACTGCTTTTTCGCCATTTTCCGGAACAGATAACTCATCAAAGCTCGTTTCCGTGGAGCAAGACCGAGCGACGACGAAAGTACTAAGTTGCAGTGCTTGACCATAGCCGTTGAGCTCATTTTACCCCATTGACGCGGTGTGTTCTCCTTCAACTTCGACAAACGGTCGATGACCTCCTGATACACGGCATCGTCAAACAGACTTTTCATGATGGTAGATTAAAATGGCGCTGCAAATATGGCACTTGTCGGCCGTTACAGCTCGATTTCGTTCAAAACTTAACATGAATTACTCGCTCAACATGCAGCTTGTGAGCATCGAAAATTCTTATAGGATGTAGAGCGCAGAGCCAATAAATTCGCGGCCACTTGATTCAATATACAATCATGAACACACCTTCTCCTTACACCCCGATCAATAAAATTCGAATTGTAACGGCCGCAAGCCTTTTTGACGGGCACGACGCTGCTATCAACATAATGCGTCGCATCATTCAGAGCACCGGTTGCGAGGTGATACATCTCGGTCACGACCGCAGTGTAGAAGAAGTGGTGGATTGTGCCATACAAGAAGATGCCCAGGCTATTGCCTTGACATCCTATCAAGGTGGTCACAACGAGTACTTCAAGTATATGAAAGACTTGTTGGCGGCAAAGGGAGCCTCCCACATTCGCATCTTCGGAGGAGGTGGAGGAACCATTCTTCCATCGGAGATAGAAGAGTTGCATGAGTATGGCATCACCCGCATATATCATCCCGACGACGGTCGTGCCATGGGATTGCAGGGCATGATTAACGATTTGGTTCAGAAGTGTGATGTCCCAACTGGATTAGATGTGAATCACCCGATTACGGAACTGAAAGTTTCCAATCATACACTGATTGCGCAATGGATATCAGCAGCCGAAAATTATCCGGAGAAGCATTCCGAAAGTATCGAAGGTATTACCGCTAAGGCGAAAGCCTGTAAAACTCCCGTTCTTGGCATAACGGGAACCGGGGGCGCCGGCAAATCATCGATGGTCGATGAGCTGGTGCGTCGTTTTCTGCTGGACTTCCCCAACAAGAACATCGGAATTATTTCGGTAGATCCTTCCAAGCGCAAAACGGGTGGAGCGTTACTAGGCGATCGTATTCGCATGAACTCCATTCGCAACTCTCGTGTATA
>CANIAA010000181.1 GCA_947465255.1 Flavobacteriales bacterium | reverse complement strand
CCACGTGAACTACCCGAACATCTGTGCGCATACTTTTCAAATATTGCAAGACTAACACAGGATAAGTATCGCCCTTCCCTCCCGTGAAAAGAACTCCATTTACCTCAACACTACTCAACAGATTGGATGCGTATTCAAGCCGATCGGCACCATATGCTGCCGTCTTGGCCAATTCCATAGCAGCAGACTGAATGGCCTGAGCGTTACCCGAAATACAGGCTTGAGCCAATGCCTTTTCTCCGGCATCGGCACTGTTCGATTGCTGCCCAAATGCGCCGAAATTCCAGATAAAGAGACTTGTTATGACGAGTAGCTTTTTCATGCGATGTATCGTTCCAATCGTGTTACAGCTACCTCAGAAAAGGGTTCAATAGAACCTTAATCTTCGTATCCAAACAACGACCGAAATTCTTGTACCATAATAGCGGTTGCTCCCCAAAGTGTTTGGCCCCGAATATCAAAATATCCACTATCGAATGTTCGATTGTATTTGGCGACGAAAATGCCCTTCCTGCCAATGATTCGGGGCTGAAGTAAATACGAAACGGGGCACTCTATCATGGCGACGGCCTCTTCTTCGTTCAAAACAAAGGGCGGATTCTCCGGCCCAACAGCTAAAAATGGCTGCACAACGAAATGACTTGGCGGAATGTAGAGAGCAGATAACTCACCGACAACATTCCATCGGTGCGATTCGATTCCGACTTCTTCATGCGTTTCTCTGAGCGCCGCATCGAGATGCGTCTCTCCTGCCTCCAGCTTGCCTCCGGGAAATGAAAGCTGACCGCTATGGACTCCCTGCCCGGCGCTTCGTTGCATAAAGGCCGTATGCCACTCTCCGTTGCGCAAAAACAACGGAAAGATGACCGCACTCTCCTTTGCCGGAGGAAGCATTTGTCGAGCTTCACCGGGCGAAGACCGAGGATAACTTATAATTTGATTAGCCTTCGTGGCCATTGAATGAAGGCCTTCCAACCGTGCTGTCAAATCATCGATGAAGGAATGAGGTTCCATTATTCACAGGGCGAATTCGCATCGTATGCATAACACCCTTTCCAAACTTGCGAGCCCCACGATGTACCTTCAATGTCTTCAGGCAAATTGTTTGCGGAAACAGCAGTACCTGCCATCAGCAAACCGGATGATGACAATCTGAAGTTTCCTTCGGCTGTATTGCAAAACAAAGGCGCTTGACTATTACTCATGCTTTCGAAGTGATTGCCATCATCTTCCACACTCTCATCGGTATCCACCAAACAATAACGGAAACGGTAATCAGCTGTTCCCTGATCATCGAGATCAAGAAGAAACTCATTGAAATCAGTCAGAAAAGCATTGTTGCCAAACATGATACAGTTGTTGAACCTGCTCTCGTAAATCTCCCGAACCTGAATATTTTGGTAGATGTCTTCATAATAGTTATTGAGAACGAACGTAGGTGTTTGTCTGCTGTTATCACTTGAATAATTAGCAAAGGTGCAATTGTCCATGCGATAGCGCCCTCCAATGCCCAAATATGCCGCCTGTTGAGCGCAATTTGCTATCAATAGATTTTGACCACTGATAGATGCGCCCTGTCCCAGCAAGCCGATGCCGGCCATGTTGAGAATCTTTGTATTCCGGATTTCTAACGAATAGTTTGCCGCAGTGTAACTCACGCCGGTCGTGTCGACCTGTATGCCAATATTACCATTGCGCAGTTCCGCATATTCGATACTGGATCCCGGACTTTCAAAAATCCAAATGCCACCTCGAACAATACTAGCAACCTGAGGCCCCATAGCAGTTTCGTATGGGCAGTCGAGCTGTATTCCCCATTGGCCGGGAATATCATCATAAAACGATTCAAGCCGGTCTCCTTGGAAAACTACCTCGGAACCCAAATCACCATCGACAACGAGCGATCCTTTGTAAACATAAATGCCTGACTTGCCGTGACAATACACCTGCACGCCCGGATTGATGCGCAAAGTAGCACCGCTGTCAACGGCTACTATTCCATATACTACGTGCGGTAATTCATTGGTCCATATCTCGGTTGTGCCTGAGGGTATGATGTAACTAAATGGATTTGCGCATGAGTTTAAACCTCCATGGAAAAAGGCATTTTGCCCCCAGGCTTGCAAGAGAACCGACTGCTCGTTGCCGTTTAAACGAAATCGAATTCGGTCTTCTATAATAAACGGAAGAGTTGCATCTTGCGGATCGACGGTAACTTCAACAAAAATGTAAATACTGTCGTTGGGTAAGATTTCAATGCTCTCCACAGCAGGGCCATCGAGGCCGTCGACATTGATGCGAAACTGTGATGCAGTGCCGCCCTCCAATGCAATTTCATCGATACGAATACTTTCATTGTAATTGTTTCGAACACGCAGATACTGCGTAGTGCTGCCTATGGTGGAAAAAACGGTATCGAAGAAAACCGTGTCACTCGAAAACTCCAGTCGAGCAGAAGAGTCCTCATTGAATCGTTCCTTCCTGCACTGAACAAGGCTTAGCGCAAGCATGAGAGCAAGAGCAACCGTATAGAAGTATGGAAATCGCATAGCTGGTCGACAAAGATGAGATGAAACAACTGACTCGCTACAACAATTTTTCGCAATGCGTATTGCCTGGTTTGTTGAATAATTAGCAAATTGAAAGTCGCTTCGATTAGCCATTTACGCTTTCATTTGTGGAAATGCAATATTCACTGCGTCCATATGAGCTAAAGAGCCTCGTTCCATCATGCCTGATGCTGATGACTCTAGCGCTCTTATTGGCCGGATGCAGCGAGCCGCAGCCTTCGCAACCCGCGGTTACACAGCCCGACACAACCGGCATTTCCGGTTCGGGAACCATTCTGCTTGCCGGAGAAATGGTGGTGATTCCTCCTCCCGCGCTTATCTCACACATGATCGCCAAGGAGTCCATTCCCTTCGAAAGTCAAAGCCTCTGCGATGCTACACACCCGGAACAATGGACCGGAGAAATCAAAAAAGCTCTATGCTTGGGAGTGCTGGGCGCTGACTTGTCCTATCTTATAAATCATGGGCAGGGAGCAACCACTCCACAATATCTCGCCGCCATTCGGAGGCTCACCGACGATTTGGGAATTTCCCACGAAGTCGATCCGCAACTGCTTAATCAAATCGAAGCCGGACTTGAAAATCCGGAAAGCATGCTAGGACTGCACGGCATATTCTTTCGAAATCTTGAGGCTTATCTGAAAAAGAACAACCGTCTCGACATCAGCACATGCATCTTATTGGGTGGATGGGTAGAATCGATGCATCACCTCGCTAATCCTGCAGATAGTATCGCGGGTCACCCGCTCGATAAGCTGCTTGCAGACCAAACCTACTCAGCCAATGGCATCCGATCGTTGGCACAATCGATTCAAGATGACTCCTTCGAAGACATTCAAACAGCGTTAGTTGATTTATGCGTTGTATTGGAAGAACTCGAAAAGAAGTATGAGTTCAAAGAACCTGTTCACGATCGCCGTCAAGGCATCACTTATCTGCGCTGCCAATCGGAGGTTATTTACCCCGATGATCAGTTACCGGAAATACACAACCTCATTGCACAAACGAGACAATTGATTATCACGCCATGAGACATATCCTCATTTTATTGTATGTAATGTGCGCTTCGACGTGCGCATGGTCTCAGTGTGAGGAATCACTTAAAGCCGCCGAGAAAACGTTTGGCACCAACTTCATCGCAGAGCCCTACTTCATTCAAGGGATGATGGGCCAGGGTGACTCGCTTTCCTTCGAATCTCTTTGGCTTGCTAACAACACCTATCGAATAGCTACATCGGCCGTTGATAAACAACGCATTAACATATCTGTATTTGACCAAAACAACAACATCCTTTTCAAAGGCTCAGAATTCAATTACCCGAGCGACTGGGATTTTTTTGTTGAGAAGAGTATGGAAGTTCGGTGTGTTATTCGATGCCCAATGCCGGAGCCGGTTTGTGTAACCGTGCTGACCGGATTTAAAAAATAATTTCAAACGGATGGAACATCCTTACGGGGTGTTCGTAGAAAGCGCGCAATGAGTGCAGGAATATTAAGAGCTTTAATGCAGTTATTCGCCATAATAAGTGGCTCCGGTATGAAGTCGGGACGCGAGATTGTGGCTCTTTTTCTGCGCCAGCAGCTCAACAAGGAGATGGTTAGCAACTACCTCCGATTGTATGAGGAGTTTGCCGAAAAATTTCACAACGTAAAGGATTCGGAAAAGAAAACCAGCATGGCCTCAGTTAAAGTGCTGCGCATATGCAGCCAAATCAACGAGGAACTTCAACAGAAGGAAAAATTCTTTGTCGTGGTTCGCCTGCTCGAATTTCTCAGAGAATATACAGAGCATGGCCCTCAGGAATTGGCCTTTGTCGAGACCGTTGCCGAAGCATTTAATATCGAACAAGGGCTATATCGACAAATTCAGGCACATGTCGATTGCACGATAGAAACGCTGCCGGATGATCATTCCTATTTGATAGCTTCATCAGAAAGACCTCCGGCGGTGAACAAGACACAGTTCTTGCCTACCGAAAACCTAAAAGGCCAATTGTTGTTCTTGCGTCTCCAGGATGAAAACATCTTTTTTGTTCGATACTTTGGTCCGGAT
>CANIAA010000180.1 GCA_947465255.1 Flavobacteriales bacterium | reverse complement strand
TGGAGCGAACAATTCACGGCAAGCCAAACACACTAATCACAACCACACAATGACTCACATTGAAAGTCAACCGGCTCAGGTAAATACAAATGCTGCAGAAGTATTCTCATTCCTCAGCGACATGACAAACATTGAAAAGCTATTACCGGCCGGCAAGTACAGCGACTGGAAAGCAGAAACGGACATGTGTAGTTTCAAAATCCAAAATGCATACACCATCGGGCTCCGCATAAAAGACAGTAAACCGAACGAAGAAATCACCTACGAAAGCACAGCAGGATCACCCTTTCCTTTCACCCTAAAAGTTCAATTGAAAGAGACCGGAGCTCAAACCACCGGGCAACTGATTTGCGATGCACAGATAAATCCGTTTCTGGAAATGATGGTAAAAGCTCCTCTCAAAAATTTATTCGACTACATGGCAGGTCAACTACCTGCTGCTATGGGGCTGTGATTAGACAATTCCTTCTTTCCAACGCTTCCAAATAAGCTCCTGTGTCTCGGAGGTTTCCACTGATTTTACGCAACGATACTTGGTTACCCAAGTCACACCATTCGAGGCTGTTCTGACGGTTGTTCGTTTGCCCTTTCGCAGAATGGTCAATTCCAAGTCCAAAGCATGCATGCGCAAGAGTTGCTGAACATTCTTGTAAGGAGCAAATCCATTTACGGCTACAATCTCATCGGAATACCAAAGCCCACTTTCATCAGCAGGTGAATTAGGCACAACCGCAGACACCACAACTTTCTGATTACCCTCATCCAGAGATACCCCCAGATGGGTTTCACTCCATTTCGAAGAAGGTGCTTCCTGCAATTCAACTCCGACATACGACAGAACTTTTCGAAGCATGGGCAGATAATCCTGCCTTCCATTCACAAAAGAATGGAACAACTCAGAAAAGTCAAAGTCGCTTTGATCATTCAATAGCGCGAGATAGTCTTCTCGCGTGTAGCCTTTATTCTGTTTTCCGAATTGCTCATAAAAACGCTTCATCACAGCATCGAGAGAATGGTTGCCATTGCTTCCATGTAACAGAATAAGGTCACACATCATTGCAATCAAAAAGCCCTCATTGTAAATGGAAACTTTTCGCCACGGAATGCCGGAAACGTAACCATCCAGCCAAGTATCCCAGCTGCTTTGCGCAACCGATAAATTGAATCGACCATGATTACCTGTATAATCCTGTATGTGATCTTGAATGACTTCGAGCCAATCGTCGGCCGACAATGATCCGCTGCGCCACAAAAGCGAATCGCCGTAGTAAGTGGTCACTCCTTCATATACGTAGCCTTGTTCGGAATAATTCTCGCGCGTGAAGTCGTAAGGCAACATTTCAACAGGGCGAATATTCTTCACGTTCCAATTATGGAACAGCTCATGGCAACTGATGCCTAGTAAATCGAGATACAAATGCTCTTGCTGAAAATCGGCGGCAGGTCCCATAGTAATCACAGTGCTATTGCAATGCTCCACACCATGCCTCAAGAAAAACGGAACGAAGTGAAATAAGAAGTGATACTCCTTGCATGGAATATCGCCAAACATTCTCATCTGCTCACCGGTGAACGCCGCGAAGTCTGTGAGCAAGCGCGTTTCATTCAAAGTAACATCACCCTGAATCCAGATATGAAAAGGTACACTCTGAACCTCGTAGCTAAGATGCCTCAGTGTTTTGCTTGCGATAAGCGGACAATCTGCCAATTCATCGAATGACGAAGCGGAAAGTCTATGCTCCGAAATTTTCGTCAATCCTGTAGCCACTTGATAGTCGGCCGGAACATCCAGAAGAATTTCGTAAGTGGCATTGGCATTCTCTGTATCAAAGAAGAAGCAATTCACAGGGTTGATGTAGAGCTGGTCTTCATCGAGAAAAGATGATCCCGCATTCAATTCAGCCGCATAGTATTGATAGGTGAGAATAACAACTGCCACACCATTGGTTTCAACACTCCAATTGTCCTTTGTTGTTTTGACAAAATTCAAATCATTGCCATCCACATCCGTGGCCCTCCACGCACGAATGTTCTTGGCAAAATTTCCCAATTCATATCGACCCGGGCGCCACGAAGGCAACTGCAAGGAAATAAATCTTCTCCCGTGCGTTGGGAACTCCGCTTCGAAGCTGATAAAATGACGATGCGGGTGCGTCGTTTTAACTCTGTACGTAATCATTTCCTTTTGCGAATAGCAGGTTCAATAGCAACTCCGGTAGTAGCGTCAGGAAGAGCGATTCCGCACATCATGCTTACTGTAGGAGCAATGTCGGTAATACTGAAACGGGAATATGTTTCACCACACTCTACGCCACAACCAAAGAAAATAGCCGGCACATGAGAGTCGTAAGCGAAGGGCGATCCATGCGTTGTTCCACTCATTCCATACTCAATAAATCCTGGGTCAAGTGTATAAATGACATCTCCTGATCGCTGCGCATCATAGCCTTGCTGGATCATATTCTTGACAAGATCTCCTCCTCTTGCCTGCGACAAATCGGAAGCTGTAAATGCACTCATCACTTCCGGAAATGAGAGACATAACTGAGCAACTTCATATTGAATTTCTTTTGTGCTCAAGCGCTTCGATTGCATCAGCGTATGATTCAAAAAGATATTCTGATTGCTTTCGTTTAGCACCCAGTCACCTTGACCATAGCGCTTGGCGAGTGTGTCCTCTAAAAAAAGTTCTAGCCGGTCGCTTTTCCAGTAACCTCCTATTGCCTTTCGCTTAGCGGTATAACTAGGCGTCGGTGCACCACCATGATCGGCGGAAAGGAAAATGGTGTAATTACCCTTACCCACTTGATCATCCAAAAAAGACAAGAACGATCCTAGCTCCTCATCCAAGCGCAAATAGCAGTCTTGCGTTTCCATGGCATGTATGCCAAATTGATGTCCGATATAATCCGTTGAGGAAAAACTTAAGCATAGCATATCGGTATACCCATCGGCTCCCATCTTTTCCTGCGTAATCAATTCGCGGACAAAATCGATTGTCAAGCTGTTTCCAAATGGGGTAGCCTTTAGCAATTCATAGTTTCCATTAGCAGACTTAAGCGATGCGAGGTCATATGGGAACGTCGGCTTCGTGGTACCCTTGAAAGGTGTTTCGTGTGCATTGTTGTCGGCCTGACTTTCATCGTACACCGAAGCATCGCGCAATAAATTCCAATTTTGAGACAAGTACTTATCAGCCGTTTTAAGTTTATTGAATGCATTGACCCAATCGGGCAAAACGCTCATATACCAATCGCTGGTTGCCCACACTCCCTCTTCACCACCAACAAACCAATACGCAGCGTCCGCCGTGCGGCCTGCGGGTAGAATAGCCCCACGATCTTTCAAGGCAACTCCAATGATCTTTCCTCTGCCGTTGGTTTGCATACGAACCATGTCACCCAGCGTAGAAGCTGTCAAATAATGCGGCGACATCTGGCCCGACTTCGAACCGGTCCCAACTCCTTTGGCTGCAGAATCTGAAGAACAATAGATCATCGTATTGCTTGCTCTGTCATACCAATCGTTTTGAATAATGCCGTGATAAGCCGGTGTTGTGCCGGTGAAAATAGAAGCATGGCCTGGTCCCGTGTAGGTAGGCATATAATTATAATGTAGGTTATGGCATAAAAAACCTTCATTCACCAAACGGCGAAAACCCGCATTACCGAAATCGCTCCAATAGCGCAACAAATAATCATAACGCATTTGGTCGACGGTTATTCCCACGATTAGACGCGGAGTATCCTTCATGTTTTCAGCTTTCTTTTGGGCTTGAACATGTATCGGAAGGATTGCACAAACCCACCACATAGCGAGCGTTGCAAGAGAATAATAGAAGCTGGATTTCATTGGGCCTAAATTAAGATTGCACCTCACTTGATTAACGATGAGGCTAAACTTTCAGCGGCCATTTACTCACCTAGGTTCGTTGAAACCACTGAGCAATGAAAAAGAATAAAACAATACTCAGCAGAACACTCAACACCATATATGTCAAGGCAAGCGCTGTGTGGCCGGTTTTCATCAATTGAACGGTTTCCATACTAAAAGTGGAAAACGTGCTTAATCCACCACAAAAGCCAATGGCAGCCAACTGCCATAAAAGTTCATCTCCTTCTTTCACATGAGAAGTAAATAGCCAACCTATGATAGCTGCCGCAAGGACATTAGCAATTAAGGTAGCCCATGGAAAAAGACCGGCGACCGGGGCAATGACGATTCCCAAGCCAAAACGCAACATCGAACCCAGACCACCACCTACGAAGACCGCTAACCACTTCATTTTACTTCCTCCCGTTTCTCAAATTTTCGATACACCCAATACATGAAAAGTGCAGCGCATCCGCCATATGCAAACCCGGCCAACACATCGAGCGGATAATGAACCCCAAGATAAATTCTACTATAGCCTATTAATAAAACCCAAGCGGCAAGGCCAAGCTGAACCCACCTTTGAAGAGGCCTGGCGAGCAACCCAAAAAAAAGGGCAACACCTGCAAAGTTGCTGGAATGGTTCGAGAAAAAACCATAGCGACCTCCTTTATAAAAATTACCCATTTCGTCCTTCACCATGTGAACAAGATCTTGCAGTGCAGGATTATGTGTAGGGCGTAAACGCATCACGGTTTCTTTTACCGTTTTTACAGCAAC
>CANIAA010000179.1 GCA_947465255.1 Flavobacteriales bacterium | reverse complement strand
CAAAATGATGATGAGTTCTTTTTGTTTGAAGTTGTCCGTGAGTTCGGCTTCGGCAGATGGCGTCAATTCAACGGGAGACGTGTTTTGGGGCACCGGGTTCAATACACCGGCTTTCTGCATTTTCGCATCGGCGGAGGTGAACTGCAACACGAAGTTGCGAACGCCATTGAATGCTGCGCTGTCGGCCGTGGTTACGGAAGCTTTAGTGAGCTTTACAGATTGAATATGCTCGGGCAAGAGTCCGGCTTCGATCGTACTGAGATCAATGCTATGGGTGGCTTGCATGGTATTGGGACCATCGAAGAGGGGGCCCTCAACGGTGACATCGATGTTGTCGATGTTGTACTTCTTGGTGATGCCTTCAGAGCAGGAGGCAAGAATTGCTACTCCTAAGAACAGAAGAATTATGTTTTTCATCGTGATTAGTGGTTATTGTTTCGTTGCGAATGTAGTTTTTTTGAGTTGAACATGCGACTAAAGCACAAAAGATTCGGGAATGGATTGTTTATGCAGAACCTTCAACTTTCAATTTTCAATTTTCAACTTTCATCACCTATGCCTCCATTAAACGCTCTCGGTGTACTTTTTATAGTTATTGAGAATCGCCTGCCAACCGTCGCGTTGCAGCTCCACCGGGTTTTGGTTTTCGGCTTCAAACGTAATGGTAACTTCGGTAGCGTTGCCCTTGCTATGCATCACGAGATGAACGGGCCTTCCATCGGCCATGGTATAGCTGAAGCTTTTTCCCGGCTCTATGCTGTCGTAAGTAGCTTCCAGATCGAAACCAAAACTTCCGTCTTTCGCTTCCATTCGCACGCGATAGGTTCCACCCACGTTCATGTCGTTGAAAGCTGCCGGACAATGCCAATCATCGGAAGCAAAGTTCCACTTCGTGATGTGCTCCGGAAGTGTGTAGCATTTCCAGGCCTTGGCTGTATCAGCCTCCACCATCGCCTGAATCGTAATCATCGTTTTCTCCATGTCTTTTTATTTACGTATATCCTAATCACTCGCCACTCGCCATTCGCCACTCGCCATTCGCCACTATTCCTTCACCACCTTCACCACTTCATTCCCCACACGCAACATGTAAATGCCTGAACTAAATCTCTCCATGTCAAGTCTCGTGTTCGTTGAGTTCAAATTCCCTTGAAGAATTATCTTTCCCATTTGATCGGTTACGATATATGGGGTATTGGAAAGCGCCCATGATGATTCAATCTGAACATCACCGCTCGTTGGATTTGGATAGACATTGAGTTGGTTGAACGTGTCAAAACGAGAGGATAGATTGGTGCTACCATAAGTGAATAAGCAAGTGTCGGCGACCAAAAAGTTATCGCTGTATACGAATTGAATAGTCAGCGGGTAACACACATCGTCACTAATGGCGCTCACCGGATAGCCTGTCTCAGTGCCGCCAATTTGACCAAAAAGGAACATGTCGCCCGTTGCCACGGTATCGCCATTGCAGTCGGTAACGGCTGGTATGAATGGGTAATTGATAAAGTCGGATACTCCGCCTGCCATTTCAATTTGGACGAGTGTATTGTTTAAGTTAAACGTATCAGGCTCAAGACCGGTAACGGTGAACCAATCACAGTTGAAGGATTGGGATGTTCCTGTGAATGGGGACGAAAGGATTGCAAAAGCAACGAGTGTGAAGTGTAGTGTTTTCATGGATCTGGTTGTGTTGATTGTGCGAAATTAAGAATGAAGCTTGACTTGAAGAGGTGATGCGGGTAATTCGCAGCTCAACAGCTGTTTGCTGCTGCCATAGCTTTCATTTGGTCGAATGCGGGTTTGAACTTAATGGTCATATTTGGAAAATGTCGTAAACGTTTTACCGTCATACCGACTTAGCCCAAACCATTTTGTGCCAAACCACATATTGCCGTCTTTGTCTTTCAATAAGCTCATGACGGCATTGTTGACAAGCCCGTTGCTTTCCGTAAAGTGTGTGCAAGTTGCGCCATCGTAGTACCAAACACCGCTATCAAATGTTGTGATCCAAAAACCACTTGTGTCATCTTGCAGGATGGCTGTTGCCCCGCTGATATCTAAACCCTCATTTTTTCCGATAGTCGTAAATGTTATACCATCGTAAGTGCAAATGCCATGATCTCTTGTCGCAAACCAAATATTCCCTTTATGGTCTTCCGTCATGGAGAAAATCATATCGTCAGTGATATACTCTTGCGACGGAGAATAGGGGATACTTAGACTCTGTTCGAAAGCCATCTGCGGATTGCTGAGGTTTCTTTTGTCTTGGTTTGTTTTATAATAGTCTGAAGATGGAACAAAGTTCTTCAAGTTCTTTCCGTCGTATCTCCATACGCCACCGCCATTCCAGGAACTGAACCACATGTTTCCTTGTTGATCTTGTAGTATATCACTGATATACTTTTCGTGCTTGTCACCAAAGAATGGATGCTGATAATTATAAAGAAAGTGAGTAAGATTGATTCCGTCATACCTATAAACTCCTTTGTTCATCGCGCCAAACCACAAGTTTCCATTGTTGTCTTCGAACATACAGGTAATGCTCAGGGTGTCCGGCACAGGATAGTTTGTGAATTCAGTACCGTCATACATGCATATACCGTTGCCTGTGCCAAGCAAAATAGTTCCGGCTCTATTCTGAATTATCGATCCTACCTCATTGCTGCATAAACCATCCTTCGTGGTGAAGTTGGTAAATGATTTTCCGTCATAACAATAGGCGCCTTCTCCGCGAATGCTAAACCACAAGTTGCCGTTTTTATCTACAAGTTGGCAAGTTACGTTCTCGCACTGTCTTCCCTGTGTCCGAACAATTGTTGGATGCTGTTCGGTATTATAGCCGGAATTTGCGGTGTTTCCTGAATTCTGACCGTTGCAAGCGGTAAATAGAATAGACAGTAACAAAAAAGAAATGATTGGGATTTTGATTTTATACCTTGTCATTTATCTAAATTTTTTTAATAGATATTTTCATGTCATTTATTTTAAGGAAGTCGCTATCGATTCAAGGGTTTGCGATGGCGGCGAGTTTGAGCACTAAAATTTATACGGAGAGCTGAACTTCCATCTTGTACACATGTGTCTGCGGAGTATGGAACTCCCCCTGTCGCAAACCCCTTGTGAGCGATTCGTGCTTTTCTGTCCACGGTGGTTTCAAGTGTCAAGTTTGCTGTTATTTAAAATTCTTGATTCAAAAACTCACGAATGATTTTCAAGTATAGTTCGGGTTGCTCAACTGAAATCGAATGTCCGGCATTTGGAACAATTTTCAACGTGTGATTGGGAAAGAGTTCTAAATACTCATTAGCAAATCCCCATGGCTGATTGTCACATTGCCCTTTCATAATCAGAACAGGGATTTTTGATCCTATTAATCTTGGTCTTGGGTCTTTTATTTCATTGAAGCTCCCCGCTGTCATTACCTGGGCATAAAAACCTCCGCCACCTTCCGCTTTCAATGCGTTGGAAGTATCACACACGGTAGCCTTATTCAGTTCATGGTTACGATAAGTCTGAAAGTCATCCGCCTCTTTATCAGATGCAAGCTTGTGTCCGAAGGCATTTGCCCAAAAGCTAACTACTTCCATTCTGATGTTTGCTGATTTGTCATTTGCCTCCACGTTTGAGTAGGGTGGTTTCCTCAGGTTTAAACTGTCTGGTGGAATTGCGCTTATCAGTTCTTCACGCATAGGTAGAATAGACCCTGGTCCTGTAAAAACGACTCTTTCTACTTTCTGAGGATTGTCAGCAATGAATAAGGCAGCAAGACTGGCTCCCCAGGACTGCCCAATCAGAATCACTTTTGTTGCATCTATTTTCTGTATGATTTCCTCCAAATCGATTTTGTGTCGGTCTGCAGTGTAGTCCTTGATGTTTGGCAATCGATCTGACAGACCACTGCCAATTTGGTCGTATAAATAAATATCATATCCATCCTCTGAAAGGGGTGATAACATTTCAATATTTCTATTGGAAATAAACCCTCCCGGTCCTCCTTGCAAGTAAATAATTGGGAAAGGTTTCTTTGGGCCTTTGGCAGGTACCAGCGTATAGGCAATTGTCGAACCCGTTTGTAAGTCCCAGTATTGTGTTCCATTTCGTTTATGCATTTGAGGAACATCATAGCTTCTTGGAATGATAACAGCAAGCAAATAGGCAACTAGGGTTAACAGCAAGGCATATCTAATATACCGGAAGATGTTCGTTCTCATTCGCTATCAAAGTTAGCTTCTTCCAGTCGCTTTCACGTTAACAATGTCCGCAAGATTGATGGCTAACGGTTTGCGGCTTGGCGTTCGGGCGGGCTTTTTAGCACTGCACTCGATACGAAGAACAGCACTTCAATTATACACAAAATTGTCAATAGAAGCACGTCACCCCGCCTGACGCAAAACCGATTTTGGCGGTAGTGTTACATTCAGAAGACGGCAAGTTCGTAGTTTGTGCTCCGTCCGCCTTGTTTCTCTTGGCGTAATATTCTCTTGTCAATTAAGTCCTTAATGTCACGCAATGCAGTGTCGGGTGAACATTTTGCAATTTTTGCCCACTTAGATGATTTTAGTTTCCCATCAAATCCATCAAAGAGTTTGTTTAAAACCAATCTCTGTCGTTCGTTAAATTCAGTGTTTTCGTGAATTTTCCAAAATTCAGTTTTAAGCAATATTTTCTGTAAAGTCGCTTCTGTTGATAT
>CANIAA010000178.1 GCA_947465255.1 Flavobacteriales bacterium | reverse complement strand
TTCCATTCTGGAACGCCAGCTAAAACCAGAGGCTCGACGCGATGTGCATGGCCTGCTTCAATCATTGGGTGTTCGCCCTACCTCGATGATTGACATTTCCGACGGCTTGGCTTCGGAAATTAAACACCTGGCCGACAACAGTGGGGTGGGCTTTGATCTGTATGAAGAGAAAATTCCGGTATCCCCAAAAACCATCGAAGCGGCTAAAGAATTCAACCTCGACTTCACAACCTGCGCGTTGAATGGCGGGGAAGATTACGAGCTTCTGTTTACCATTAAGCCGAGCGATTACGACAAAATAAAAGGGAACCCAAGCCTTACGGTTATTGGGCACGCAACCGCCGATTCGATGGGGTGCAGATTCATAACTCGCTCCGGTGAAGCCATTACACTGAAAGCCCAAGGTTGGAACGCTTTCAGTTCGTAACTGATTTATTTTACACTGACATACCAAAACAATTTTTTCCTCGTTTCCTGCGCGCCAACCTTATGATGAAAAAAACACTTCTATTCGTTCTCGCTCTGGTAAATGCCTCGCTTTTCGCGCAGTACAGCATCGGCACCTGGCGTGACCACTTTCCTTACAACCGTTGTATCGACGTTTGTGAAGCCAATAACTTCATTTTTGCCGCCACGGCTAACTCGGTTTTCTCGTACGACCAGTTTACCGGTGAAGTGAGTCGTTACAATAAAACGAATCGCTTGAGCGACGTAGGCATCAGCGCTCTGGAATTCGATCCTGTTTCAAAATTCATTGTCGTTGGATACAGCAACGGCAATGTGGACTTGTTCAATGAAAAAGAGGTGTACAACATACCCTTCATCAAATTCAGCACGCTCATTGGCGATAAAACCATCTACGATATCTACCCATATGGCGATCGAATTTTTCTAAGCACCGGTTTTGGCATAGTGGTAATTGACGTTCCCGGACGGGAAATCAAAGAGACCTATTTCATCGGAAGCAGTGGCGAGGCCGTGCGTGTGCGTGATGTCGCTGTTAACAACCAAACCATTTACGCAGCAACGGAGCAAGGTCTGCGAAGCGCAGATGTAAACAATACCTTTCTTTCCAACTTCGAAAACTGGACAACCGTCCAAAACCTGCCCGGAATCGGTGTTCCGACACATCTCGAATTCTTCAACAACGAAATGGTACTGGCCATGCCCGGCGAATTGAACGACACTGTTTGGAGCAAACCACTCGCCGGCGACACATGGGTAGATCGATTTCCCTTGGAAAACTTTCGCATCAACCAGCTCTGGAGTAACAGCGAATGGTTTTCTGTTTCGGGCAACTACGGGTATTGGTACAGCCGCAACAATCTCGATTCACGCATTGTAATCTCTATGGTTGCCGGTAGACTTTTGCACACCTTCAATGCGATAATCGGATACAACGGATATGCCTGGGCAGCCGATAAGTTCAGCGGTCTCATGCTTTCCAAAGACCCATTCGGTTTTGAAGACATCCTCATCAGTCCGCAAGGACCAAGCTCCGATGATTGCCGGAGAATTACAGCCTACAACAACAACGTTTGGATTGCCCATGGTGGAGTGCGCGCCGACTGGGGCAACAACTTCAACTCCGACGGTGTATCAGCTTTTGTAGACGATGCCTGGATTTCCATCTCAGCCGATACAGCACAGAGCGCCGGCCTGCACTTCAACAACTCCAACCAGTATGTCATGGATTTCATGGACTACGCCGTAGACCCCATCGATAACAATAACGTCTATGCTGCATCGTGGGAAGAAGGCTTGCTGAAAGTGGACATTCCAAACCGCCGACTTGTGCCAGCTAACGGAACGGCTACTTCAGGTCCTGACCCGGATGGTACAACGCAAGCTTATTTGCGAACAGCCGTTGGAGGCGTTACCTACTCGAAAGATGGGATACTATGGTGCACGAACGGTTACACAAAAAACGCTCTGCATGCTCTCGACCGCGAGGGTAATTTCTACGACTATGATTTCGGCTCTGTAATGGGTGACGACGAAAAGGTGGCTGATATTCTCATTTCGAATGACGGTTACATTTGGGCCAACGTCATCAACAAAGGTCTACTCGTGCTGAACAACAATGCAACGCTTGACGTTTTTTCGGATGACAATTTCAAGCTGCTCACCGATGCAGAAGGAAATGGTAAACTTCCCTCCAAAGACGTGCTCAGCATGGAAGAAGATCTCGATGGAGAAGTGTGGGTGGGCACCGCCGCGGGCCTGTCTATTTTCTACAACCCCGCTTCCATTTTCACAGATGGCAATTTCGATTCCGAACAAATTCTCATTCAGCAGGAAGGAAACACACAAATTCTTCTGGAAACAGAGGCCATTAACTGCATCGAAATCGACGGAAGTAATCGCAAATGGATTGGAACGAAAAGCAGCGGTGTATACCTGTTAAGCGATGATGGACTGCGAGAAGTATATCACTTCACCGAAGAAAACAGCCCGCTACCTTCCAACACGGTCTACGACATTGGCATCAACCACTCTAACGGTGAGGTGTTTTTCGCTACGGAAAACGGAGTAGTCGGCTTCTTTTCTACCGCCACCAACTTCGATAAAGAAATGTCAAATGTGCGTGTTTTCCCCAATCCCGTTCGTCCTGATTACGACGGCAACATCACCATTGACGGCCTTGCTTACAACACGAGTGTGAAGATTACAGACATTCAAGGTAATATTCTCTTCGAAACAGAAAGTGAAGGCGGCAGAGCCGTATGGAACGGAATACTTTCGGATGGTTCCCGACCCGCGACCGGTGTTTACCTGGTGTATGTGTCGACGCCTCTTGGAACCGCCGATGAAGTGAGGAAACTCACCTTCATCCGTTAATTCAATCAATCTTCTTTACACACAGGGTAAAGTCGTTCGTATTTTTGCGTGCTCATTAGCCGGTCGATTATCATTTCGGCTTGCATGCGCATCATGAGTGATCAACTCAAGCACGAGTGCGGTATCGCACTCCTCCGACTGAAGAAACCCCTTCAGTACTACGCCGAGAAATACGGAACTGCATTTTACGGCCTCAACAAAATGTATTTGTTGATGGAAAAACAGCACAACCGCGGGCAAGACGGAGCCGGTATCGCGAACATCAAAATCGACATGCCGCCAGGCAAACGCTACATCAGCCGTGTTCGAAGCAATGACCCGCAACCTATACGCGAGCTGTTTTCGAAAGTAATGTCACGCTTCGAAGAGTTGGAGCGCTCGCGCCCGGATAAACTCAGCGACACACAGTATTTAAAAGATAACTACGCATTTACAGGCGAACTTTTTTTGGGTCATTTGCGCTATGGCACCTATGGCGGAAACAGCATCGAAAACTGTCATCCATTTCTGAGAGAAAACAACTGGATGACCCGTAACCTAGTTGTGGCCGGGAACTTCAACCTTACCAACGTCGACGAGCTTTTCCAACTCCTCATCGACCTGGGTCAGCACCCCAAACAAAAGGCAGACACTGTGACCGTAATGGAAAAAATCGGTCACTTCCTCGATGAAGAAAATCAACAACTCTTTGATCGATTCAAACAAGAAGGTCACGACAATAAAAAAATTACCGAGCTCATTTCTGAAAACATCGACGTTCAACGCGTATTAACGCGAGCCACTCGAGACTTCGATGGCGGTTTCGCCATGGCGGGACTTATTGGTCACGGCGATGCTTTTGTGCTTCGCGACCCATCGGGCATTCGACCGGCTTACTGGTATGAAAACGATGAAGTGACTGTGGTTGCTTCCGAACGCCCTCCCATTCAAGCGGCCTTCAACGCTTCTCTCAACGACATTCACGAACTCACCCCCGGCCACGCAATCGTTATCCGAAAAAACGGATCAACCGCCGTAAAACCCATCATCGAGCCTCGCGAAAAAAAGTCGTGCTCATTTGAACGCATCTACTTCTCTCGCGGCAACGATGAAGCCATCTACAAAGAGCGTCAGGCACTCGGAAGAAATGTGGTTCCTCAAATTTTGGCTGCGGTCAACTACGACTTAGATAACACGGTCTTTTCATTCATTCCCAACACTGCAGAAACAGCCTTCTACGGCATGATGAAGGCGCTCGAAGATCACCTCAACGACGTCAAAATCCGAGACATAAAAGCGCTGGGCGAAAACGCTTCCATTGAAGCCATTGAACAGATCATTCGCAAGCGTGCACGACTAGAAAAAATCGCTATCAAAGATGTTAAGCTGCGCACCTTCATTACACAAGACAGCGCACGCGATGAAATGGTAGCCCATGTATACGACACCACGCACGGAGCCGTAAAACGCGCTGTGGACACGCTCGTTGTTATCGACGACTCCATTGTTCGTGGCACCACACTGAAACGCTCCATCATCAAAATGTTGGATAGGCTTGGACCTAAGAAAATCATCATCGTTTCTTCAGCTCCACAAATTCGATATCCCGACTGCTATGGCATTGACATGGCCAAACTCGGCGATTTCATTGCATTTCAGGCAGCAATCGCGCTCCATAAAGAAGCCGGAACATATGACGCTGTTACCTCCGGTGTACTTGAAAAATGCCGACAAATGGAGGCGTTGCCTAAGAATGAACAGCACAATTGCGTTCAGGAAATATTCACGGCATTTAACGCTAATCAAATCTCAGCGAAAGTTGCTCAACTGGTAACACCTGAAAACACGCAGGCACAGGTCGAAGTTATTTTTCAAACTATTGAAGGACTTCACAATGCCTGCCCTGAACATAC
>CANIAA010000177.1 GCA_947465255.1 Flavobacteriales bacterium | reverse complement strand
CTTGTCGGTGCGGGCGCGTTTGCTCTCGCCTTTGAGCTTGTGGTAACGCGCCACGATATCGGGAATGTCGTTGGCCTCAATGGGGTTCCGCTTGTCGTCGAGGCTATAGCCGTCGGCTTGCATATCGTAAAACCACACGTTGTCGGTGCCGCCGCTGTTGGTTTTGGTAAACACAAGCACCGCAGTACTCACCCCGGCATAGGGCTTAAACACGCCGCTGGGCATGCTGATCACGGCTTGCAACTTCTGGTTATCGATAAGCTCTTTGCGTATTTGCTGGTGTGCCTTGCTGCTGCCAAACAACACGCCGTCGGGGATGATCACGGCGGCGCGGCCACCGAGCTTGAGGCCTTTTAAGATGAGCGCCAAAAACAGGAGCTCCGTTTTCTTGCTGTCTACCACGCTCAGTATTTTACTGTCCACCGCCTCGCGGTCGAGGCTGCCTTTAAACGGCGGGTTGGCCAGCACGAGCGTTGCCTTTTCGGTGAAGCCGGTGTTGGCTTCGCTCAGGGCATCCACATCGAGCAGCTGCGGGTTTTCAATGCCGTGCAAGATGAGGTTCATGGCGCCAATGCGAATCATGGTAGGGTCGAACTCCATGCCCATGAACATCTTGTTTTGGAAGTGCTGCTGCACCTTTTCGTTGTAGAGTTCTTCTTCGAAATGTTCCCGCACATATTCGCTCGCCACCACGAGGAAGCCCGCGCTACCGGCCGAAGGGTCGCAAATGATATCTTCGGTGGTGGGCTGCACCATGTCGATCATCATGCGGATGATGTGACGCGGCGTGCGAAACTGTCCGTTTTGTCCGGCGGCGGCAATCTTGCTCAGCAGGTATTCATACACATCGCCTTTGGTGTCGCGGTCTTGCATGGGGATGTTGGAAATCATCTCCACCACTTGGGCCAGCAGACGGGGCGTGGGAATCATGAAGGTCGCACCTTTCATGAACTTCGAGAAGGCAGCGCTTTTGCTACCTACGTCTTTGAGGAAATCGAACACACCGTCTTGTCGGGTGAAGAGTTTGTGCATCACCTCGGGGTCCATGTTTTTGAACCGGCTCCAGCGCAGCTCTTGCGTGGCTTCGCTGTAGATGGGGTCTTCGATGGGCTTTTTGAGGAGCGAAGCCTTCTGCTCTTTCGTGGTATGCAGCTCGTCGAGGCGGCGTATGAAGAGCAAGTAGGTCATCTGTTCGATGACGGTAAGCGGGTTGGAAAGGCCGCCTGTCCAGAAGGCTTCCCACACTTTATCGACTTGCGATTTGAGTTCTCCGGTGATCATAGGATAATGGCTAGGGGCACAATGCCCGTTCAAAGAACGTGAACTTTTCGCGTTATGGAAATACGAAGCCTGTTTTTAGATGCGTTGAAAGTGAGTGCACTACCGCGAGCGCAGGGCAAGTGTTGAAAAAATAACGTCATGTTTTACAGCAGTTTGAAAATTATCCCGACAACTCGGGTCAGTGAAAATGGGAGGAGAGAGGAAGTGGAGTTGGTTTGCTTATAAAATAATCACCATGAAACGAATATTCATTTACACGGCTGTAGCCGCAGCATTGGTTGCGTGTTCAACCAAGGCCGACGAAAAGGCAAAGGTCCTCAACAAGGGAATTACATTGGTAGCAGACGGCGATTCGAAATTGGATTCGGTGTCATATACATGCATTGGCTGTGCAGAATTGATGAAAGATACCGCCGAGTTCCAGGTGGTTGTGCGCGAAGCTTCGTATCAGGCGAAGAAGGGATTGAACATTCCGAATAGTTTTAATCCGGTGTCGATGGACATCTTCTACACATTGAAGGATTCACTCTACAACACAGAAACGGGCGCAAAGTTCGATAGCACCTATCAAGTGTTGGTGAATTATAAGTACCGCGGTAAGAATGCTTACGGAACCGAGTTGGAAGGCGAGAACACGTTGCTGTTTTATATCCAAAAAGGAAGTGTTGCGTCGATTGAGGAACAAATCAAATTGGAGCCGTTGGCAGCAAAAGAGGATGGCATGAATCGAGACTTAAATCTCTACTCGGAATACACAAATGATGAAATATCCATTAGACCACGCTCTGATAAAGAGTACATCGTGCGCAGCAGTGCGCGCTGCGTAGAGGAAGGTACTTGGCTGCTGCTTAATCTCGAGAACGGTGAAGAAGTAAAACTGGTTTCTTGGAATGATTTCAATTGTGATGGACTTTCTTTTTTCAAGCAGTTGTCCAAAAGTCAGATTGAGACACTTAAAGGCTCCCCGTTGAAGTCGGTGTCAGTAATCGGAGGTAGCAATGCAACCTGTTTGGTGCCCAAGAATAAATCGGACTACTTCATGCAGCTGGTGAAGCTGTGGTATGGGGAGTAACGAGAATCTCGGTCATCTAAATCAATCACTAAAACGAAACAAACATGTGGTACATCATTATTGGAGTGATTATTCTCTTGCTGATCATCGGCGCTTCGGGAAGCAGCGCGACGAAAGAAGTCAATGAAAAGCTTCTGGCAGCGGGTTATGACCCCGAGCAACAGATAATTTTGTCGAAGTACCTCGGAGGCCACCCCGACATCAATGATGCTAAGCCCAACACATCCTTATTCTATCACAGCGGATCTGTGCACATCATGGAGTACATGCCCTTGAAGATGCCTATTAAGCTTGCCGAGATACCGGGAGCCAATGTAAAGAACGTGGTGGTCGAGGATCAGTCTTCGGTGGAGCGCCGTGTGACGCTTGGCCGCATGTTGCTCGTGGGCATTTTCGCCTTTGCCTGGAAGAAGAAAAAGAAGAACGAACAAGCCTACCTCATTTTCGAATGGTCGGACGGACGTTTCGAGCACGAAACCATTTTCGAATTTGAAGGCCGCGATGCGATGATGAAAGCGAACACGGCTAGGAATGGGGTGATTAAGTGGTTGAGGTGAGTGGTGCCGTTTGTAGTTCTTCTTTATTCTTATTTACATTCGCTCAAAACATAACCTTATGCGCTTCACGCTCACAGCTATTTCGATACTCATCAGCACCATTCTATGCTCTCAGGCACCCGCACTCATTCCGTATCAAGCCATCGCCCGCAACGCTGCGGGTGAACCACTTGCGAGCAGCACGCTCAATGCGCGTTTCACCATTCATGATGGAACAGCCACCGGCACTAGCGTGTGGCAGGAATTGCAGACAGTAAGCACAAGCGCGCTTGGCTTATTTACTGTTCAGCTTGGTAGTAGTGTGCCTCTCAGCGAAGTCAACTGGGCGAATGGAGCCAAATTCATGCAAGTGGAAATCGACTTAGGAAATGGGTTTGTGGATATCGGAACGCAGCAGTTGTTGAGTGTGCCGTATGCGTTGCATGCGGGGAGTGTGCATCTGGATGTGAGCACAACAGGTGATACCCTGTTCGTGGGCGACGGAAGTTTTGTAATCATTCCCGGCATCAGCGAGGCAAATAGTTTCACCACAGGAACTACGCTCCACTCCTGCGGCGCACCCAATGTGCATAATCCCAATCTCACCTATGGCACCATGACGGATCAGGAGGGCAATGTCTACAAGACTATTTTCATCGGGTCTCAAAAATGGATGGCGGAGAATTTAAATACGAGCATTTATCGAAATGGGGATCCGGTAATCACGAATTTGGACATTGCCTCATGGGGAAGTGCAACGAGCGGCGCCTGGACATACCCTAATAATAATCCAAGCGATTTATGCCCGTATGGTAAGCTTTACAACTGGTATGCATGCAATGATCCTCGTCATCTTTGTCCCTTAGGTTGGCACCTTCCTTCCCACACTGAGTGGTCATTATTATTTGATTATCTCGGTGGTCAAGATATGGCGGGAGGTAAAATGAAAACGATTGGCACTTTGGAAGAGGCTTCGGGATTATGGTTTGCTCCGAATGCCGAAGCCACTAATAGCAGCGGGTTTTCTGGCCCTCCCGGTGGGCGCCAAGATGATTTCGGTATCTTCCTAACAGGCATATATGGATACTGGTGGAGTTCCACTGAATTTGCAAATAATCAAGCTTGGTTTCTTGAGCTAAGCGACCTCTGGGGTGCGTCCTACGGATATGATTATGGTAATAAGACAGTTGGACATTCCGTTCGCTGCCTCCGCGATTAATCTTGTGCAAATTGGTCCGACTAAGTCCAAGGTCATCTTTCGGTAAGAACAGCCCGATCCCCGTGAAGTCGAGGGGTAGTAATTTGCTCCACTCGTAGCCAATTCGTCAGTCAGCGTCTGACGAATTCAAATCGTGACAACATCTTCGTAACGGAATGAATTCACCCTGTCGAAGGTGTGAATCATTTTCGTGCGGTTATAGCGCAGCGTAACCCTCGTTATTGTATTAAGAACTCCATATCCGTGGCCTACATGTGGCCTAGTCTGCCAACAAAAAATCCGCAACCCCTTTAAGACAAAGTGTTTGCGGATTCATTTCGTGGAGATAATCGGATTCGAACCGATGACCTCTTGCATGCCATGCAAGCGCTCTAGCCAGCTGAGCTATACCCCCATAATGCGGGCGCAAATATAGGAGACTTCTTTGTTGAGGCAAATAATTCAGACGAGGGATTAGGTGATAGGTAATAGGTGATAGGTGATAGGTTGTGCACTACCTATTACCTATCACCTATAACCTATTACCTGCTATCATGCAACCTCCCTTCCCCCTCACGCGTCTAACCATCAAGGAATTAATTGGTGAATTTTAAATGGTTGTTTTGGTTAACTGAAAAGATCCAGCTTTTCGAAAACGTTTT
>CANIAA010000176.1 GCA_947465255.1 Flavobacteriales bacterium | reverse complement strand
TAGTCGCGCAGCGTTTGCACGCTATTCTGCCAATCGCCATAAGTTCCACCCCAGCGATCGCAATGGCGCTGCATTTCAGGCTCAATCACGTTAATCATACTATCGAGTACTTCTATCATGCGATCGCACGAGAAAATAGTGTTCGAAAGAGTCGCGTATCGTTGAATGTAATCTGCGAAGAAGTCTTGGTTATCGAAAAGCGCGTTGAGCACAGGAACGTGCCCCTGTCCGCCAACATCGCCCATACCTTCAATTTGACAAGGGTCGGCCGTTGGTTGGTCGGAAGGAACTCCCGTATAGTTGATGTAATGCCCAAAAGAAGCGTCATTGTCCCAAAGAGCATACCTCCAGCGACGTCCGTCGCCTGAAGGATTTCGACCGCGCCACCACGCTGTGTTATAGTTAAGCCAGTCAGTCGTTACGATGTAGCCATTCAATATGAAATAGTCGATGAGGCTCATGTGATTGTACTGAGTTAACACATAGTCGTAATTGGCCGGGTCGGTCATGTCGTTACCCGTGATGAAAGCAACCAAGTCATACCAATCGTCGCCTGTGCCATACTCTTCCCATGTACCTCCCCAGGTTTTAAGAAAGTCAACAAAACCATCGGGCTGATCATAGTAGAACTTTGTATAATCGATATCGTCGACCTTTTCGCGGGCTTCATAAACACCCCAGTATTCGCCGTTGATATAGAGAACACATGACTCCACTTTACGCTCATCCAGATGAAGATCGCCTAATTCTGAGAGACGGTGTATGTAACCATCGCGTATGTGAGCTCCGCCGGAGTTTGGATAGTTGTCGTTTGCGGCCGCTTTAAAAATGAGGCGCTCATAACCTTGGCGATTACTACTTGAGAAAACGGGGAACTGAACCTCATTATCGTAGCCAAGAGCGTCGCGGGTTATGTAGTCGAAGCCGCGTTGTGGATAAGCGTTCGAGTCATTGCCGTGTTCGTTGCTGTCGCCTGTCGCTTCAGCTATGAAAGTTCCGCTTGGGGTAAAGAATTCGATATGGGTGAATTCATTGCCGGACCAGCTTCCATCCGAAAGAGTACTCCCCGAGATATTCACCACCATAACATCATGGATGTCAGATCCGAAGAAATAGGTGTTTGTTTCGATAAAACTAGGCAGAATAGCAGGGTCGTTGGAGTACGCGATTGCTCTTAAGCTAGTTGTTGAACTGATGTTTACAGGCCCGGAGTATGCTGTAGAGGCATCAGTGGGTTGAGTGCCATCTAACGTGTAATAGATGGTTGTGTTCGCTCCAGCGGTAATCGTTACGTTGATTGGCCCCGATTTGTATCCGGCTACTTCCGACAGGTTGGGCGTTGAAGCGTAGCCATTGTAGTTGGCACCTCCGTTAGCCGCGTTCTGAGTTGGGTTTGTGAAGATTGCGAAGTTGGCTGCACCGTCGCTCACTCTGCCATAGGAATGATTTCCCTGGAAGCTGCCGAGGGTGGCCATGTCGAATGATTCAATGATCGTCCCACCTGCGTTTGAGAAAACAATATCCTCCCCATTTGTTTGTGTAACGCGAAAGCTGGTATTCAGATAACCAAACTGATTTGGGTCGTATTCGCCTGTGCCCGAAAGCAGGATAATCAAATAGGAGTTTGCATTGACCATAGTTCCGGCAGGTATTTGCCATTTCATGGGGTCAGCTTCCTCATTACTCAGCCAAAAGCCACCGATATTAACGGCAGCACCGGAAGGGTTATAAAGCTCAAGCCAGTCTTCATTATCGCCTCCTTGGTCCCAGTCTGAATAATTTGCGACACAAAACTCGTTGACAACGACCTGTCCAATAATGACAGTTTGGATGAAAAAAAACACGAGCGACAGGGTATACGATTTCATAATTCCGATAAGTACAGGTTGCCAATACTTGACCCTACAAATGTACTTCAGGTTGCATGAACAACCGGGGGCATCGGTAAATTGTTCATTGACTTCGAAGATGAGTTTCTATATTCGCTTTATGCGATTCTTCTCACGAATACTTAGTTTGTTTATCCCCTTGGTTATGCTGATGAGTAGTTGCAACAGCAATAAGTCTCAGCATGACTTTGATTTCTCTAGATTGACCGGGAGCTGGTCTTCCGTGAATTCAGAAGCATCTCAAATAGAGGAGTGGGAAGCGCTAACCGATTCAACGTATGCGGGGCGGGGCTTTGTGTTAGAAGGAGGAGATACGACTTTCTTGGAGTCGCTGGAAATTAGAAAGGATCATGGAGTATGGACTTATTACGCCAAAGTGAATCAGATGAATGGAGGAGAAACAGTTCCTTTCCGACTTACGAAGCAGACACATGAAAGGGTTGAGTTCACCAATCTCTCGCATGACTTTCCCAAGAAAATCGGATATGAGCTGGTGTCGAATAATGAATTGCAGGCATACATCGAGGGCCCTCGTGATGGACAGACGATACGAATTCTGTTTGATTTCAAAAGAAATTTTTAGGGGCGAGTTGATTTTACGGAATTCTTATGTACTTTTGAAAACGAGTAAAAAAATATTCGGCACACAATAAACATTTAAAGGGAATCGTTCGGGTTCTCAATACCAACTTAAAAGTATACGCTATAGAAAAATTCTACTCTTTGTTCTTCAGTATTACGAACCTAAAAAAGAGGAGGAATTATGCGTGTACAAATCATGTCAGACCGACAGTTGGTAGAAGCTTATCACAACGGTAAAGAGGCAGCATTCAACGAGTTGTTGAAGCGCTACAAGTCTAAAGTTTACAGTAAAATCATGATGTATGTGCGTGACAGGGCCGTCGCGGAGGACATCTTTCAGGACACGTTCGTTCGTGCGATTCATGCATTGAAAGAAGGTAATTACAACGAAGAGGGTAAGTTTAGTGCTTGGATTTTACGGATTGCTCACAATTTGTGCATCGACTATTTCCGCAACGTCAAGAAGATGCCAATGACCCGCGAGCGCGACGAATACAATCCGTTCGATTTCATCAGCTCTGAAGAACGCACTTCCGAGGAAGATCGCATGAAGCGCGAGGTGAAGTCGGACATGAAGAAGTTACTCAATATGCTTCCCGACGAGCAAAAGGAGATTGTTATGATGCGCTTGCACTATGATATGAGTTTCAAGGAAATTGCAGATCAGCTGGATATCAGCATCAACACGGCATTGGGTCGAATGCGTTATGCCCTTATCAATTTGCGCAAGCTGATTGAAAAGCATCGCATGGAAATGCCCATGTTTCAGTAGTTATTGAAAGGTTAAGGTGAAATGCCCCGCTTCGGCGGGGTTTTTCATGTTGTGCCGGGTAAAAAAAATCCCGCCGATGGGCGGGACTCTCTCCGGATTCAATCCGTTTTCTAGTTTAAGACCAGACGAATGTTGTTCATCGAACGCGACTTTCGGATGCTCAAAGCCTTGCTATAGGCTAAAAGGGTGTTCACAGTCTCGTTGGAAGGTTCGCAGTGGTCTTCGATGTCAGAGGCAAAAAGCACTTTCATCATGTCGTTCTCCATTTGCGTTATCTCCATTAAATCTTCAGGTGTAAAATCGTTCATCGGCTATAATTTGGCTGTATAACTCAGCTCGCTTTCTGTTTATTGTGGGTTCATGAAAAAAATGTCAGACCGAATGGGCGGTAAATCTTGTTTTTCTGTCATTCATTTGCGGTATGCATGACATCCTTGATTCACCATTTATGAGGCGTGCCCTTGAATTGGCAGCGCTGGGCGAAGGGCATGTAGCACCAAACCCATTGGTGGGCTGCGTGATTGTTTACCAAGGGGAAATAATTGCCGAAGGATATCACGCTCGGTACGGCGGTCATCATGCGGAAGTGAATGCAATTGAATCAGTAGAGAATTCGGAGTTGTTAAAGGACTCAACGCTTTATGTAACTCTAGAGCCTTGTGCACATCACGGCAAGACACCACCCTGTGCCAACTTGATATTGCAAAAGGGGATTCCCCGGGTGGTCGTTGGTTGTCGTGATCCATTTCCGGAAGTGAATGGAAAGGGAATCGAATTGCTTCGCAATGCCGGTGTAGAAGTATTGACCGATGTTTTGTTTGACGAGTGTCGAGGTATAAATAGGCGTTTTTTCACATTTCATGAGAAGAAACGACCCTATGTACTTTTGAAATGGGCTCAATCGGCAGATGGATTCATGGATGTTGATCGAGTTTCTGGACGGCAAGGTTCTGTGATGATTTCTCATCCCGACACACAGATACTGGTGCATACGTGGCGTGCGGAGGAAGCGTCGATTTTAATAGGTAAGAACACGCTGATAAATGATGACCCCTCACTTACCGTGCGAAGAGTGCCGGGCAAGAATCCACTGCGTGTCGTGTTGAGTTCTGAGCCGCTCAACATACATGCGTTCAAGCTTGGTAGCGATGAAGCGCCCACATTGGTTTTGACCAATGATACCGAAGGACAAAATAATAATGTAAGATATGTTGCATGTGATAATGTGCACCATGTTGCTTCCGTGTTGCATCGATTGCATCGGGAAAATGTATTGTCGGTGCTGGTAGAAGGCGGGTCACATGTGTTGAAGTCTTTCCTGGAAAGTGGTCTTTGGGATGAAGCCCGAGTTATCATTTCCGATGATGTGCTTGGTAAGGGACTAACGGCACCGACTATTGCAGTTGCATACTCTCATGAGGAGAGAAGTGCATCGGACACCATCCGTTACTTCTACAACAAGTCTTAATTCAAGGCGTATCATTGCCTCATGTTTTATTTACTGAT
>CANIAA010000175.1 GCA_947465255.1 Flavobacteriales bacterium | reverse complement strand
GACCGGTAAGCTACAGTTTAACGGTGGGGTTGGACTTTCCTCATGGGGTTTGCCAATCTACGCAGGACTCGATTATGGGTTTGATAAGAACATTTCATTTGGAGGCGAGCTTTCGTTTCGATCTTTTAATGAGCGCATCTTAGGTGAGCGATATAACTCAAGCATTATCGGTATTTCCGGAAACGGTAATTACCATTTTGGAGAGATGCTCGGCATTGACAATTTATTTGATGTGTATGCCGGATTGAATCTCGGTTTTTATGTATGGAATACCTCGAGTAATTATCTCGGTTCAGGAGCCACCGGATTGGGTATTGGAGCACAAATTGGCGGCCGCTATTATTTCAAGAAGAACATGGCTGTGAATGTCGAGCTAGGAGGTGGCAACGCCTTCTCAGGCGGTAAGGTAGGTCTGAGTATCCTTCTCAATCAGAATTAGGCTCTGGGGCTCTGCTGGTAGCTGTAGTCGTGGACGCGGTGCTGCGCGTCCTTGCCCTCCCTCTTGCCAAGCGTGCGAACTGCTATTAGCCGCGGACGTGGACGCGGTGCTGCGCGTCCTTACCCTCCTTCTTGCCGAGCTCGCGACTAAAGATGTTAGATGATCTTGGCATATCTTATATGCCTCGGGGCATGTTTATGCCGCTTATGCCTTTCATGCAGTTTCTCTCGTTTTCCTGCTAGCTATTGTTGCAGCCTGAACTAAAAAAGGAGATCGTATGAGCAAACAAAAGAAACTGTACAGCAATCATTCAAGCCGCTTGCAAACGTGGGATTACAGTAGATCAGGCTACTACTTTGTGACGATGACAGTGCGAGGCAGAGAGCGTTGGTTTGGTGAGATTCGTAATGGCGTTATGCACAAGTCGCCACTTGGAGAGTTCGCAGAAATGTCATGGAAAAAGACTCCTGAACTTCGTCCATCCATGAACCTTTGGCTCGGCGAATTTGTCGTTATGCCGGATCATTTTCACGCTGTTTTGTTCATCGGTGAAAATGAGCATAATTCAGCACTTCCCTGTCTGGCTATGTCGGAAACAACCGAGCAGGTTCTTCATACATTGAACAACCCGAAGAATGGGTTTCGCGCACAGTCAAACAATCTTGCTTCTATTGTCAGAGGTTTCAAAGCTTCCGTAACGACTGAAGCAAGACGTCAGGGTATTCCTTTTAATTGGGTTTCCAGATATCATGACAGCATTGTCCGCAATGCCGGGGACCTCCACTTTGTGCGATCTTACATTCGAAGGAATGTGGAGAGTTGGAAGGGTTGATTTTGAATGAATGGGATGTTTTTCAGACCCTTGCTATGGGGATAAATCGGTTTTCGCAATCCGCCTCAATGACTTATTTTCGGCACACCAAACCAATTCTATGAAATTCAAGTTTTCAGCCTTTGTGCTGGCTCTTTTTATATCAGTGCAATGGTGTGCACAGCAAAATCTGACCAATAACCTCATTTGGAGCGGTGGTGAGTTTTCCGGAGAGTTCGTGGGTGGGCTCAACAGCATGAATGATGGCCTCCACTATACAGCCACCGAGCAAAGTGATGCCTTCGGGACGCGCATCGTAAAGTATAGTTATGTTACCGGCACCGAAGTGGGAGTAATAGCTACTGCCCTCGATATTTTTGGAGATGCTACCAAGTCGTTTGATGGCTATGAGTTCAACAGCGATGAACAGTATCTGCTTATTCAAACAGAGTCAGAGGCCATTTATCGATATAGCTTTTCAGCGAATTATTACCTCTACCATATTCCAACCAAGAAGACAATCCCTCTGACCGATTTTGCCAAGGGAAAGCAAATGCTCGCAGAAGTATCGCCAGACGGAAAGCACGTGGCCTTCGTACGCTCCAACAACTTGTTTGTGGTGGAGATTGCCAGCATGCTGGAAACACAGGTAACACGCGATGGCGTGATGAACAAGATCATCAACGGTGCTACCGACTGGGTATATGAAGAGGAATTTGCGCTGGTGAAAGGATTTGAATGGAGCCCTGCCGGTAATCGAATAGCCTATCTGCGTTTCGATGAAACAAATGTGCGTGAGTTTTCGATGGACATCTTCGGTGAGCTTTATCCCGAACAACAGCGCTTCAAATACCCGAAGGCCGGTGAGGCAAACAGCTCGGTGAGTTTGTATGTGTATGATTTGGGTCTTGGGCAAAGTCGCAAAGTAGATATGGGCGCCAATACCGATCAATACATACCGCGCATCGAGTGGTCCAAAAACAACGATCAGCTCTGTGCCATGCGCATGAACAGACATCAAAATAAGCTGGAGTTTTTGCTCACCGACTTGATGGCGAAAAGTCTGAATACGGTTCCCGCGAAGGTCATTTACACCGAGCAGGCAGATACGTATATCGATGTTTCGGATGCGCTTACATTCTTAGCAGACGGCAGTTTCATTTGGTTAAGTGAGCGCGACGGATACAATCATCTCTACTTGTTTGATGCCATGGGTGCTGTAAAAAAGCAAATCACCAAGGGAGCTTGGGATGTCATTGACTTTTATGGCATCGACGAAACAACACATACGGCCTACTACACATCGAGCATGGTAAGTGCCATGGAACAGCATGTCTATTCTGTTAACTTCAAGAAGCAACCCCAAGCACCGGTGCGCATGAGTGCGCAGAAGGGAAACAACAGTGCCGAATTCAGCAAAGGGTTCAAGTACTACATTCTCATGCACAGTGATGCCAATACGCCAACTGATTTCGGCTTGTATGATTCGAAAGGGAAGTTGACCCGCGTGTTGAAAGACAACGCCTCATTGAAGGAGCGTATGCAGAAGTACAACTTGACTAAGAAGGAATTTTTCACATTCAAGAACTCGGAAGGTGTCGATTTGAATTGCTGGATGATGAAGCCTACCAATTTTGATCCAAGCAAGAAATATCCGGTGTTGGTTGCGATTTATGGTGGACCGGGAAGTAACACTGTCACCGATGCATGGGGTGGTCGCGGCTATTTGTGGCATCAACTTCTCTGTCAGCAAGGATACATCGTTGTGAGCTGCGACCCTCGTGGCACGCAATACAGAGGTCGTCAGTTCAAGCACAGCACCTACATGAATTTGGGTAAGCTCGAGACGGAGGACTTCATCGATTTTGCGAAGTATCTCGGCAGCCAGTCTTATGTAGACGCAGCGCGTATTGGCATTCAGGGATGGAGCTTTGGCGGTTATATGACATCGTTGTGTATGACGAAAGGTGCAGACCATTACAAGGCCGGAATTGCTGTAGCCCCTGTTACCAACTGGAAGTATTACGACAGCGTTTACACCGAGCGATTCATGCGCACGCCACAAGAGAATAGTGGTGGTTATGAAAACAATTCGCCCATCAATTTTGTAAAATCACTCAAGGGTAAATTCTTGTTGGTTCACGGCAGTGCCGATGATAATGTGCATTACCAAAACAGCATGGACATGGTAACAGCGTTGGTTGCGGCCAACAAGCAGTTTGATATGTTTATTTATCCCAACAAGAATCATGGTATTTCAGGCGGTAATACGCGTCTGCATTTGTATACTCGCATGACTCAGTTTTTGACCGACAACCTGTAACCTACTTTCAACACATAGGGTATTATGAGATTCCGTTTTATCACTACAATAGTTCTTTTAGCTTCTTCTGCCATTCCATCTGCATTTCTAGCACAGTCGCCGGCGCAGTATGAAAAGTATGGCGACCATGCGGTGCTTGAGCGCAACGCATGGGATGAGGCGTTTGGATATTACCAGCAAGCCTACGCGTTGGATAGCAGCTCTTTTGGGTTGCGCAGAAAGTTGGCTGATGCAGCACGTGAGGTGAAGTTCTTCCCCATGGCCTATGAGCTATATAAGCAGAATTACAGCATGGACGAGGGAAAGTCGGACCCGAATGCACTTTATTACATGGCTTGGTTGGAGAAGACGATGGGGCGTTATGAAGATGCACAGCGTAATTTCAAGAAATTCACGAAGAAGTATAAAGCTACCGCAGAACGTCGCTTGGTGGAGCTCGCAACGCATGAAGTGAAGGCGTCGCAGTGGGCATTGAATAATATAGATAAGCAGGAAAGACCCGATAGTTTGCTGATGGCCTTGATGGGAGAGGACTGTTACAGTATCAATTGGAAGAAATCGAAATTGCCGAACAACATCATTGGAAGCACCAGCGAGTTAGCTCCGTTACAAATGCATACGAACTTTTCCTACTCGGAATTTATGGATGGGAAATGGCGCGTTCGGTTAGCTGATGTGCTTATTGATAGCGTGAGCACTGAAGCCAATGCACCAACCTTTCAGAACATTCGCGAAGTCGTAGGAATGCCTTTTGCAGAGGGTTCGCAAGCGAATTTTTCACAGGTTGGCGACCGTGTGTATTACAGTCAGGTGAATGGAGATTTCACACAATTGATGACCGGCAGCTGGGATAATGATCATATCGTAACCGCATACGTGATGGATATTCTGAATGCAGAAGGAACCATCAATACAATGCCTCACTTAGCCATGATAGATGGCGTCGAGCATTTGTTTTTCGTTTCGAACCGAGCGGGCGGTGAGGGTGGTTTGGATATTTGGTATTCGGTCAACGACAATGGTTGGAAGAAGCCCAAGAATGCCGGTAAGCGCATGAATAGTGAAGGAGATGAGATAACGCCATTCTACAGCGATGGACGTTTATTCTTTTCAAGCGATTATCACAATGGTTATGGCGGGCACGACTTGTTTTACGCAAATAGAAAGGGCGATTCGTTTGAAAAGCCGGTGAACATGGGGAAGACCT
>CANIAA010000174.1 GCA_947465255.1 Flavobacteriales bacterium | reverse complement strand
CGGCGGCAGTGCTGCCCGTAACGCATCGCTCACTCGTTTACCGGCAACCCCGGCGAGCATCACGGGTCCTGCGAGCGTTTGTCCGAACCAGGTAGGAGTGAACTTCACAACACCTGCAGTAACGGGTGTGACGCAGTTATGGACTGTACCGACAGGGGTTACAATCACAGCGGGTCAGAATACGACGAGCATGACGTGCACCTGGGGCAGTGCAGCGGGCAGTGTAACTGTTCGCGGTGTAAATGCGTGTGGTCAATCGGCAGCATTGAGCCGAGCAGTCACCTTGCTGACCTGCATGGAAGAGGAGGGAGGTTTACCGACCGAATCACGCCTGGAGGCCTTGGAAGTGTATCCGAACCCGAATGATGGTGCTTTTACAGTTCGCTCTGCTTCCAGCGGAATGTATCGTATCATTTCAAGCACAGGTCAGACTGTATTTGAAATGAATTTGAACGAATCCAATAACTTTAGTTTTGAAGTAGGTGGACTGAGCACAGGTATCTACTTCCTGGTTGGTGGCAGTGATGGACACTATGTTCAGCAAAAAGTAGTGGTGACCAACCGATAGAAAATATCCGTTAACCAATCAAATCACAAAAGCAGCGCCCGAGATTATCTCTCGGGCGTTGTTTTTATAGCCATCATTTTCATTTATATCGACCATCTAGCCATTCGCAGAACGTCTCGGTAGTATCAGCGAATTTTGATTTTTGTTTCATGTTTTAATTTACGACATTTGAACACCTGCATAAAAACCCAACAACATTCCATGAAGAAGTCAATTTTACTTCAACAAGGGGCATTGCTTTTTGCATTTGCCTTAAGTGCATTAATCGGATTTGCTCAGATCACACTGCCTAATCCCGGTCAAAAAACATGGCAAGACATGATGCTTGACCCGAATGCCAATTTTTACGAGACACAACAAAAATTTAAAGAGGCATGGACCGGACGCGAAGTAACGCGTGGCTCTGGTTACAAAGCGTTCAAACGCTGGGAATGGTTCATGGAGTCGCGCGTGGATGCACAAGGTAATCGTCCGTCTCCTGATGCCATTTTACGAGCAATGCAGGAGCAACCGGATATGTTCAAGAATGCGGCTGCTTCAAGCACCATTGGTACTTGGTCTTATATCGGAAATACTTCAATCCCATCGGGTGGTGGTGGAGCAGGTCGCATCAATGGAGTGCGCGAGTTACCGGGTAGTACCACGACCTTCTTTGCCTGCGCTCCGGGTGGTGGTTTATGGAAGACGGTTGACAGCGGTGCGTCGTGGTCGATGCTGGGTACTGATTTTCTGGCTTCAATTGGTTGCAGTGATGTAGCAATAGACCCGACCAATACAAACATCATGTACCTCGCAACAGGTGACTGTGATGCCGGTGATACCTACGCTTTAGGGGTATTGAAGTCAAACGATGGTGGAAATACCTGGAATACGACAGGGCTGTCATGGGGAGTAACATTGGTTAGAACAACCAGTCGTATTTTGATTAATCCCAATAACACGCAAATTGTAATTTGTGCCACCAGCAACGGAGTATACAGAACGACGGATGGGGGATTGAACTGGACGCAAACTGTTACAGGTAATTTTAAAGATCTCGTAATGAAGCCTGGTGATCCGTCCACTTGGTACGCTTCCAGCAATCAGTTGTATCGCTCTACCGATGGTGGAATTACTTGGACGCTTCTCACAACCGGTTTGCCGACTTCGGCGACCACGCAGCGAATGTCGATTGCCACAACAGCTGCTGATGCTAATGTCGTTTACGTGTTAGCTAGTGGTAATGACTCAGGACTTTTGGGTGTTTGGAGGTCTGCAAATGGCGGAACTTCTTTCACGCAAATGACAGGAACCAATCCGAATTATCTCAACTGGGATACTTCCGCAACGGCGGCAACCGGCGGCCAAGGTTGGTATGACTTACGCATAGCCGGTGATCCAACGAATGCAAATACAATCGTAATCGGAGGAGTGAATGTATGGAGATCAACGAATGGCGGTACAAACTTTAGTCTCATTGGTCACTGGTATGGTGGCGGTGGGGCTCCGTATGTTCATGCTGATATTCACGCTATTCATTTTGTACCTAACTCAACCCGTTTGTTGATTGGTAATGACGGCGGTGTATTCATGACGAGCAATGGTGGAACGTCCTTTTCAGATATTTCAAGCAACCTTCCGATTGCTCAAATCTATCGTTTGAGTGTGGCAGGAACAAACAACAACGTGGTCATTTCAGGTTGGCAAGACAATGGCACGAACTTGAAGAACGGAGCAACACATACCCGCCCTATTGGTGGTGATGGAATGGATTGTCAAATCAATCAGGCCAATGCATCCATCATGTATGGTGAATTGTACTATGGATCCATTTTCAAAAGCACCAATGGCGGTGCCAGTTTTACGAATATAGTGGGCAGCGGTGGCGCAAACGAGGACGAAGATGGTGCCTGGGTGACTCCTTATGTTCTTGGTCCAAACCAAAATCATATCTATGTTGGAAAGTCGCTGGTGTTTAAATCGCTTGATGGTGGAACAACCTTCACGGCTTCAGCTGCTTTTGGTGGAACGGGTGATTGCAACTACATCGCAGTTGCTCCTTCGAATACCAATATCGTATATGCATCTAAAGGGGGAAGCCTCTTCAAGAGCACTGATAACGCTGTCAACTTTGCGCAGGTTGCCGGTATGCAAGGTTCGTTTATCACTTCGTTTTGCATACACAATACGGACCCTAATAAGGTGTGGGTGACTTACTCCAATTATACCGCGGGTCAGAAACTTTATTACACTTCCAATGGGGGAACGACATGGACGAATATCTCAGGTTCGCTCCCCAACTTACCGGCTAACGTAGTGGTGTTCCAACCGGGTACCAATAACGGAATATATGTGGGAATGGATGCCGGTGTTTTTTATCGCGATGAAATTCTTGGCAATTTCGTTCCTTACATGAATGCTCTGCCCAACGCTGAGGTGGTCGATCTTGACGTTCAGGCAGGAACGAACACAATCACCGCGTGTACCTACGGACGTGGTATTTGGAGAGCTCCATTATACACTTTACCAGCACTGGATGGTGTTCTTAGCGGTATCATCAGCCCGACAGGTTCAAGTTGCTCCTCTGCAGTTACCCCGGAAATTCAGATTCTGAATGCGGGCACTACGACGCTCACAAGCATGGCCATCAGCTATCAGATTTCCGGACAAGCGGTGCAGAATTTTAACTGGACCGGTTCATTGGCCACCGGGGCTTCTCAGAACATAACATTGCCTTCGGTTAACTTCGGTAGTGGTGCATTTACTTTTAGTGCTACTATAACTTCTGTGAATGGACAGGCAGATTCCAATACGGCCAATAATAGTCAGACATCTTCTTATTACTGCATCAATGGAGTGAACAATGCCACTATTACACTTGAAACCGATTGCTATGGTGGTGAAATCAGTTGGCAAATAAAGGATTCTGCAAATAATATCGTCCACAGCGGTGCCGGCTACGGTAATGAAACGACGTACACTATCCCTGTTTGTTTGGCTACGGAATGTTACACATTCGTGATTAATGACTCTTACGGTGATGGTATTTCCGGCAGTGGTTGTGGCCAGGGTGCTGGTAATTACGTCATCCGCGATAATGCTACCAATACGCTACTTGTAAGCATGACAACGGCGAGTTATGCCTTTAGTGCTTCACACAACTTCTGCTACCCGATTGGTCAGGTACTTGGTTGCACCAACCCAATTGCATGCAACTATAATGCGTTGGCAACACAGGATAATGGCACATGCGCCTTCGGTCCTGCCAATGACCTATGTGCTGGGGCCGTTTTGGTTACTGCTAATGCAGCAGCAACAGCATCTACGAATGTCGGAACATGTCAGGAGGGTACAAATCCGAACTGCGGAGGAACGGGCATTAAGGACGTTTGGTTCAAGTTTGTTTATAATGGCGGACCCGTAACAATTACAACGAATATTGCCGGTGGTACCTTGAGTGATACACGACTCGCCTTGTATAATGCATGCGGTGGCACACAGTTGTATTGCAACGATGATATTTCTTCGACCAATTTCAGGTCGCAAATAATAGTTCCATGCGGAGCGCTCACATTAGGTCAGACATATTTTATTCAGGTCGGAGGATATAATGCCACTACGGGTACATTCTCTTTGCAAGTAACTGCACCTGTTGAATTATGCAATGGCGTAGACGATAATTGCAATGGCCAGATAGACGAAGGTTTTGATGCAGACGGAGATGGCTACACAGCTTGCGGAGGCGACTGCAACGATGGCAACTCTGCTATCAATCCTGCAGCAACGGAAGTGTGCAACACGGCTGATGATGACTGCGACGGACAAATCAACGAAGGAGTAGGTAACACCTTCTTCGCAGACACCGATGGCGATGGTTATGGTAACGCTGCTTCAAGCACTGTTGCTTGCACGCAGCCGGCAGGTTTTGTAAGCAACAGCACCGACTGTAACGATGGCAACGCTGCTATCAACCCGGCAGCAACGGAAGTGTGCAACACGGCTGATGATGACTGCGACGGACAAATCAACGAAGGAGTAGGCAACACCTACTTCGCCGACACCGATGGCGATGGTTATGGTAACGCTGCTTCAAGCACCGTTGCTTGCACGCAGCCGGCAGGTTTTGTAAGCAACAGCACCGACTGTAACGATGGCAACGCTGCTATCAATCCTGCAGCAACGGAAGTGTGCAACACGGCTGATGATGACTGCGACGGACAAATCAACGAAGGGGTAGGCAACACCTACTTTGCCGACACCGATGGCGAT
>CANIAA010000173.1 GCA_947465255.1 Flavobacteriales bacterium | reverse complement strand
GTCCCTGAGCATAGCCGAAGGGCGCATGGCATTGCTCCCCTCCTATCGCGATTTTAAATTGCTGTTGTTGCTTGGTGTTTTGTGCACGGGCGTTGCTTTTATTGTAAGCATACGCGTCATGCGTGTATTGAGTCCATTTACGTGTGCGCTTGCCATCAATATGGAGCCGGTCTATACCATCATGCTTGCTCTGCTTTTGTATGGAAGTGATGAATGGATGAGCCCGCAGTTTTATGTCGGAGGGCTTGTGATTATATCAACACTCTTTATCGATACGTGGTTGAAACAACGCCAACTGAAAAAGAGCCCCTGATTAGCGGTAGAGCTCGGTTTTCTCGATATAGCTGACAACAATCGATGGCGTTAACCCGAGGATAGATTGATTACTATGAACCAGTTCTCTGATATGGGTTGCCGAAACATCAATGAGTTCACCGGTCAAGAAATGGATTCGCCTGTAGTAAGCCGCCAGCGAACGCGGAAGCGCAGGTGTTACGTTTGTCCTGGGATAAACGATAACCTCAACCAACCCCAATAGCGCATCAAACTCTTTCCAGCGATTAAATGCACTTAGATTGTCTTCTCCAATAATGAGTTGAAACGTGTATTCGGGATGTTTTTCGCAAAGCGCACGAATGGTATCTACCGTGTATGACGGTTTGGGTAAGCCGAATTCAACGTCGCAAACAAGAATATTTCTTTCACCGGCACAAGCCAATTGAGCCATTCGCAGGCGGTGATCTTCGGGGGCCAGATCGTCGTTTTCCTTGAATGGGTTTTGCGGGCTAACCACAAACCACACTTCGTTCAGGTTGTGTTGCTTTAAAGCTTGATGAGCCACGTGCAGATGGCCGTTGTGAATGGGGTTAAATGAGCCGAAGTACAAGCCTATTTTCATGGAGCAGTCAAAAAATGACGCACACACACTTCTGCTTCTTGGAGGGCTTTTTCAAGTTCGTCGTTGACGATAACCCGATCGAAACGAGGCTCGAAGGCCATTTCCTGATTAGCCTTGGAAACGCGCTGCTCTATTTTCTCAGGCGACTCGGTGCTTCTTTTTCTCAGGCGGTCCTCCAATACGGCAACACTGGGTGCTTTCACGAAGATGGATAGAGCTTTGTCACCTAGAATTTTCTTGATATTCAGCCCGCCAACTACGTCGAGATCGAAAATCACATGGCCACCACTGTTCCAAATGCGTTCAACCTCGCTGTAAAGGGTTCCGTAATACTGATTGGTGTATACCTCTTCCCACTCAATAAACTCTCCTTTTTTAGCACGTGCGAGGAACTCTTCCGGTGTGATGAAGTAGTAGTCTTTTCCATCCACTTCGTAGTCGCGCATTTGCCTTGTAGTGGCCGAAACGGAAAATGATAACCGCAGATCATGAAGACCCATCAAATGGCGCACGATAGTGGTTTTACCCGCGCCGCTGGGTGCCGAAAAAATGATTGCTTTGCCTTGTGACATGGTGCGTGGTGTCGGGAGGATGCAAAAATATCGCTAGAGAACGTTATTGATCTGTTCTTTGATTTTTTCGAGTTCGTCTTTCATGACTACCACGAGGCGCTGCATGTCAGCGTCGTTTGCCTTGCTGCCAATCGTATTCACTTCGCGCCCTATTTCCTGGGCAATAAACCCAAGTTTCTTCCCTTGCGACTCTCCGCTTAACTCATCACTGAAGTGCGCGCAATTGGTCTCTAATCGCTGATACTCCTCACTGATATCGAGGCGCTCCAAGTAATAGATTAACTCTTGCTCAAATCGGTTCGGGTCAATCTTGTCGATGGGAATGAGCTCCTCAAGATTAGTGCGTAATTTTTCACGCACGCGCTGATTTCGGGCAGCGATGGGTTCGTTCAGTGAATGACGATTTTCGAGAATGGTTGAGATGCGCTGATGAAAATCGACCGCGAGCTTCTCCCCTTCCAGTTTGCGGTAGGTATCAAACTTGTGATAGGCATCTTTGATCATCGAGAAAAGTGCCGCCCACTCCTCTTCGTCCAGCTCGGTTGATTCCGGCTTTAGAACATCGGGTATACGCATGAGGGCGTTGATGTAATCGCCACCACTAATTTGAGCATCATCAGCAAATGACTTGAGATCGGCGTAATAAGCCAGCATAAGCGGCTTATTGATTGCCATGCGTTTTTCAGCCTCCAGGCTTTCGTAGTAAACAAGCAGATCTGCTTTTCCTCGTTGAATGTTTTCGCTGAGCCATGAACGAAGCTCAAGTTCTTTTTCGCGATAGGTGCCTGGAATACGCATATTCAAATCGAGTTGCTTGCTGTTCAGCGAGCGCAACTCGACGGTGAATTTTTTGTTTCCTATAGTGCCTTCGGCTTTTCCAAAGCCGGTCATGGATCGAAGCATGGGGTATGTGTTTAAAGGGGCATATTGCTGTGCTTCTTGCGAGGCATCGTATCTACTTTGTTTTCGAGCATTGCAAATGCGCGTATCAGTTTTTCACGCGTTTGCGAAGGAACAATCACTTCATCGACATAGCCGCGCTGAGCCGCGCTGTATGGGTTGGCGAAGAGCTCGGCGTATTCAGATTCTTTCTCTTTCCATTTCTGCTCCGGATTGGCTGCTTCTGAAATCTCTTTCTTGAAAATAATCTCCGCAGCTCCCTTGGCGCCCATTACAGCAATTTCAGCCGTTGGCCAGGCATAGTTCATATCAGCACCAATGTGCTTGGAGTTCATTACATCATAGGCGCCGCCATAAGCCTTGCGGGTTATCACCGTTACACGTGGAACGGTTGCTTCGCTGAAGGCATAAAGCAGTTTCGCACCATTGGAAATAATCCCGTTCCATTCCTGGTCAGTACCGGGTAAAAATCCGGGTACATCTTCAAAAACAAGCAACGGAATATTGAACGAGTCACAAAAGCGAACAAAACGCGCACCCTTGGTTGACGATTTAATGTCAAGCACCCCCGCTAGAAATGCAGGTTGATTTGCCACAACACCGATGCTGCGTCCGGCTATGCGCGCAAATCCGACGATAATGTTTTCTGCATATTCTTTATGCACTTCCATCCAGGAACCCTCATCAATTACCTCTGCAATCACTTCGTGCATGTCGTAAGGTTGGTTGGGATTGTCCGGAATAATGGTGTCTAGTTTGATTCTTGATTCGTTGCCACCGGAATAGCCTGCTGTCGGGGACTTTTCTTCGCAATTCTGAGGCATGTATTGCAATAGCTCTCGAATCATGCGTAAACAAGCCACGTCGTTGTCGGCTTTGAAATGCGTCACACCACTCTTACTCGCATGCGTGCTTGCTCCGCCGAGTTCTTCACTGGTGACCTCCTCGTGGGTAACAGTCTTAACTACGTTCGGACCTGTCACAAACATATAGCTCGTGTTTTCAACCATGAGAATGAAATCGGTGAGGGCAGGAGAATAGACGGCACCTCCGGCACACGGCCCCATGATGGCGCTTATTTGCGGAACAACGCCGCTTGCGCGGGTGTTTCGATAGAATATATCAGCGTATGCGCCCAGTGATACAACACCTTCCTGAATGCGTGCTCCGCCACTATCGTTTAACCCGATTACCGGCGCGCCATTTTGCATGGCCAGGTCCATGATTCTGCAAATCTTTTCTGCGTGCGCCTCTGCAAGCGATCCGCCCATTACGGTGAAGTCTTGAGAAAACACGTAAACCAAACGGCCGTGAATTGTACCATAACCGGTCACTACACCATCACCGAGATACACCTCTTTGTCGAGCCCGAAGTTGGTGGAACGATGCGTTACCAGCATACCCAGTTCTTCAAATGAATTTTCGTCGAGTAAGAAGTGCAGGCGTTCACGCGCGGTGAGCTTGCCTTTTTTATGCTGTGATTCAATGCGTTTTTCACCACCACCTAATTGTGCGGCGGCTATTTTTTCAGAAAGAACAGAAACCTTGTCAGACATGATACGGATTATGTGACGGCAAATGTAGGGCTCTGAGGTTGTTAATTGTTGAACAGCAGAGTTGCAGAGTAGTAACCGGCGAAAATCCAACGCAATCAAAGAGTCGGTTTACGAATGCGAAGTTCACTTGTCGTCTCTGCGATTAAAAAAACAACATCCGGTTACAACACCTTCCCCGGAACCGCGCTTAACAGCTTGCGCGTGTAGCTTGATTGCGGATTGTTGAACACATCGTCAGCGTCGCCTATTTCCTCAACCTTACCCTTGTTCATGACCATGATGCGATCACTCATGTAATGCACTACACGCAAGTCGTGCGATATGAATAAGTAGGTCAAACCGTACTCATATTTCAAATCATTCAGCAGGTTCAGAACCTGGGCCTGCACAGACACATCGAGCGCCGAAACGCTTTCATCGCAAATGATGAATGACGGTTTGCACGCGAGCGCACGCGCAATTACGATACGCTGTCGCTGACCACCGCTGAACTCGTGCGGATAACGGTCTATGTGTTGTTCGGAAAGGCCAACTTTTTCAAGTAATTCAATGGCCATGCGACGCCGATCTTCAGCGTCACACCCTATTCCATGCACCATCATAGGCTCAATGAGTGCGTTGGCCACGGTGTGCTTCGGATTTAATGCGCTATAAGGGTCTTGAAAGATGATTTGAATTTCCTTTCTAATCATGCGCAGCTCGGGCCGTGACATGGAAACCAGATCGTATGTATGATTGTCGAGCGCATATTCAATACAACCCGCTGATGCCGGAATGAGCCCGAGCAGCATACGACTGAGGGTTGTTTTTCCACAGCCGCTTTCACCAACTAAACCCAGCGTCTCCCCTTTTCTAATGTGAAAGGAAACATGATCAACGGCATGAACGGCTTGTTTTGTTTTCGAAAAAAGAGAG
>CANIAA010000172.1 GCA_947465255.1 Flavobacteriales bacterium | reverse complement strand
GTTATTCCTCTTTGCTTTACGCTTCGTGCCTGGAAGCCGGAGCGATTTATTACGTGCAAGTAGATGGTTGGGAAGGCGCAACCGGTGCGGCAATCATAACCCTAAACACGGTGAATGTTGCCAACGAATTGCAGGCCGTATTCAATAACATACGATGCCCTATATCGAAAGGTGAAATCCCTCAATCTTCCATTTTGCCATATCTCACAGGTAGTGGATCTAACTTCGATTGCAGTTGGAGTGGACCTGGAGGATTTTCCAGCACCGAGCAAAACATCTATGAAATTGGCCCGGGAGATTACACGCTGAATGTAATAGATGCTTGTGGTAATGCGTTTCAAGCGACATATACGGTTACTCAACCCGATTTATGGATGGTTACAGTAGGGGAGAATGGCCCCACTTGCGAGGCGACTTCTGATGGTGAAATTAACCTCACAGTTTTTGGAGCTACCGCACCTTATAGTTTCGAATGGATTGGCCCGGCCGGATTTTCAAGTGAGTCGGAAGATGTTTTTGATGTTGCTGCAGGCAATTACCAGGTAACGATTATTGATGACAATGACTGTGAGAACTCAGCATACGTCATCCTAGAGCCGGAGAACTCATTCAGTTTTAGCTTGGGAAATGATACTACACTTTGTTTGAATGAGCAGTACATGGTTGTGGGGCCCGCGGGTATGCTATACCAGTGGCAAGATCAATCGCTTAATCAATTTTACAACATTGTCGCTTCGGAATGGGGCGTTGGACAGCACGCTGTTATTCTTACAGCTACCACTCCTCAGGGATGTATCTACGCAGATGACTTAGTCTTCACTGTTGAAGACTGTTCTAACTCTGTGATCTCTCCGGAGCATGGAGTGATTCGTTTATATCCTAACCCAAGCAACGGATTGCTGCAATTGGAGTTTCTTAATCCGATAGAAGCCGCTCATGTGGCCATTTTTGATATGCATGGACGATTGGCTGATGCGATTGAGGTAGTTGGTTCTTCTCAACTAAGCTGGAATCCGGCTGTAACCTCTGGAGTATATCGCGTTGTGATTGACTCCGCGGAAGGACGTTTTTCAACCCAATGGGTAAAACAGGATTGAATTGACCGTCGTTAGTTGATAATCCGATAGCATTAATGCAAGGGTGAGTTGGGAAAATTGAAGTGGCTGACTATTTTTGTGGCCATAAATAAAAAAACGTCATGGGACATTCACACGACAATCACGACCACCACGGTCATGCAGAAGCTGAGCAGAACGAAATAGGCGGACCGGTAACGTTCGCGCTGATTTGCTTCGCACTTGCTATTGTGATTATTTATTTCTGGGCTCAGTAAGCTTTTTTGCGCTCCGTGCTGCAGGCTTGGTAGGCCGTGTTTCCAATGATTTTTTGGTGAACACGTGTTTTAGTTGATAATCGAGAAACTCGATTAGTTCTTTTCCCTGTATAATGTTGATTTCTTGGGATAGTCCCAAAATAAATCGCGCGATCGGTCTGAGATCAAATACCCGGGCTTTAAATGAATAGTACCCTTGGGTTTCTAGTAGTCGAATATTTTCGACGGTCATCGGGTATTCTTCCTTAAGCAGCAATGCGGCTCGCATGGACATGTGAAGCTCGATGTTGAATTCGTCATCTTTTCGCGTAAAACCAAATGGATCTAATTCTTCTACGCGATGGTGTTTACCGTTTCTGAAAGGATGTTTTGTGACTTCAACAGAAGTAATGCGATCGATATTATAGATTTTATTCTGTTTGGAGGCTAATTCAAAAGCAATGAGGCTTCTATAATTTTCCGTGAATGCGATGGGCTCGACAATGCGGTCTGAGATAGAGTTTGTGTGGAAACTATGATATTTTCGGAGAACTACCTGTCGCTTGGTATCCAATCCTTGGCTAATCGTTTCAACTATTTTACCGAGGTGAGCATTTAGCGCTAATCGGGTGCCGATCTGAACATCAGAGTGAACCAATAGTTTGCTCAAGATAGAGTCCTTTATCTTGACATTTTTTCCCGCTGACTGAAGGAGTTTTTTCAAGAACACAATCTCATCGCGCGAAAATGCAACTTCATTACCGATGTGGTCAGAGGGAATATATACTCGGTTCAACTCGTCACGATGAATTTGAAATCCCAGTTCTTCCAATAGATTGAAATAGCGATATAATGTGCGTTCTGTGCTATTCAGCACATCGCTAATATGCCTCATTGATTTAGCCGGCTCGGTTTTGAGTAGGTTGATCAATTGAAAAACACGAAGAATTTTATTCTGATTATGCATCTGCGTTTGCCTATTTCTTCACTCGGAAGATTTTCAGTTTATTTACTTTTTATAATAACCTAAGGTCAATAAAATCGATTAGTCTCAAATTTCATTGTGTTCGCAGGCAAATATATTTGCTAACGTGTATGTATTTTATGGGTGTCGTATTTAATTAGATTTCGTTGAGTTAATAGCGTGATTGCGAGTTGCAGACAATAGGGGGCGATAGACATAAGTACGTTTTTAGCGTTGTATTCTCCTTTTTGTTACTTCGTTTATGTACAACAGAAAGCCCCGCCAGGCGGGGCTTTCATCATTTTATGTCATCGAATTTTTATGCGTGTTGTTCGCGTTCTACGGAAGAACCGCCACCGCGCTTTGCAACTAAATTCACATAATCTTCGCTGTTACCTACAATCATCTTCTGGAACCTACGTACGCCGGCACCTGCTGGAATTGGGTGACCAACAATTACGTTTTCCTTCAGACCAATGAGGTAGTCTGTCTTACCTTGAACGGCAGCTTCGTTAAGAACCTTCGTGGTTTCCTGGAACGATGCAGCTGAAATCCATGAGTCTGTTTGCAGAGACGCGCGAGTAATACCCTGCAACATCGGACGAGCGGTAGCTGTGATAGCTTCACGCGCTACAATCTCATTCTTATCCTTACGCTTCAACTGCGAGTTCTCATCGCGTAAGCTGCGAACGCTGATAATTTGACCTACCTGGTACTTTTCGCTTTCGCCGTTATCGACTACAACCATTTTATCGAATAACAACTCGTTCTCTTCCAAGAATTCTGCCTTATCGACGTTGGTTCCTTCGAGGAATCGTGTATCTCCGGCATCTGTGATTTCAACTTTACGCATCATCTGACGCACGATTACTTCAAAGTGCTTGTCGTTGATTTTCACACCCTGCAGACGATATACTTCCTGGATTTCATTCACCAAATACTCCTGAACAGCTGTTGGTCCTTGGATATCGAGAATGTCTCCCGGAGAGATTGCTCCATCGGAGAGCTGCATACCTGCGCGAACGAAGTCACCATCTTGTACAAGAATGTGTTTCGAGAGCGGAATGAGATACTTCTTCTCTTCGCCAGTACGAGCCTTCACCGCGATTTCACGGTTACCGCGCTTAATCTTACCGTATTCCACGATACCGTCAATCTCCACAACTACTGCAGGGTTTGATGGGTTACGAGCTTCAAACAACTCGGTAACACGTGGCAGACCACCTGTGATATCGCTTGTTTTACCCGACATACGTGGAATCTTCACGAGGATAGTACCCTTGCCAACTTTTGCTTTATCGTCGACATTCAAGTGAGCTCCTACAGGAAGAGAGTAGACCTTCACCACTTCTTTGTTACGCACAATTTCAATGGCAGGGTTCTTCTTCTTGTCTTTTGTTTCTATGATTACTTTTTCCGAGAAGCCGGTTTGTTCGTCGAGTTCTGTTTTGAAAGTAATACCTTCTTCTACTGCGTCGAACTGGATAGTACCTTCTTCTTCGGTAATGATTACGCTGTTGTATGGGTCCCATTCGCAAATGAGATCACCTTTCTTAACCGAGGTTCCAGGCTTCGTATGAAGGATGGCACCGTAAGGAATGTTAGCGTTAGTGAGAACCGTTCCTGACTTCGGATCGATGATCTTCATTTCGGAAGAACGTGAAACAACGATTGTGCGCATTTCACCATTATCACTCATGCTTTCTACGCTGCGAAGTTCTTCGATTTCAACTGTACCTGCGTATTTCGCGCGAATGTCAGCGTCGATAGCACCACCGCCTGCGGCACCACCCGTGTGGAAGGTACGGAGGGTAAGCTGCGTACCCGGTTCACCGATGGATTGCGCTGCGATAACACCAACAGCCAGACCTTGTTGAACCAACTTAGCTGTAGCCAAATCACGTCCGTAGCATTTTCCGCATACTCCACGCTTGCTTTCGCACGTGAGTACTGAACGAATCTCAACTTCTTCAATGCCTGCGGCCTGAATAGCCTCTGCCTTGAACTCGTCGATGGTTTCGCCGGCCTCTACAATCATATCGCCTGTCTCCGGATGAACTACATCATGCACACTGGTGCGACCCATGATGCGGTCTTCCAAAGTTTCCACCACTTCGTCGGCTTTCTTCAGTGCTGAAGCTACAATACCGCGAAGTGTCATACAATCAACTTCGTTAATGATAACGTCTTGTGCAACGTCCACCAAACGACGGGTTAGGTAACCGGCATCAGCCGTCTTCAATGCCGTATCGGCAAGACCCTTACGGGCACCGTGGGTAGAGATGAAGTACTCCAAAATCGACAAGCCTTCCTTGAAGTTCGCCAAGATCGGGTTTTCGATGATGTCCTGACCGCCCATTGCTGCGTTCTTCTGTGGCTTGGCCATCAGACCACGCATACCGGCCAGCTGACGAATCTGTTCTTTCGAACCACGCGCTCCGGAGTCAAACATCATGTAAATGCTGTTGAATCCTTCCTGGTCGGTTTTCAAGCGATCCATCAAAATGTTGGTCAACTTCGAGTTGGTGTTGGTCCAGATGTCGATTACCTGGTTGTAACGCTCGTTGTTG
>CANIAA010000171.1 GCA_947465255.1 Flavobacteriales bacterium | reverse complement strand
CATCGAAATTGAATATTGCATGGGTGGCCTGCTACCCTCGTGGGAAGGCTTTAATGGCGGTGGCATCACCAAACCCTCCGACGTTTACCACCATTGGGAGGAAGTTAGCCATTACTACGGCATGCCGATGGTCGGTGATGTATGGTTGAAAGATCCCCTGCCCTCTTCCTATCCGCCATCAATTGCGTTCAAAGCGGCACAAATGCAGGATAAGGACAAGGCCATACTCTTCTTGCGCAGACTCCGTGAAATGGTGTTCGTAGAAGCTAAAAACATAACTCGCCCTGAGATGATAGCCGAGGCTGCTTCTTGGGCTGGACTCGATGCCAAGCAACTCGAGGCAGATTCGAAGGGCAAAGCGATATCGCTTTTTGAACAGGATTTACTCAAGGCCCGTCAATTGGGCGTGCGAGGTTTCCCCACCGTATTCTTCAACGATGACAATGGCAATAGACTCACCGTTTATGGATTTCGTGGTTACGAAGAATTCGAAGCCAGTATCAAACGTCTCGCTCCGGATGTCAAAGCTGCTTCTTTAAACACCGACGCACTCGTTTACTTCAAGCCCTTTAATAGTCTCACAGCAAAAGAATTAAGACTTTTCACTAATACATCAATAGAAAAGAGCACTGCCGCCCTGATTGATCTGGAAAAGACAGGTAAAACGATTGGAATCAACACTAAAAACGGCACCCTGTGGAGACTAAAGCTTTAAGTGGGTGAACTGTTTAAGACCACTTGAAGTTTTGCAATAAGAAACAAACAAACCAAAGATTTTGTGAGTAATGTTTGTATCACCTATAGCAGGGTGGATTAGATGTTCATTGTATTTTCGACGCCACTACAAGACAAGGATAATTTTAAAACCAAATTGATTTTTTAACCCATGAAAAAAATTTACGCGTTTTCGCTGTTTTTCTCTTTCGCACTGTGGGGTTTAGCGCAGACATTCACTATGAATACCTCGCTAATCACCACTGCCTACAATTCCGGTGGGTGCACCGGTGTTGCCGACATGAACAATGATGGTTTGGATGACATCATCATTCTCGACAACAGCCGTGATCTTTCAATTGCATACCAACAAGCAGATGGAAGTTTCTCGGTGAGCTACCTTGGAGTAGTGAGTGGTGCGGCGCAATGGGGAATGTGTATCGGTGACGTTGACAATGACGGCCACAAAGACATTATGTGCGGCGGAAGCTATGACGATGTTCACATTGTGAACATTGATGGTCCGGGTGTTTACGAAGTAGTTGACTACCCATGGGCTTCCATTTTCACACAGGGTTGCAATTTGGCCGACCTCGACAACGATGGTTTCCTAGATGGTTTCCTTTGCCATGACGATGGTCATAATATGATCCTTCACAACGACGGATCAGGCGATTTCACCAATGGTCAGAACATGATCGACATGGTGTTTTATCCAGAAACAAATGGAAACGACAACAGCGGTAACTACGGTTCTGTATGGACCGACTTCGATCGAGACGGTGATACGGATTTGTTTATTGCTAAGTGCCGTCAATTCGTAAACGATCCGTACGACCCACGTCGCACGAATATTTTGGTAATCAACAATGGTGACGGCACCTTCGATCACAGCAATCCGGCTACGGGTGTTTCTTACGCACAAGAACGCGGATTGGTAAACCTCGAGCAGTCATGGACAAGCGACTTTGCCGATTTGGACAATGACGGCGACTTCGATTGCTTCTTGACCACGCACAGCAACACATTGGAAATCTATGAGAATGACGGAACAGGATTCTTCACCAATCGTACTGAAGGATCAGGGTTGCAGTATTCAGGATTCTTCCTTCAAGGTAAATTCCACGATTTCGATAACGATGGTTTCCTTGACTTGATTCACGCAGGTGGTAACCACGATTACTATCACAACGACGGAGATTTCACCTTCACACGCATTCAAAACACGTTCATGAACAACGACGTGATGCATAGCTTCGGTATCGGTGATTTGAATAACGACGGTTATTTGGACGTGTATGCGAGCTATGGTAATGGATACGTAGATGCCGACAACTCCAACCCCGATCGCATCTTCATCAATAATGGTGGCAACAACAACTGGATTAGTTTTGATTTGGAAGGCATCGCCAGCAATAAAGACGCTGTTGGAGCAATCGTGGAAATCACCGGATCTTTCGGCACACAGATTCGCGAAGTACGCGGCGGCGAAAGCTATGGTATTACCAATACTTTCAAGTCGCATTTCGGGCTTGGTGCTGCAAACACAGTTGACCAGGTTACCATTTACTGGCCTTCAGGTTTAGAAACAGTTATTGACAACCCGGCAATAAACACGTTCCATAGCGTAGCTGAAAGCCCTTGCCAATTAGATGCTCCGGCTCTGGTTGCGGTTGGAAGCACTCAGTTTTGTGAAGGTGGTTCCGTAACACTTCAGGCATCGAACGCTGCTTTGACATATGAGTGGAACAACGGTCAAACAGGTCAATCCATTACCGTTTCAGAACCCGGCAACTATTTCGCAACAGCAACCAGTGCCGAGGGGTGTATCGCCATCACGCAGGGTATTGCAGTAACAATCGTTCCGAATTCACCGGCTGTCATTCTTGCCGGCGGCGATACTCATATCTGTGACAACTCTTCCGTAACTCTAACTGCAAACCAAGGTGTAACTTATTTGTGGAGCACCGGTGCAACCACGCAAGCAATTGAAGTAACAGAAGCGGGTTCATATACGGTTGAAGTTATCGGTCAGTGCGGTGAAAGCACTTCACAACCGGTTATGATTGAGGTATCCGTAACCCCGGCCGTTCCTACACTATCGAACATAAGCATCAATGCCGGTGAAACAGCAACGTTTACTGTTTGGGGCGGAACCAACGTACAGTGGTATACTTCTGCAACATCCAATACACCGATCGCCACCGGAAATAGCTTTACTACTCCGGCTCTTAGCGCTACAACTTCTTATTGGGTTGAAGACGCTAACACCACACCAGGTGCTACAGCAGCGGGCGGTAAGTTGGAGCAAACACAAAATGGTGATGGACAATATCAGCCAAACTCATCATTCTACTTGTTGTTCGAGGCTAATGAAGATGTTATCATCAACTCGGTTAAAGTATTTGCCGATGGAGCAGCAGACCGCACTATCGCGGTAGTAGACGCTTCCGGTGCTACCATTGCTACGGGCACCTTCACCATTCCTGATGGTGAGTCCGTTGTTACACTTAACTTCTTTGTTCCTGCCGGAACAGGTTATGGTTTGCGTTTGGTAGGCAATAATCCATTGCTGTGGCGCGACAAAGATCTGTCAACCCCATTCGCATTTCCATTCCAAATCGGTGACCTTGTAACAATCACCAATACGAATGTAAGCGGCGGCGATACCGACAACTACTACTACTATTTCTATGATTGGAACGTTCAAGCACCTGACTTCTCTTGTGCAAGCGACCGCGTTGAGGTGCAAGCAATTGTTGCAGGTATCAACGAATTGGCTGATGTTTCAAACATGGAATTCTATCCAAATCCTGCGACTACCGATTTGACTATTTCTTACACCAGTCAAATCAATGCAAGCATGATTCTTCAATTATTGGATCAGACAGGACGTGTTATCCTGAATGAAAACATCAATAGCACTTCAGGCTCAAATACACACCGCTTGAATGTTGCGAACCTCGCAGCAGGCATCTACCAGTTGCAAGTTGTGCGTGGCAATCAAACTGCTACACGCAAAGTGGTGATTGAATAATCACACCTTAACTACAAAATTGAAAGGGCTGCCAAATGGCGGCCCTTTTTGTTTACAAATGACGAATGACAAGTGACGAATGACTAGTGATTAGTGACTAGTGACTAGTGATTAGTGACTAGTGACTAGTGATTAGTAAATAGTGATTAGTTACTTACTAGTTACTAGTCACTATTTACTAATCACTATTCACTATTCACTTATCGAAGGTTGGGCCTTATCCTCACCTCCGTTGCGCCATATCCATAATGCGCGTAGGGCGCATCCATGAACTCGCAATGTGGATAGTATTGATGCAGCATCTTGCGGATTTCAGCGCGAAGCACACCCTGGCCTATGCCATGAATGTACACTACACGCTGCATTTTCTTATTCTCTGCAATGCGCAGCGTTCGCTCAAAATGCTCCAGCTGAATGGCAATGATTTCACTGTTCGACATGCCTGAATGAGTGTCGAGCAACTCGTGAATATGGAGATCAATCTCCATGACCTCCCCCTTTCTTTTGACGTTGGAGGCATCTTTGTTTTTGTATAGAACCTTAAACTCTGCGGCAGCCTTGCGTGCAAAATTGCGGTCGATGTTGCGCTCCACCACGTCCACAATATCCGGCTGCGTGGTGTCGTACTTCTCCTCTTCCTTCAAGCGATTGCCGACAAGAACGAGCTCATCTTCCCTGTGCTCATAGGTGAATCCCTCTCTGTCTTCCACCAATATCCATCCTTTGGAAGGAAAAGCAACCACGATTCCTTCTCCGGAATCATTCAGAAACTTTACACGATCGCCACGGTTGAATTGCATGTTGCAAAATTAATGGCGAATGGCAAATGTCGATTGACGAATAAAAAGGCCGGCTTTGAAACAAACAAAACAGGCCTTTTTGATTTTTAAAAAGATACAATACGCTATTGAGATTAAGCATTCAGCCAATCGCCATTCGTCACTCGCCACTACTCCGCTACCACCACTCGCAGCACCGCACCATCTTGCATGTTGCGGATGAAGTACACTCCGACGCTCAAACCTTGAACATCTTTGCTCATGGGTTGAGTACCGCCGAGTGTAAAGTCTTCTATTACTTGGCCAAGGCCATTGAGCAATTGATAGCTGCCCGATTCAGAAGTGCGGACGGTAAACTGTCCCGTGTTCGGGTTCGGATACACTTCCAAGGCCGCCAGGCGTGATTCGGTCGGTAAACCT
>CANIAA010000170.1 GCA_947465255.1 Flavobacteriales bacterium | reverse complement strand
ACAGTAAGACTAGCCGTAACGTGATCACCCAGTTTCTTAGACACTTTAAAATCCAGCAAATGGCGAGGGAGTTCATACACGTCAGCCCATCCCTTGAAAGCACCTGTAATTACAAGGCGCTCACCTTGCACATTGTAACTCAAGGTTGCTGTAAGTCCAAGTGAATCGGCCTTGTACGAAAGCATTGCATTTATAAGGTAAGGCGCCTGACCGAACATGGGGCGATAAATGGTATCGATGGGCAAATAGAATTTCTTTCCATCGACAATACTGAAGTCCTTGCGCACGAACTGAGATTCAGACTTAACAAGCGTAACATTGCCGCGGAACTCCAGATGCTTTCCGATATCCTTCTTCCCTTCGAGCTCGACACCTACTACGCTCGACTCGGGTACATTCTCCCATGTAATACCGACATTACCAAATCCCATTTCAATGTGATTTGTGAAGTCCTTGTAGAATACACTTGCCGATAAATTATCGCCATTCTTAAAGTATGTCTCTGCGCGAAAGTCATAGTTCGAAATTTCAGCAATCTTCAAATCAGAGTTACCATAAATGAACTGGCGAAATTCATTATCCAAAATAGCTGCATCATTCAGCTCTCGAATACTTGGGCGTGCCAACGATCGGCTATAGTTCAAGCGCAGATTGACTCTTTCCAACTTCTCCGTTTGCAACTTATAAATCAAACTACCACTGGGAAGAAAATCCCACTCATTCATATCGACCGCATTCACGTTTGGAAAATTCGTCACATTCGCCCTGCGCGGATCATCACGCACATAGCCTTCCCTGTAGAACTTATCTACATCCGTGAAAATGGCTGTATGCTCTACTCTCGCTCCTCCTGAAAACTTCAATGAAGGAGTTATGTCATAGGTCAGCATTGCAAACCCTGCGTCTACTCTACTATGTCCGAAGCTGTGGTTGCGATCTTCATCCATCGACACATAATAGAAATCGATAAGACTATCGGTCATCGTAAAACGATCGAGCATATAGCCGTCTATGTCGGTTGACTGAAGAATAGGCACAGCTCCATTACCCAAAAACACTCGATACTCTTCATTATCAATTTTCCGATAATTATAGAGTGTTGCTCCACCAATCTTGAGCTTATTAGCTTCCTTGCCTGCCTCATTACTCAACGGTATCTCTGCACTGATGCGTGCATCGAGCAAGTTTTCATCCAGGTATCTGTAGAATCGACGTATACCATCTCCAACCGTAGGATAAAAACCGATGCTGTTCGGGTCCTGTCTAAAAAATGAATACTCCGTTGTACGAAAGTCCGGTGCTACAGAAGAACCATCTGTATACGATGCTGAGCTCTCAATTTTTATCTTATGGGTAGGAATAAAATGACTCGAAGAAAACTGATAAATGAGCTGCTTGCGTTGTTCGTAGAATATGTTTCTTCGCGACGTCAATTCGTCATCAAGGATTACCCCATTTTCTACTCGAGGAACATTCGTAAAGGCAGCCACATCATTGTTTCCGATAATATTCGGCATGAATAAGAGAGAGAGTTTGTTATTCTCGTTCAGCTTATACGCCAAATTCAAAAGTCCACTCCATGAATGAGTCTCACGGCTCATCAAAGTCTGGTCAGACGTTTCAACTCGATATCCCTGTTCTTCGTTCAGAATACGCTGAGAGATACCATCGGGGTCATAGCGATAGCTATTACCATATCGGATTCCAACAAAAAAACCAAGCGGTCTTCCAAACAACGTGCGCTGATCTCCAAAGCTTGCATTCTGTGAAAACGATAATGGCGCCTTCATGAACTTCGTGGTCCAGTTATTCGAAAACCCATTGTTGTAATCTGTGTTGTTTGGATTAATTACGCGATAAGCCTGGGGCTTATAAATCGTGTTGTACGCCGCTAACGCCTCTTGATAGGCTGTTTGATCATTCACGAGTGCTGCCGGCAACAACCCAAGTTGCACGAGCCCCATCCTAAAGTAGTTATTAGCTAATGTGTTTCCGTCTGTCCAACCGGTAATACCCATTGAGTTATAATAATCACCCAAGCCCAAAGCCACCAATTCTTGATAACTGGATGGATTCACATTAGGCGCAATAATATCATTTCCTGTGCGCGTGCGAAGACCGTTATCATATCCCAACCAGTCGGTAGCGCTTCGCTCGGAAGTAACGAAATCCTGAAATGTAAACTGCGGATTGTAACCAAACTGGCTCTCCACATTGACGGTTAGCTGATCCGGATAATCCTTCGTTTCAACCGATATATACGCCCCTGACCAATCGCCTGGTAAATCGGGACTCGCCGTTTTGGTGATTACAATATTATCTACCAAACTTGCCGGGAAGATGTCGAGCTTTATGTTGTTAGTAAGTGGATCAAGCGTTGGGATTCTGCTTCCGTTGAGCATCGTTTTCACATAACGGTCACCAATACCACGCACTGTAATAAGTCCACCACTTGTTGAAACACCGGAAACACGAGCCACGGCATTCAACACATTGCTATCACCTGTTTTCTTAATTGTCGCTGAGGAGATGTAATCCAAGGATGTTGTGGAGTTCATCTTTATCTTCTCCATGTATGTGTCGGCTGAACGAACAGCTTTCGCTTCAATCTTTACTTCATTGCTGATAAGCGATTTCTCAAACATGGTAAACTCCTTGTTTAAAACCTGACCGCCGGTGATTACTACAGACTCAATAATTTCTTCGTACCCCAATAAACTCAACTTGAAGATATGCGCCTTTGAATCCGGTATGGTGATAGAGAACAAACCGTCAAAATCGCTTTGACCGATGATGCTGTAATCATTCGTATCGACAACCACCACACCAAACATGGGTTCTCCTTGCGCGTCCGAAATTCGTCCGCTGAATTTACCCTGAGCATATACAGTTGGACATGCAAAAAGGAGCAAGAGTGCTAAAGCACATGCATAAGGAATGAAACGAGCATTCATGTTTCGATGGTTCTGCAATGGTTATGATTGTTTCTTGTTCTTCTTCTTACCCGACTTTCTTCCCTTTGACGATTGAGCCTTCCACACAAACTCACCAACCAATGCCGGATGTAAAATCTCACGGTCCTGGGGATTTCCATATACATACTGAATCGACTTCCCTTCAGGGGTTCCAATCATGATATTCAATTTGTAATCGAGTTTACCTGCGGTAGTAACTTGAGCGATTAAAACGTGGTTTCCCGAGAGCGAATCGGCACCCAAGGCTCCCTTACCCATACATGCCCATGCGCCATTTTCGACATACAAACGCTTTGCACGAGATACACTGCTCATGGCATAACCCAACGAATCCATGTTATAGATGGTCGTCACAGGTAAACTTTGTGTGCGTGCCAAGCCATCGCAATCTTCCAGGGTCAGGGTTAAGGGCCCTAAATCATCCTCTGAAAGTTTCACTGTATTTCGGAGGAATCCATCCTTGAAACGCAACAAACCATCTTTAGCGAGGAAATCGTTTTTACGGGGCACACCGATATGATTCTCGGTTGCAGCACCGGCGGTGACCCATGAGTCGAGCAAAACGATATCACGAGCAAGATCGCGTTCAGGAATAATGTTCGGGTAGGTATTTCCGGAGTGGTTATGATTAAAGAAAACACAATCACTCGAAATCACCAAAGGATGCTCCGGCGAACCATAAGCCGCTTGAAAACGATACCCCGGCTCCAAATCGACATAGATACGATAAGTGACAGAACCCTCCTCCAAAGCGCCACTCGAATTAAAAGCCTTGGTGTCATCCTTACTTGTGACATAATAAGGTTCAACCAAAATTCCTTGCAATCCCGCTTGTGCTGATACAGTGACTGCTAGAAAAACAAGACAGATCGTGGATAGGTATTTCATAGTTGGCTGCAAACCTGCAACACCCACGAAAGATTAATGTGTAGAAGTCGTTATGATAAAAAAAAGAAAAACGCCTTGAGGCGCATTCTTGTTAGCTCTGTATTAAGCAATCATTCTCCTCATGTAAACAGGTTGCGTGAAAACCCCGGAACGTTCGAATGCTCGAATTACTATATCTCTTAGTACAACCATCTTCCATTGACTCTACGAAAACATATCACAACTACTCGATGTAGCGCATGATCTTGTATTGATAAGGCATCATGCCCATGGTAGTTCCAATGAACTCGGTTGCCCCTGTGCTAGCCTCTGTCCAAGCCGTATTCTGCAAAACGGAAGGCATCGGAATGGAAACATTTGAGTTACGCACATTGACGATGACCAATAAATGTTCGCCGTTGTAAACTCGCTCAACTATCAACGCATCATTCGCTGCATACAGCATCGAAGTGCCCTTCCTGGCTGCGTCACTCGACTCATAAACACTGTACACTTCGCGATAATCATTAACCATACTGATGTTAGCTGTCCAGTCGATGGGTGAATTGGAGAAGAAAGGAGTCGTTGTTGCGCGTCCTGTTTCCTGCCCGGTGTAAATGAGCGGCACACCGTTCATAAAAGTCATGGCCACCGTTGCTGCTGTGGCACCGTCAACCCCACCAAACAAAGTTGGTGGCGCAGCCTCCCACGCCGACTGATCATGATTGGTGGTGAATCGCAACTTGTGCTTACCGGCAGGCACTTGCGCGTACTCGTTGCTACTTATTGCGTTGAGGGTAAAAGCCGGCTGACCTGCGAATACGTTCTTCAACCCTGTGTAAAAGTCCCAGGCAAAAGTCATATCGAAACCGGCTTCAAAATGATCGGTACGATCTCCCTCGGCGAGCATAATCAAATTTCGATTGGGAATGGATCGCAACGCCGCAATGGCCTGAGACCAGAAGTAGTATGGAACACCATCAGCATAATCACATCGAAAGCCATCGACATTGGCCTCCAGAACCCAATACTTCATAGCATCTATCATGGCGTCGCGCATACCCGTATTATCGAAATTCAAGTCGGCTACATCGGCCCAATTCGTTCCCGGTGGCATTATAATATT
>CANIAA010000169.1 GCA_947465255.1 Flavobacteriales bacterium | reverse complement strand
TCAATCGCCCCCAACCCAAACAACGCATAATCATACTTCACGGGATCAGCCGGGTCGAGTTTGCGCAACACAGAATCCAACTCTTCCACCGCGCGAGCGTCATTTTGTTTGCGCGTGAGCATGCCGAGTTGTCGCGCCACATTGCCCGAATGCACATCGAGCGGAATTGACAAATGCGCAGGCGCAATGTTTTTCCAGATACCGAAGTCAACGGCGTTATTATCCTTCCGCACCATCCACCGCAAAAACATGTTGATGCGCTTGGCGGAAGAACCTGACATCGGATCCGACACATGCTTTTCGGAACGAGCGGAATGAGGCGCACTGAAAAATCGTTGCTTGAACGCTGAGATGGCCGGCGCTGTGTTGCCGTTCGTCGCGATAGATTGAGCGAAGAAATACTCCATCGAAGCCTGCTCTTCATACAAACTTTTTAAGGCCCGAATAAAGTCAGCAAGGTCTTCGGCGTTGAATGTGCGATGTACAAAACCCTTCAGAGCCTTGGCATCGCGCGGCGAGAAATTCATCACGAAGTCATAAGGAGCATCGTCCATCAACTCAATCATGCGGTTAGCGCTCTTGAGAATAGCCTTACGGTTGCCCCAGCTGATGGTAGCCGTTAAGAAAGCAGCAATCTCTATGTCGGCCTTACTTGTATATCGATGCGGAATGGAAACGGGGTCGTCATCGATAAACGCCGATACATTGAACTGGTCGTACTTCTCGTCGAGAAACGACTTGAGTTCAGTGAAGGATAAACCGGCGAATTTTTCCAAGGGAGTGCTCTGCTGTGTATGATTATCAACCGTTGAGGCGCAAAGAAAGCAAAGGGTAATTTCTCTCTGCATTCTCTGCGCCTCTGCGGTTAGGAAAAAATGCGGTTAAAAAATTACTCCTCACCGCCCATGAGGACGTACTGCAGAATATTGGCGCCCATCTTAAGCGCCTTGGTGCGTGCCTCGTCGGAATCTTTGTGTACTTCAAAGTCTTCCCATCCATCGCCGAGGTCGCACTCATAATCGTAGAAGCACACAAGCCTTCCTTCCCACATGAGACCAAACCCCTGCGGCGCCTTCTTCTCGTGCTCGTGAATCTTAGGCAAGCCATTCGGGAAATCGTACGTCTGGTGATAAATGGGATGGCTAAACGGAAGCTCAATAAACTCAAGTTCCGGAAATACCTTCTTCATCTCCTTGCGCACGAATTTGTCCATCCCGAAGTTGTCGGATATGTGCAGAAAACCGCCTCCCAGCAAGTAGTTGCGCAAGTTGCTCGCATCCGATGCACTGAACACCACATTACCGTGCCCAGTCATGTGCACAAACGGAAAATTGATGATCTCCGGATTACCCACTTCGATGTAAGGCACATCCTTATCGATGTTGGTAGAGAGATTTCGATTGGCAAAATCGACCAGATTCGGGACGCTGGTGGGGTTCGAATAATAGTCGCCACCGCCTTTGTATTTCAACACGGCCACTTTATAAGAGGGAGGCGCCGGGGCGAAAGCCATCATGAGCACGGCGATACTCAACAACGAAAAAATGCGCGTTTTGGACATAGGTCAAAAATAAGGCGAGAAGCGATTCACGCGGGGCATTCACATTCTTTGGATAATGGATTGAACCGCAAAGGCGCAGAGTTCGCAAAGAAATATTTCTCTGCGCTCTCTGCGCCTCTGCGGTTTATAAAAAAGAACCATGGTGCTAAAGCAGCGACAGGAGATCAAAAAACTCTGCGTTCTTTGCGCCTTTGCGGTTAAAACGCATTTACCTTGCTCCCATGAAACACATCATCCAAACCGAACACGCTCCACTCCCCATCGGGCCATACTCTCAAGCTGTGAAAGCCGGCGGCATGCTCTACACCAGCGGACAAATCGCTATTAATCCTGCAACACAGGAATACACACCGCTCGAAGTAGAAGCAGAAACCGAACTCGTGATGCAAAACATGCAGGCAGTGTTGAAGGCAGCAGGTGTCGATTTTTCGGCCGTGGTGAAGACATCGATTTTCCTTGCCGACATGGGCGACTTTCCGAAAGTGAATGCGGTGTATGCGCGCTACTTCACGGGCGAGTTCCCGGCGCGCGAAACCGTTCAGGTGGCGAGTTTACCCAAAAGCTGCAAAGTGGAAATATCCATGATTGCCGTGTGTAGCTAACCACTCCTTACATTTGAATATGTTCCTCCAAAAAATTCTGTACTACCTCGACCCGCGCAACCTGTTCAAGCGTGAGAAAGTGGATCTGAACCTGCGCTTCATGCACGGCATCAACAAAATCTCGATTCTCATGTTTTTGATTTGCCTTGTTGTGCTCTTCGTGCGCTGGATAGCGCGCTAATCAGCGCCACACCAAGGTTTGTGCGATGCGGTCAATGTCGCCGCGCACAAAATCGAGCACCGGCGCAATAGAGTCCGGATTCGGTGCATTGAAGAAATACAATGCACCTCGCAAGAAGTGCCGAGTGCTGTCGGTCAGAAAAAACTGTACGTTCGAAGCGGCGTCTCCTTCAATGTCGTAGATGATGCCATGCACATCGCGCGTGGAATCACTCACCATCATTCTGCGCAAACCCGAGGCTTTCATTTCGTGTTTTGCAGCAAATCCGTAGGCGTCATTCACCAGCTCATTGAATCGATTACCGACCGCGATGTAAGTGCAGTGCACACGTGCATTGTAACGTGGATAATAGATGTTAAACCAACATGAATCGGCCGACTGTCTGTCGCGAAACACTTCAATCTGCGCAGCAGTCGACACTTCCAGATTCATCGGACACACCGATTCGTAACTGCGATACTCCTTCTCGGGAAGGTCTATTCGAAAGTAAGCACGCGGCTTCGGTACGCTTGTCTCATCCATACCGAACCACCACCAACCACATGCAGCGAGGCAGACAAAACCAGCAAACAAGAGTATTTTCTTTTTCATAATAATCAAATGGGTTGAGAAGGCCTGTCACACATCTTCAGCATCATCCTGTACTTAAAAGGCAAGTCGTTTTTTATTGATCTCAACATTGAAGTTAACCTTCGCTCCCATCGCTTCAAAAACTTTAAGAATAGTTTCCAAACGCGCACTCTTCGCACTGTTCTCTATTTTGGAAATTTGCGCTTTTTGCACACCCACCATTTCACCCAATTGTTCCTGGGTTAAATTCAATTCCTGTCGTACTTGCTTGATGGCCTGGCCGAGCAAATCTACCCTGAGTTCACTTTCAAACTTATCCCTTCGTGGTGTTCCTGTCTTACCCAAATGCTTATCGAGCATTTGATCCAATGAAGTCGTTTTGAATTTATTGCTTGCCATGGCTATTTCGTTATTTCTCTATTCTTCAAGTACGCAATTCTAATCTCCTCTGCTTTACGAATTTCATTGACAGGTGTCTTCTGCTTCTTTTTAATGAAGCCGTGAGTCGCTAAAACAAGTGTGTCCTTTCCACTTGATTTATCCCAAAAGGCAAAAAGCCGATATGCGATTCCATTGTGCAACGTTCGGAACTCCCATATAAAGTCGTTTAACTTTTTTAGCAACTCTTCGTCGCGCACAAACTGTGATTTCTTGATGTTGTAGTACACCTTTTCGCGTGCCTTGTCTGGGAGCTTTTCCATGAAATCGACAGCCTGAGGCAAAAAAGCTATTTCAAAGTGAGGTTTCAACGTTGTTGAAGAACAAATATACAGTTTCCCAAAAAGGAAACAGCAGTTTTTTCAATAAATACCGGAATTGGTCTTGGAGCCGCTACTGACGCCAACGAAACTATTGACGCGGCAGCGTAACCTTCACTCGCTTAATTTTACGCTTATCAGCAGCTTCAACAAACAAAGAATATCCGTTAAAGTCAACGGAATCGCCACGCTCCAGCAATCGGCCTGATTGCTCGAGCATGAAGCCGGCAATCGTGCTGCTGTCGCCGCGCTGCTCTTCGAAAATTTCTCCATCGATACCGAGAATTTTGTACAAGTCCACCAGGGGTGTTTTTCCTTCCACTACATACGTATAGTCGTCGAGCTTGGAATAATGCAAGTCTTCCTCATCAAATTCATCCTTGATTTCCCCTACAATTTCTTCCAGAATATCTTCCAGCGTTACGAGTCCGGAGGTACCGCCATATTCATCCACGACAATGGCAAGGTGTATTTTGTTCTGCTGAAACTCTTGCAGCAAGTCGTCGATCATTTTGTTCTCCGGCACATAGAAAGGCTGCATGATGAGCGACTGCCAATCAAATTCTGTCTTCTCGATATGTGGTAACAAATCTTTGATGAAAAGGAATCCTGCTATTTCATCGCTCGAATCTTTGATGACCGGCATACGCGAATAGCCCTTTTCCAGCACGATGGCAAGCACTTCTTGAAACGATTGGTCAATCGATAAGAACACAATGTCGGTGCGCGGCGTCATAATCTGTGCTGCTTCCTTTCCACCGAAGGTCACAATGCCTTCGAGAATTTTGTGTTCCTCTTCCGTACGACCATCGTCGGCTGTCAACTCGAGCGCATGCCCGAGTTCATCTACCGAAATATTGCTGCGCACTTTGTTCTTCAAGCGCGTTTCAAGGAGAGATGATGAGCGCATCAAAAACCACGTGAGCGGGCTGCACAACCGGCGAATAAACTCCAGCGGCAAGGCCATGAACCGAGCCACTTGCAGATTATTTCCGGTAGCGTACACTTTCGGAATTACTTCACCGAAAAGAACGATCACAAAGGTGATGGCCACGACATCAATCATGGTTTGCAACCATTCAGGGTACGTTCCATCGGCAAAGAACCCGGCCGTAATCTGAGAGGAGAGCAATACAATGGCAATGTTCACCGCATTGTTTGCAATGAGAATGGTGGCCAGCAATCGTTTCGGACCTTTCTCGCGATCAGGTGTTTCAAGTAACTCCAAAATACGCTGATCAGATCCATTCTTGGAGTTCGATAAGTCAACCTTTTGAGCAGGAGTGAGCGAAAACATCGCAACCTCACTGCTTGAGATGAGGGCACTACACAAAAGCAGAAGCAACACCGCCGCCAATGGGCCGGTG
>CANIAA010000168.1 GCA_947465255.1 Flavobacteriales bacterium | reverse complement strand
ATTGCACGAAACAAAACAACAACCGCAAAAATGACCACCGGGTAAAAAGCCACAAACGCAAAGCGTCCAATACCTCTGAACTGCTGAACGGAGCCTAATTGATAAAGCATCGTTTCAAACCCGACATTGAACGGGAATGCCATTGATACGAGAACACAGCAGGCAAATGCAACCGCCAAGGCTGATAAAGCGGAAAAATCAGCCGAAACCGGATTCGCATTTCGCTTACCGATTCGCTCTCTCAATGCGAATAATCCGGCAATAATCAATGCCATAATGGTTGAAAGGCCTATGAAGGCCAACCCCTCCCACTCCAGTGAGGAAGAGGGCTTCATGGCAGCGAACCAATGTTCGTAAGGCATTCCGAAAGGATAGAGATAGCTCAATAGCGAAGAGCGATACACCAGAAAGCCCCATGGTATGGCGGTTCTATCCGTAACATCGCTGCTGGCTAACATCAAGGTTTGTAAGAGAACAAATGGGAGCAGAAAAATGAGTGCTGACTGTATCAAGAATTGCAGCTTGCGTGTTATCTGTGAACGTAGCAAATACACCAGGGTAAATGCAGCCATAAGCACTGCAGCAAAAAAGAGATAATACAACTGAATCAACCCCAAAATGAACAAGGCAATGGCAATGCCAATTGCACGGTATCTATTCTTTGCCGGAGAATCCTTTAATCCTTCGAAATAGCGAAAGAACATCCACAAAAGCATCGGAATTGCCCACATCACTGACAGCGCAAAATGTCCACTCAGTCTTTCCCATTGCTGCGACAACATGACTAGTCCGGTGCTGTAAAGGCATGCATAAGGACCCGGAAGTCCGAAACGAGAGAATATAAGAAAAACCAACAGTGTTGAGAATATCCCACTGCTCAATAAAAACACATTCGATACGCCAATCATTCCGTCAGTTATTCCCAACACACGAGCACTATTGCTCAGAATTGGCTGACCACCGGTGAAAAAAACACTTTCTCCAAAAGGGTAATTGAGCGATTGCTGCTGCCAATCAGAACTATCGTAACGCACATGCCAGGCAGTCTGATAGTATCCCTGCAGACCATCGCCGGAGGAAGTGAACAGATAAGAATCGGGAGCACGCCATATGTCGCCGAAGTAAAACCACGACACCAAACAAGCGCACGCAAGCGTAATCCAGAAGTAGCGACTAGCCATTCGTTCGCTTTTCGATTCTAATCTCAATGAATTTACTCACCGGTGTTTTGCTTCGATCAGCATAGCTATCAATTGGCACAAGACAATTGGTTTCCGGAAAATAAGTTGCACAGCATCCGCGAGGAATATCAAACTTGACAACATGGAATTGCTCCGCTTTGCGCGTGACTCCGTTATAATCACCCTCGAGATTGACCAACTCACGTTCCTTTAAATATAGATCAGCCATGTCTTGTTCATTCATCAGCACAACGCGACGCTCATTGCGAATGCCTCGATAACGATCGTCGAGGCCATAGATTGTAGTGTTGTACTGATCATGGCTGCGAATGGTCATCATCACCAAATGACCGGGACGGACATCGATAGAAGGCAGTTCATTTAATGTGAATAGCGCCTTACCGCTCGCCGTTGTGAAGCGACCTTCACGTGGACCATTCGGCAGATAGAATCCATCGGGCTGACGAACGCGTGTATTGTAATTTTCAAAGCCCGGAATAACACCTTCGATGTGACTGCGAACAATGTCATAATTGTCGCGTGCCGCCAACCAGTCAATCGGTTTGCCTGCATCGAATAAAACGTGAGCAAGCTCGCAAACGATAGCCGCCTCGCTTTTCAGATGAGGAGAGGCAGGTAACATATTTCCGCGCGACGAAGAAACTACACCCATCGAATTTTCTACGGTCACGAATTGTTCGCCACCTATTTGCATGTCCTTCTCCGTGCGACCAAGGCAAGGGAGTATAAGCGCGCTTTCACCCGTTACCAAATGTGCGCGGTTCAGTTTTGTAGAGACCTGCACGGTGAGCTTCACCTTCTGCATGGCCTTGCCCGTGAATTCACTGTCGGGCGTGGCAGAAATAAAATTACCCCCCATAGCCATGAAGACCTTCACCTTTCCTTCGTTCATGGCTTCAATCGCCTCGACGGTATCATAGCCGTGAGCGCGGGGAGATTCTATATTGAAATACCGATCCAGGTTATCTAAAAACTCAGGCTTCGGCTTTTCGTAAATACCCATGGTGCGGTCGCCTTGCACATTGGAGTGTCCGCGAACAGGGCACAATCCTGCTCCCTTCTTCCCTACTGCCCCCCGCAACAAATGCATATTCACGACTTCGCGGATGTTGTTTACTGCATGCTTATGCTGCGTTAGTCCCATGGCCCAGCAAGAAATAAAGCGATTGTGTTGGATAAGCAGCTGAGCCACCTCCTTCACCAAAGATTCTTCAATGCCACAATCGCGAAGCGCACGCTCACGATTGAGTTGCTTGAGCTCTGAGATGAATGCATCATACTCGAGCGTTTGTGAATGAATGAAATCGTGATCGAACACGCTACCCGGTTCGCGTTGCTCGGCCTTCATCATTTCATACATGAGCAATTTGAAAAGAGCGATGTCGCCGCCGATTTTCACCTGCAGAAAGTAATCGGCGATTTTAGTGCCGCCCTTCAACACATCCAATGGACTTTGGGGATCCACGAATTTCGTTGTGCCAGCCTCGGGCAGTGGATTAATGTGCACCACCTTACCACCGCGTTGCTTGCACTTCTGCAAAGCCGATAGCATGCGCGGATGATTAGTTCCGGGGTTCTGTCCAATGACCAGAACAACTTCAGCGTCGTAAATATCTTCGAGGGTAACTGTTCCCTTTCCTATTCCAATGGTTTCACCTAAACCAACACCACTGCTTTCATGGCACATATTAGAACAGTCAGGTAAATTGTTGGTGCCATATGTGCGAACCAACAACTGATAAAGAAAAGCAGCCTCATTACTCGTTCGCCCCGATGTGTAAAACACGGCTTCATCGGGAGTAATAAGTTTCAATTCACTCGCAATCATTTGGTAAGCCTTCTCCCAATCTATGAGCTCATAATGCGACTTACCCGCTGCCAAATACATGGGCTGAGTAATTCGTCCGCTCTTGCCAATTTCATAATCGCTCCAGCCACTCATTTCTTCTACACTGTGCTTGGCGAAAAACGCAGGGTCGCATCGAAACTGTGTTGCTTCTTCGGCAACAGCCTTCGCACCATTCTCGCAATACTCACCCAACTTCGATCGATGAGCAGGCTCCGGCCAGGCACAACCCGGACAATCAAATCCATCACGCTGATTCAGCTTAGCGAGCACTTGCAAGCCCTTCCATAGGCCTATTTCATGAGCGATATGCTGCATGGAGACGGTGACTGCTCCCACACCTGCTGCCTTACCCGGCAAAGCGTGTAGCTTAAGTCCGGTAAGCTTAGCAGGCGGAGTTATTTGCACCGAGCGTGCTTTTGTGGTTTCTGCCATAGGAAACGTTTTGGGGGTGAAAATACTAATTAAAAAGGACGAGGGACGAGGGACGAAGTACGAGGGAATCTAGCGAAACGGTAACCGAGCGAAGTCGAGGTTAGCGTAGTCGAAGTAAGTTTGCCCCATGAACTTCGAACTCATCGACACACACACACACCTCTACCTCGAAGCCTTTGATGAAGACCGCCATATCATGGTCGGACGGGCTATCGAGGCGGGCGTGAAGAGGATGCTTTTGCCCAACATAGATAAGGAAAGCATTGTCGGAATGCATGCACTGTGCGATGCCTTCCCGGAAAACTGCTTTCCAATGATGGGGCTTCATCCTTGCGATGTAAAAGAGGATTTTCTTAGCGTGTTGAAGGAAATGGAGCTGTTGTTCGCTCAACGCAAGTATGTCGCTGTAGGAGAAACAGGTATCGATCTCTATTGGGATAAAAGCACACTCCACAATCAAATCACATCGTTTGAAATTCAGATAGAGTGGGCTAAACGTATGAACCTTCCAATCGTCATTCACGCACGCGATTCTTTCAACGAAATTTTCGAAGTACTCGATCGCTTGAACGATGACAAACTCAGAGGTGTATTTCATTGCTTCACGGGCAGCCTTGAACAAGCCCATAAAATCATGGAATACGGTGGCTTCCTGATAGGGCTAGGTGGAGTGTTGACATACGAGAAGAGCGGTTTGGCGCAAGTAGTGAAAGACATACCAATGGAATCTATTATACTCGAAACAGACTCCCCCTTTCTGACACCAAAACCCTATCGGGGGAAGCGAAACGAGAGTGCCTATGTAAAATTTGTTGCAGAGAAACTGGCAGAAGTAAAGGAAATGCCGCTGCATGATGCAGCTGCCATTACAACGGCCAATGCCGTAGCCCTGTTTCGACTTCATGCATAACTCTCACTCCCATTGAAATTGACCATATTTGCCCTATGAAATCACCGCAATCCATACTGCTTATTTACACCGGCGGAACCATTGGCATGATGGAAGACCCCGAAAGCGGCAGCCTGATTCCATTTGACTTTGCGCAGCTTCGCGTGCACGTGCCTGAGTTACGTCGCTTCGACTGTAACATAGAAGCGGTCTCATTCGATGAGCCTATCGATTCATCGGATGTGAACATCGAATCATGGCAACGCATGGCGCAAATGGTTGAGGTAAATTACAATCATTACGACGGCTTCGTTATTCTGCACGGCACTGATACCATGGCCTTCAGTGCATCTGCGCTTAGCTTCATGTTGCAAAACGTTGCTAAACCTGTCATATTCACCGGGTCACAGCTACCTATTGGTCAAATCCGGACAGACGGCAAGGAAAATCTCATTACTGCGATTGAGATTGCGTCGGGCAATGAAAACGGCGTCCCCATCATTCAAGAGGTTTGTGTACTATTTCAATCGAAACTCTTCCGTGGCAATCGAACACATAAATACAGCACGGAAAACTTTGACGCGTTCGAAAGTGCCAACCTTCCCGCATTGGCTGAAATCGGCATACACATTCATTATCGTCACGATTTGTTGCTTCGTCCAAAGGGGCCACTTACGATTCGAAAATCATTCGATGACCATGTAGCTATACTTAAAATT
>CANIAA010000167.1 GCA_947465255.1 Flavobacteriales bacterium | reverse complement strand
CGTTTTCGATTTTGGAAATGTATCCTTTGTTGGTACCACACTTTTCGGCGAGTTGTTCTTGTGTCATGCCGCGTTCGATGCGTGCTTGTTGAATGAGCACACCCAGTCGAAATTCCTCATATCCCTTCTCAAACTTTTCGCGCTTGGTCGTGCCGCGCTTGCCATAGTTTTCCTCAACGAAGCGGTCGAGGGTTTTGAGGGTTGTTTTCTTTTTCATAGGTGGCTTTGATGTTTAAGGCGCGTTCTATTTCGTGTGCCGGTGTTTTTTGAGTCTTCTTTTGGAAGGCATTGCCCAGCACAACTAGTCTGCTACTGTCAAAGAAGCAGAATATGCGAAAGGCATTGCCGCCGTGTTGCACTCTGATTTCGAATAAGCCTTTGGTGTTTTCAATATGTTTGAAGTATTCCTCGGGTATTCTCTCCTGACGCTCAACCAAGCGAATCGTCCAGAGAATTTTGTCTTTCACTTTCGGTCTTTGTTTTTGAAAGAAGTCAGCGAAATAGTGCTCATACAAAATGACTGTTCTAATTTTTTGCTCAGTCATGCGATACAAAGGTATTGAAAGTTGTCCGAACGAACAACCATGTTTGACATACTTTTAGTGCTTTAGCTAGAATCGCTCATCAGCAAAGAATCGCTACGAGTTTTTCCTGAAGCCGGGCGCAAAACTCTGGCGTTGGATAGGAATAAACAACCTATAAATTATTCCGGTTATGCCGGTGGGAAGTACGAGGTAGGACAGGCGAAGTACGCGCGGAGGTTAGGCGCTTTGTAATTATTGCAGGACATCCAAACGGCACGTTACTTATACTCCCGAAATGAATATGTATATCTTTGATTCGACAAAATAATTACCACATGAGTAAATTCTATACCTCCTTGCGAGTTGTTTCGCTTTTTTGCTTGGCAACACTATTTAATCAAGGGCCTCTATTTTGCCAGCAAGCGTGGGTTTCAGGATATAATACAGATACAAATCAGGACTACTCTTATGAAATGATTTGGAATGATCCTGAGTATAGCCTTGAGGGTTTTCTATCAGGTTATGCCTATGTCAGCACAAATGATGATCCATACACAGGAGCATATGGTGGCAATTTATTTTTTCCGAGTGGTAATATCTACTCTGATAACGGAAATCCGGAACCAATTCCTTCGGGCTATTACATATTGACATTAAACACGGCTACAGGCGACTATATGTTTGAGTCTTCAAATAATTGTTATGGATCGAATAGCCAGGTTAGTTTGTCAATAAACGGATTTACACCACAATTCTTTTGTGATTCTGGATCTCTGTATGCATCGCTCACAATTGATCAATATGTGTTCTCCTCCTTCAATGGATTAGATTTTCAATGGTTTCGAAATGGAGTTGCGATTCCTGGAGCAAATCAAATGTTGTTAGAGAATGTATCTCCGTCATTGTCGGAATCTGAAGTCTATATGCTTGTTGCAACTTGTCCGCTCAATAATCAAACGTTGAATTCGAATGAGTGGACTTTCTCTATGCAAACCTTAAGTTTGGAAATTTCGGATAGTATACAACCGATTTTTTGTCAGCCAATTGTGTTGCATTCTATTATAAATACAGGTGGACAAAGTGCCGACTACAATCCCGATATTCTCAATTATCAATGGTTTCGAAATGGGACACCAATTCCAGGAGCAAATGAAGTGTTTTTGGAGAATGTTTATCCTTCATCTTCGGAGCCTGAAAGCTATACCCTTGTTGCAACATGTACAGTCAACAATGCAACTCTAACTTCTAATGAGTGGGTACTTTCGTTACCATCATATAGTTTACAAATCAATGAAATTATACAACCTGTGTTGTGCGAGCCGATTGATATCCAATCCGATATTTATGCGGAGGGTATAAGCACAGAGTATAATCCTGCCATTCTTAATTATCAGTGGTTTCGCAACGGTATTCCTATTCCGGGATTGTCGGAAAATACGGAAGCTTCATGGAATTTCGATGTGAGTGTACCCTCGGGTTGGACTGAATACCTCGGTGTAGGAATCACACGGTATTCTTCTGGGCAGAGTGGATCGTCCTGTCGACTTGATGCCACGGGTGATTACGTGATGGTTGAGTTTGGCAATGAGCCAAGTTCGGTTTCATACTACCTAAAGGGCCAAGGCTCGGGAAGCTCATGGCAAGGTACCTTCACCGTTGAAGAAAGCGCTGACGGAAGTACCTTCACCCCACTTCACACGTTCACCGGGGCCCAACTTTCTGGCGCTTCCTACACACTTTTTACGGATAATCCGGCTGCGGGCACGCGTTACATTCGTTGGTATTTCACAGAAAAAATCTCAGGTTATAACGTCGCGCTCGATGAAATTATATTGATAACAAATATTGCCGGGTCAGATTTATCTGACGTGACGCCCTCTGCTTCAGAAGTGTCCGTATTCACACTTCTGGCAACTTGTCCACTAAATGGAGAAACTCTTGAGTCGAATGAAGTAAGTTTACCTCCATGTTATAACGATTCTTCATCTCCAATCGATTACTTGCTTGTGCAAAATGTAACTACCACGGGCAATATTCCCGGCCAATCCATTCAAGTTCAATTTGATCTCAATTGGGGGAACACATGGCGAGACGATGTCAACTGGGATGCTGTGTGGATATTTATGAAGTATAAAAATGCCCAGGGATTATGGCAGCATGCGAAGGTGAGTCCAACCGGTTTCGATCATGGCGAGGGAACACCCAACCTCATTGAGCCTACAGCTGATCAAATGGGTGCTTTCGTCAGGCTCGCTGTCGAAGGACAAGGAAACTTTAGTGCCGATGGCATGCAGTTACGATGGAACTATGGGGCTGATGGACTAGCTTCCGTCTCAGGATTGGAAGTGCGCGTATTTGCAATTGAGATGGTATATCATCCGCAAGGGGATTTTAGTATGTCTGTAGGTTCTGCCGCCCCCGGCAATAAAATTCCGGTAATTAATTCACGACTTTCTCCCGTGCTTTCGGCTGATGGAGTTGCTGGTGTTCGAATAAAGGGAGACGCAGGAATAGATCTGGATGCCAATGGCATGGTTGAGAACACAATTTATCCCACCGGTTATTATCCGTTCTATATGTTCAAATATGAAATGAGTGAGCAGCAATATGCAGATTTTTTGAATTGTCTCACCCCAACACAACGCACCACACTGGGGGTGGCGGGTTCAACAATTACGCAAACGGCAGGGCAGTATTTTGCTGCCGCACCCAATAAGGCTTGCGCTGGCGCCGATGTTAATCGTTTGATGGCTTACGCCGACTGGTCCGGACTTCGCCCCATGAGTTATCTAGAGTTTCACAAGGCATTCAACGGCGCTAAAACGCCGAACGGAAATGCCGGTAATTGCGGTGGGGAAGGTGTTATTGATGCTTCCGGAACGTTTGGTGCGGGGGTTTATGGAGTAAAGGGGCTTTCGGGTAATGTTATGGAACCATATGCAAGATTGTCGAGTACTGTTTTTAGCCGGTCGGTGCATGGCAATGGCGCAATAGATGCCTCCGGTTTATCTAATGAGACAACTTGGCTTGCCGGAGAGATTAACTGGATAGAGGTGAATATGCCATGGTGGTGTGGCAACCCCGCCGGCTTCCGCCTCTGCCGCACTGCCGAATAACCTTTTCCAACGAATTCACTGTTACACATGAACCATTGGAAATACCTCGGGTGTTGGTTGTTGCTCTTGGGCGCGTGCTTCAGCGCGCGCGGGCAAAGCCTGTTGCTGCTGTCGCCCAACGGCGGGGAGCAATGGGAGCCTACCTCACAGCAAGTCATCAGTTGGACCTACACCAACGTCGATAACATCGATATTCAGTACTCCGGCGACAACGGTCTTACGTGGTCCAACATTATTGAAGATTATCCTTCGAGTGCGTTGCAATACACCTGGACCGTGCCTTCCATCGGTAACAACCAATCACTCATTCGCATCATCAGCACGCTCGACTTTACGGAAGATCAAAGCGATGGTTCATTCGTCATTCCCGAACCTACTATTGAATTGTTGTATCCAATTGCCGATACCTATCAAACAGGAACCATTCAATACGTAGAATGGGTTACAACAGGCATTGCACAGGTGGTTCTGCAGTATTCTGCCAACAATGGTCAAACGTGGAATACCATTAACACGTCGCCTGCTTCGCATAATTATGCCAACTGGAATACACCGGGCACGCCGGGCGATGTGCTGTTGCGCATCTATAACATCGAAGACATCACTAAGCAGGATGTGAGCAATACCATCACCATCACACAAGCAAGTCCCGACAACCCGACGAAGTATGCCGGCAGTCCTTACGACGGCTACGATATGTCGACATCCTTGCCTTCATCGGTTACGGTAGTTGCTCCTAATGGTGGCGAAGCACTTCAGCCGTATTCCACTTACACGATCGAGTGGTCGTATGTGGATGTGACGTGGGTAGACATCGCTTACTCCATTGACAATGGCAGCACGTGGACGACCATTGCTTCACAACTACCTGCCGATGCCTTGGAGTATGCGTGGGAAGTACCCAATACGCCGAGTACGCAATGTTTGATGCGCGTATCGGCTTCACCGGAAAGCGTGCAAGACATCAGTAACACCACCTTTGTAATCAACCCTGCTGGATTGGTATTAACCTATCCCAACGATGGCGAATCGTTTGATGCGGGAACCATTCAATACATCGAGTGGGAATACAATGGTGTAGCGTCGGTATTGGCGCAGTATTCAACCAACAACGGACAAAGTTGGACGACCATAGGCACATCGCCCGCAGAGCATCGTTACATCAACTGGACGGTTCCAAGCGCGGCGGGTAGTAATATCCTCTTGCGTCTTTCGGATGTGGACGTTCCAACCACCACCGATCAATGCGATTTGCCGTTGCCAATCCAGCAACCATCGCCCGATAATCCCACGAAATACCTGGGAAGCCCTTGGGATGGCTACTCCATGAACGACAGTCGTCCTGACACGCTCGAGATTACTTCGCCTAATGGTGGCGAAATGTGGATGTCGTCTACCGTGCAGGAAATCACCTGGACATACAATAACGTTGATCAGGTCAAATTGGAATACACCATCGATGATGGCAACTCATGGACGGTAATCAATAACAATCTTCCTGCATCGCAATT
>CANIAA010000166.1 GCA_947465255.1 Flavobacteriales bacterium | reverse complement strand
GAGACAATTCCATTTGCGGCTGTTTTTTTGGATGATCGTCCTGCTCAAGCTGATTCAACAGGTAATGTATGTGTATCCATGGATGCGGGGCCTCATCGTGTGCGTGCGGAGTTTATCGGCTACGATAAATTTGAAAAGGAAATTGTTGTGAAGAGGCGGGAAACAATCGAGCTACGCTTGGCACCTGCGGAAAACATGCTCAACTTGATGGTGGTGAGCGGCACCAAATACATAAAGCCAATTGAAAAATTGACTGTAAGCATGGAAGTGATTCGCGGTGCCGATTTAACCAGAAAGATAACCCCCAACCTCAGCGATGCCATCGAACGACTTCCGGGTATCAACATACTCGATGGTCAGGCTTCCATTCGCGGTGGCAGCAGCTACGCCTATGGTGCCGGCAGCCGCGTGCTACTGGTGGTCGACGATATGCCACTTATGACCAGTGATCGTAACGACATCAAGTGGAATTTTGTGCCTCTCGAATTAGTTGATCAGGTTGAAGTTACCAAGGGCGCTTCATCGGTGAGTTATGGAGCCTCGGCACTCAATGGAGTTATTCAAGTGCGCACGCTGTATCCTGAAGGTAGAACGCAAACAAAGGCATCTACGTTCCATATGGTTTATGCAGAGCCTGCCGGAAGTGCATCAAAGTGGTGGGGGAAAAGCACACCTTACCAGAGCAGTATATCAGCGTCACATGCGTTTACAACGAAGCAAGGAGTGGACATCGTGCTCGGCACGAACGCACTTGAAATGCGTGGCTTCCTCACGGGTGAGAGCGAGCGCAGAGCGCGTATCAGCTTTAAAACACGCAAATTTTTTAAGGAGGGTCGAGTTTCAGTAGGGCTCGATGGCAATTTCCTTTATAAGAAACAAGGCCTTTTTCTTTTTTGGGCTGACGACACCACTGGCGCTTACCTTCCTTTCAGCACAAGTGCCAACCCGGTTACCAATGATTTATGGACGTCGCTCGACCCATGGGTGAAGTGGACAGATCGTTTTCAGATTAGGCATGCCGTAAAAGTTCGCTATTACATGACGTCGCAGCCGCTCAACGATCGCATGGAGCCAATTGCTCATAATATAACGGGCGACTATCAATTGAAGAAGAACCTGCCATTCGATGTGGCCATGAGCGCCGGCATAACCGGTTCGCAAACCATATTTATCGATGGCAGTGTAGGAGGGCGGCACTTGGGGAACTTGGCAGGGGCTTATGTGCAGTTTCAGCGATCGTGGGAAAGACTTGAATTGCAGGCAGGCTGGCGTTATGAATATTTCCGCATCGATACACTGGTTACCCCCGCTAAACCGGTACAATCGTATGGATTGAATTATAGCCTCACGCACAAAACGTCAATTCGCGCATCCTACGGCGAAGGCTTCCGTTTTCCTTCGGGTATTGAGCGATTTTTAAAGTACAATATCGATATTTTACATGTCTATCCAAACCCGGGCTTGTTGCCCGAACGAGGCTGGAATTATGAGTTGGGCGTGAAAAGAAAGTTCACCTACAAGCAATGGCAGGCCTTCGCTGATGTGGCTCTCTTCTATACCCGCTATAAGAACATGACCGAGTTTACTTTTGGTCAGTGGGGAGGTGTTACTGATCCGCTTTTCGGGTTGGGGTTCAAAAGTGTAAACGTAACCAATGCGCGCATAGCCGGCGGTGAGGTAACATTGAATGCAGAGGGAACAATGGGAGCGTGGAAGCTTTTTGTTGCCTCAGGTTATACCTATGCATGCCCGGTCGATGCGGATAATCACCCTGAACTTTCGAAGTTTAAGGATGTCGTGAAATATGCGGTGGAGTCATTTGCAACCGTGGAGTCAGGCTCTAGTTCGCCATTGTTGAAGTATCGCTACCGGCACATGGGAAAATGCAACGTAGACCTGGAGCATTCATCAGGAATTCTTTTCGGCGCAGGTTTGCGTGCTTATAGTTTCATGGAGCGCGTCGATACTGTGTTTACCGTGTTTATTCCGGGTTTGGATCATTTTCGTCAAACGAATCAGAAGGGCACAGCTGTCATAGATCTTCGAATCGGTATATTGGCTCGAAAGCGCCATCGCTTTGTGTTGCACTGTACAAATCTGATGAACCGATTTGTGGCATTGCGGCCTGCTAAGCCTGAAGCCCCCAGAGGAGTAGGTTTTCAGTATGAGTGGATTTTCTGACGATGGAATAGAATGTGTCATCTGTCAATTAGTATTCACAGGATTAGATGTCTTGAATCTTACTTTTAGACCATGAATAAAAAGACAGTGTCTGATTCTGAGGTAACGATTACCGAACTCATGATTCCGAGCTATGCCAACTTTGGCGGCAAGGTGCATGGCGGTATTTTGCTATCTCTGATGGATAAAGTTGCCTATGTATGTGCATCGAAGTTTGCACAATCGTATTGTGTTACTGTGGCAGTAGAAGGTGTTGAATTTCTCAATCCTGTTGAGGTAGGGGAGTTGGTCTCTTTAAAAGCTTCTGTTAACTATGTAGGGCGTACCACCATGATAGTTGGGATACGTGTTGAATCGCTGCAGCCGCGAACTGGAGAGCTTAAGCATACGAATTCTTGTTACTTCACGATGGCGGCAAAGGATGATGAAGGCCACTTGCGGGAAGTACCCTTTTTGCAACTGGAAAACGAAAAGGAATTGCGACGTTTTTGCGAGGGCAAGGCCATACGTAAATTATCGCTTGAAAAACGCGAATTCTTGAAAGCTAATCTGGTTGATGTTCCGCTTCAGGAACGAATCGATATGACCGTTGATGAACGAGTAGAATTAACCTTCATCTGATTTTATGTTCAATCTGTCAAGGTTAGACAGTACGTATTTTTGTATCTATGGAATGGTCTGAATTGATAAGGTGGCTTTCGACGGATGCGGCTCGCAAAGTGGTAGGTAATGCCCGTGTATTTCACAAAGGGAGCATATTACTCCATGCGTATGAGACGGTCAATGGCGTATTTGTTCTTTCCAGCGGCAAGATTAAGGCTCAATTAACACATGGTGGCGCACTGGAGTTACAAGCTCCAACCTGTGTAGGAGAACTTGGTTTTCTAGGCCAGAATCCAGCCATTGCGACAGTCGAATGTACAACGGAGGTTGAGGCATATTTTATCGATAAGGGATGTTTATTCGCGTTAAGTGAGTTGGATCAACGCTTGGCTATGGAACTGATGTTTCTGCTTTCGAAATTGGCCTTGGAACGCTGGGGAGGTCGCTATCACGATCGTTATGTGGCTTTGGTGGCCCACGATAATAAAAAAGCAGAGTTAGTTGATTTTGTTCGCAAGCACCGCGAATATTTTGAATCGCGCAATATCATTGCTACAAGCACAACCGGTAAGCGATTGTCGGGTGAATTGAATATTCGTATTGCACGCACAACGCTTTCAGGTCCTATGGGTGGTGACCAGGAAATCGGTGGATTGGTTTCCAATGGTCTTATTGAGGCAGTTTTTTTCTTTCGCGACCCGGCATGGTCAGCGCCGCACTTATCGGACGTTAATGCACTGGTGCGCATTTGCGAAGTGCACAATGTTCCAATCGCAACCAATTTGGCTACTGCTGAGCGAATGGTTGGTCAATAAGGATTTTTTAGTTGTTTGGAAAACTCTTCCTCACACGCTAGTCGCGAGTGAATGAGGTCTCTGTTGATTTTTAGCAGCTTCGACGTATGAGATTAGTCACCGGAAAGTGCACACTATTCAGGTGAACTTGTACGTTGTGAGTTCAACTGAAAACCTGACAATTATGCGAAAGGAAGAATGGAAGTATTGGAAGCCTTGGCTTCTTATGGCTTTGGCCACCTGGTTGACCGTCTCATCAACCTATGCTCAAATTCGATATTCCCGTTGGATGATTCAAGCCGCCGTAGGTCCTTCCATTGATGGTGAATGGGTTTTTTCGTGTGCTGGTCAATGGAATGGATATGGTCAGTATGGTATACGGACAGAGATGCGTGATTGGAAGTATTTATCGCGGAGTACACCTGCTGACTACCAGCATGGGCTTTGTGTTTTGGGTGATTGTGCACCGCGTGATCACGTGTACTCTTTTTCGGCAATGCTGTCAAAACGATGGACGTTGAAACAATATTGGTTGGAGACAGGGTTGGATGCAGGTCCTACGGCATTATTACGTCGTGAATTGAGCTTTAAAGCCAATGAGGCCAGGGGAATGTTTGAGAGCAACTATCTCCAGTATCATCAGACATCGTTTGGCGCAGCCGCGGCGTTGAGGGCTCATATCGACTGGTATCCTTCACGCTTTTGGGGTTGTTCGGTTGGAGTGAATACTCTATTCGACAAGACAGTGCGCATGGCATTCGATTTTGCCATCCAATTTGGTTATACCAAATTCAAGGGAAGAAGGTGATGCTCGGAAAGTTGTTGTGTTGTAGTTTGCAACCATGATAAAGTGGCAGTTTCTTTTCACACTAGGCATCGCTTCATTAATAGCGGCCTGTAGACCGGATCCTATTATTCAGCCTCCGGTGGAAATTACCAATGGATACGAGCAATATGGTACGCCATTCCAAGGTGTGCCCACCATAGAAGATATCATCATGTATGAAGTGAATCTTCGAGCATTTAGCGCCCAGGGTAATCTTCAGGGAGTTATTGATAAACTTGATCATTTGCAGTCGCTGCATGTGAACGTTATTTGGTTAATGCCTATTCATCCTATTGGCTTGGTCAATTCAGTGAATTCCCCCTATTCAGTCAAGGATTATAAGGCGTTGAGCAGTGAGTATGGTGATATCGAAATGTTGCGTCAGCTAACCGATGCAGCTCACGCTCGTGGCATGGCGGTTATCATGGACTGGGTCGCCAATCATACGGCGTGGGACCATGCATGGATCAACAATGCAACTTGGTATACTCAGGATGCGAATGGAAATATTATAATGCCACCGGGAACGAATTGGGCCGATGTAGCCGACTTGAATTTCGATAATACGGGTATGCGCGAAGCCATGATAGATGCTATGAAGTATTGGGTTCTAGAGGCCAATGTCGATGGCTTTCGATGTGATTATGCTGATGGTGTCCCATTCGACTTCTGGTCTCAGGCCATTGCTGCGTTGCGATCCCTTCCCAATCGAAATTTGATAATGCTGGCCGAGGGAGATCGCACCGATCATTTTGAAGCCGGTTTCGATATGACTTTTGCCTGGGACTTTT
>CANIAA010000165.1 GCA_947465255.1 Flavobacteriales bacterium | reverse complement strand
GGCCTTCTCGACTTCCTTGTCGTTTTTGGCTTCAAGCTTCTTGATGTAGTCTTCCAACAATACATCGGCGCGGTAGCGCTTCTTCGAATCTTTGTTGTCGATAAGCGGGTCATTGAATGCATCGACGTGTCCGCTGGCCTTCCAGGTGGTAGGATGCATGAAGATGGCAGCATCGATACCCACGATGTTTTCATGCAGGCGGGTCATGGCCTTCCACCAATATTCCTTGATGTTGTTTTTCAGCTCTGAGCCATACTGACCGTAGTCGTAGGTAGCGCTGAGGCCGTCATAGATTTCGCTTGAGGGGAACACGTATCCGTATTCCTTACAGTGCGAAATGATTTTCTTGAGTTTGTCGTCTGAATTCTGCATAGCGGCGCGAAGGTACAGCGAGAGGACGTCTCATGCAACCAGGGACTCTCTCCTCGCGTCATACGTTGGTGCAAGCCCGCTGCCTTGTACTTTAGCGACCCGATACCATGAAACCACATCTGCTTACTCTCTTTGCTGCACTTCTTTTTGCAGCAAGCTCTCCAGCCCAATCTGTTCTCGACTACGCTTTCAGCGAAGAAACACAAGGCGCCTATTCACCACTTACAAATTCTGCTGCTTTGTTTGTAGCTGACTTCGACGATGTGATATCACCGGCCATCACCATTTCGCCATTCTCTATGGGCGGCGTGACCTACAACACGATGTTCGTGAACTCCAATGGGTTTATCACACTGGGTCAAGGTTCGATGTTCAATAACTATACACCTCTTTCAACCGGCAACGGTGCGGCAACTATTTCGCCCTTCGGTGATGATTTGGAGAGTATCGATAACAGTTCGCGTATTAGTTATATCGTCGACAACACAGGCACACACGTAGAGTGGACCAACGTTCGCAGATACAATGTTGATGGCGAGGTCTTTTCGTTTCAAGCGCATTTGTCACCCTTCGATTCAACCATCAGGTTTGTATATGGACCGCTCAGCAACATATCGCCCATAGTAGGTTTTGCCGAAGTAGGTATTCGTGTAGGAATGGGCGATTCCCCTGAGATGTATTCCAACCGTTCTGTCATGCTCGATGAATCGTGGTTTCCGGCACAAGCCGGCACATCGTCATCCTCTTCATGCATTTTCTCTGCAAATACAACCCCATTCGCGGGTCTCACCTACATCTGGCAATCGCAACCCACAGGTATCTATGGCTGCATCGACCCCGCGGCATGCAACTTCAACTCGGCGGCACAATACAGCAACTTCAGTTGCGAATACTGCTCTTGCCAGACGTGCGGATGCATGGATTCTTCCGCTTGCAACTTCGACATGACCGCTACCTACGCTCTTGCCTGTAGTTACGACTGCTACGGCTGCACCGATGCCACCGCTACGAACTTCGACCCGAATGCTGCCTACAGTGACGGCTCATGCTTTTATGCCGGCCCCGGTGAAACGTGCAGCGAACCCTTTGTTGTCGAATGCGGTATTCAATACACCGGCAATACAGCAGGTGTGGCCAACGACAATTCAGTGGCGGGCATTATTGGTTGCCAAACAACCATTGGCACCGCGGGCCAACACTGGTATGTGTTGAGTGTTACCGAACCGCAGGTGCTGGTAGCTTCAACCGTGAGTCCGATTACTGACTTCGACACCAAGCTTCACATCTTTTCTTCGAACACCAGCAATGCCTGTGGTATGATGAATTGCATTGGCGGTGACGACGACTCTGGAGGCACACTGCAGTCGCAACTATCATTTAACGCTCAGCCGGGTGTGTTCTATTTCATCCGCGTTGGAGGCTATGCAGCCCTGAGCGGGAATTATGAGTTATCGATAGACGGGTTGTGCGCTCTCGGATGCACCGATTCCATTGCTTGTAATTACAATTCAACTGCCCTTTCAGATGACGGTTCATGCGACTATTGCTCATGCAATACTGCATGCGGATGCACGAATGTGAACGCATGCAATTACAACCCACAAGCAAGCATCGATGACGGTTCTTGCTACAACACTATTTTGGTGAATGTAGGTCCTGACTTTTCCGTTTGCGAAGGTCAAACGGTTTACATCGGTGGTTATGCTGCCGCAAACGAGGCTACATACAACTGGAGCTTTGCGGGAGTTCCGATTTCTACTGACTCTGTGCTTATGATACAAGCAAGTTCCACCGGCATATACGAGCTGACCGTTACAGACGCCAATGGTTGCTCAGGGGTCGACTACATGCTGTTGTACGTGAACAATTGCATTGCAGGATGCTTGGATAGCAGCGCTTGCGACTTCAACCCACAAGCGAATACGCCTGACAACTGCGACTACTCATGCTTGGGCTGCACCGATGCAGAGGCGCTCAATTTCGATGAGGATGCCACGGTAGACAATGGCTCCTGCTACTATGTCGGTGAAGGAACCACTTGCTCGAATCCAATAAGTCTTTCGTGTGCTGAGGGTTGGTATAGCGGTGTTACCGTGGGCGTTGCCAACGATAACACTACCAGTGGTTCGAATGTATGCGGCGGTGTTTCAAGCAGCGGACAACGCTGGTACGTTTACGAAGCGGCATTCAGTTCAACCATTACCGTGAGCACGATTAACTCGCTCACCAATTATGACACCTATCTGAAAGTGTTCACCGGTTCATGCGGAAACCTGAGCTGCGTAGCGTTCAACGACGACATTCCCGGAACCAGCTTCCAATCGCAAATAGTATTCGAAGCACAAGCCGGCACTACCTATTTCATTCGCGTGGGCGGCTTCGCTTCGCAGCAAGGCACCTTCGGACTCACCTTCGAGTGCGGCGGCGGGTGCCTTGATCCGCAAGCTTGCAACTATCAGGAAAACGCACCATTCGATGACGGATCATGCACCTACGGCGCTGACTGTTTTGGTTGTACAGATGTGAACGCCTCCAACTATGAACCGCAAGCGGTATACAATGAAGGTTGCGCTTACACAACCACTATCAGCGTATACCACGATACTAATGGCGATGGCGTTCGTCAGAATAATGAACCCGGTATGTCGAATTGGGCTGTGTCCATTCCTGCGTTGAATGCCACTGTTTTCACCGATAATACCGGAACAGCCACATTAAATGTATCAGCAGATACCTACAGCATAGAACTCATCAACAACTCTGCTGCTTGGATGAGCTCAAGTCCTTCGATTGTAACCATCGACATTCCGACAACCATTTCAGCCTCGTTCGGACTTATTCCCGCGACAGGTGAAGCATTCTATGCAGCAGGACCCTATGACGGTTTCTGGGATATCATTCACTGCGACGACGGCTATGAAGCGGGCGTGTTCCTGAACAACCTCGGAACAGTAGACTTGTCGGGAACGCTCACGCTCACGTGCGATGGGATGTTCACACCGGAGCAAGACGTATACAGCAGCATAGCACCCGATCAGGTAGCAGCAGGCTTTGCGCAATGGAACATCAACGCGTTTGCCGCAGGAAGCAACGGAATCTTCTCGTTCCACATCGATGGTCCTGGTCCTGTGAACATCGGTTCAACGTACAACTTCCAATTTCACCTGGTGCTCAACGACGCTCAGGGCAACGTGATTTACGACAACACTTGGACCACCAGTCCATTCATTGCGTGCGCATACGACCCGAATGATTTAACTGCAACACCTCAAGGATACGAGGCGCCACATTTTGTGCTGGCGGGCGACCGTCTGCAATACCGCGTGCGTTTCCAAAACACCGGTAACCTACCCGCAGAAGATGTGAGAATTGTGGGCGCGCTCGACCCCACGAAGTTTGACTTGAGCACCTTCGCACCGCTTTATGGATCGGCACCTTTTGTAACGTGCTTGCTCAACAACGGAGCCATCGACTTTACGTTCAACGACATTTACCTGCCCGATGCAACGAACAATGAGCCGGAATCACATGGCTTTGTGGTCTACGAAGTGCGTTTGCTTCCGGGTGTTGATCCGAATGAAGTCGTGTTGAACCAAGCTGCTATTTATTTCGATAACAATCCGGCAATCATTACCAATGAAACGTATCACACCATTTTCGACTGCACATCCTTTACCGGTATACTGGGCGTCACAGAAACATGTGAAGGTGGATATCTCTTTTTAACTGCCAACCAACCTTACGTGGAGAACTACAACTGGACCATCGATGGTACAGCGTTCAACCAAGGCAGCGGGTCATTGGAAACAGCATTGCCAAGCGGCCAATACACGATACAGGTGACCACCACGAACCCGTTGTGCAGCGAGGCGCACACAACCATCGGAATTGTACACGCAGAGCCAACTCTTATCATGCCCGCAGACACAGCAGTTTGCCTTTACAGCATTGTAGAATTAAGTGCTATTGGCAATGGTAATGTGGAATGGTCGAATGGCGTTAACAACAATGGCTTCTTGGAGATCAACGCTTCACAAACATTGAGCGCGACTCTTACCTCACCTGAAGGCTGCACGGCGCAAGGCGAATGGAGTATTGAAGCGTTGCCGCTTCCTTCCGAAGCATATACAGTCGATGGCTTGCAACTTACAGCACTCGACGGCGACGCATGGCAGTGGTATTTGAATGGGGCACCCATTGAAGGCGCCACCTCCAACAGCTACACCATGTCTGCCGCTGGAGCCTACAGCGTTGAAATTACAAGCATCAGCGGTTGCAGCACCATGAGCGGCGTAACCAATTACATCGTAGGTGTTTCAGAGGCCGATGCCCTGGGCATACGCGTCTATCCGAACCCGATGGAAAACGAACTGCGAATCGATTTGCCAACGCAAGGCATCTACCATATTGAACTCCGCGATTTAACCGGTCGCCTCATTGCCACGCGCTCACAATGCCAGGGCACTTGTACCCTTCAGCGCGAAGGAGCTGCAAGCGGCGTCTACCAGTTGCTCATCAAAGGCGAGGGTGTGTATGCGCATCAACGGGTAGTACTTAGGTAGGATTATAGGGAAGTAGGATTGTAGGATTGTAGTGGACAATGGCGCATGCCTTCTTCGATTGCAACTATGCCTTACTCGTGAATTCAATTTTATTGGCGACATTAGGATATTATTCGCTCGGAACAGGGACATCACGCCCCCCATAATCCTACAATCCTACTTCCCTCTAATCCTTTTACCGAATTCTCATAATTTCACCCCGAATTCTCAAAAAAGAGAACGGGACTTTATTAAGGCGTTTTCATTTGTGCCAACTGTAAAACGCCCTG
>CANIAA010000164.1 GCA_947465255.1 Flavobacteriales bacterium | reverse complement strand
CCTAGCCAACGCTCGACTCATCGACGATAGTCAAATGGATAGCAGCAAGGTTTTCATTCTGTCGAAGGTGAAAATTAAGAATCTGGCCAACAAGGCTGAGATGGAATACACGCTGGTTGCGGAGAACGAGGCAAATCTTGCGTTGAAGAAAATATCAGTGGATTCTCCCATTGGAAAGGGATTGCTTGGTAAGAAGGTAGGCGATGTTGCAGAAGTACAAATTCCTGCCGGTAAAGTGCAATTTGAAATCCTTGGAATCTCTCGCTAATGGCTTCCATTTTCACGCGCATTATTCAAGGTGAAATTCCTTGTCATAAGGTAGCCGAAAACGAAAAGTTTATCGCATTCCTGGACATCACTCCGGTTGCCAAGGGACACACATTGGTTGTTCCTAAGGAAGAGGTTGATCATTTCTTCGATTTGAATGACAATCTGCTTTCTGAAATAAACCTATTCGCAAAGGAGGTTTCAACTAAACTTCAGCGAACGGTGCCCTGCCGTCGCATCGGGGTTGCCATCATAGGCTTGGAGGTCCCCCACGCGCATGTGCATCTCATTCCACTCAATACAATGGCGGATATTAATTTCAGTGCAGAACGCCTGAAAATGTCAAGCGAGGAACTTGCCGCCCTGGCAACCGAAATCCGAAACGCGTAAGCCAACCTTCAACTTTTAACTTTCAACTTTCAATTGAGCATACTCCTTAGCAAAGTATGTGAGAATGATATCAGCCCCTGCTCGCTTAATGCTCAGTAACATTTCAGGCATGGCTTTGTCATAATTGATCCAACCTTTCTCGCCGGCAGCCTTCAGCATGGCGTATTCACCGCTCACATTGTATGCGGAAACTGGCAATGTTGAATTCTCCTTTAAGGTTTGTATTACATCGAGATAGCATAAAGCCGGTTTCACCATCAGATAGTCAGCTCCCTCGGCTTCGTCGAGAGCTGCTTCTCGAAGGGCTTCACGTTTGTTGGCGGGGTCCATTTGATAGGTCTTCTTGTCGCCAAATTTCGGTGCTGAATCCAGCGCATCGCGAAATGGGCCGTAGTATGCGCTTGCATATTTCGCCGTGTACGACATAATCGAAGTATCCGTAAAACCTGCTGCATCCAGCGCTTCTCGGATGTGCTGAACCCTGCCATCCATCATGTCTGATGGCCCAACAATGTCAATTCCGGCCTCTGCCTGATGAATCGCCATTCTGCCCAAAATTGGGAGTGTGAGGTCATTGTCAATCTTGCCGTTCCGGACATACCCATCATGCCCATCGCTGCTGTAGGGATCCATGGCGACATCACTCATTAAGCAGACCTCTGGAAAGCGCTGCTTGATGGACCGTATTGTGCGCAAATAGAAGTTATCGCTGCGCATGGCGTAGCTGGCCTCTTGGTCCTTCAAACTGTCTTCAACCGCCGGGAAAATGACAAAGCTCTTAAGCCCAAGTTGCACACATTCTTCTATTTGGCGAAGTAATAAGTCTTCGGAGTAACGAGCTATTCCGGGCATGGAAGCAATGGGCACTTCAATGCCTTTTCCATCTACCAGGAAAAGTGGATAGATGAGGTCGCTTACGTTGAGCTCCGTTTCGCGAACCATGTCGCGTATAACACTACTCTTGCGGTTTCGGCGTGGTCGTTCGTTCATAGGTTGTTGTTCGAATTAATTCTGAAATGCTCGATTCAAGAATGGTTAAGGTGTCACTACTCGCATTTAAGGCCTGCAGAATTCCTTTGTCACCGGCTTGTTCACCGAATGGATTGGCGATACCTCGTGCAATTTCTTCTTTCGATGGAAGTAAGGTAAGCTGGTCGCGCCAGTTACGCAATTCTGTTTGTTTGTACTCCAATTGATTCGCAGACTCTTTCAAATTAGAATAGTGAACTCGAAGCAAACTGTCAGAAGCAAGCAGAGTGTCGTTACTTAATGCAATAGACTGTTCGCGAAGTGTTGTCAGGTGTGTGTTGAGCATGGAATCTACCTGTGCTATTCGCTGCAGTAGATTGTCTTGAATGGAACGACTTTCACGAAGTGACGGACTCTCAGCGCTGTCGCACGCGGTTATCGAAAGAATAAGCAATAGAAGGAGTCGATTCATGCGTTCTGTATCATTGATGTTAAGACTTCTTTTTTGGAACCGGGTCGTACCCAAATCCACCCCATGGATGACAACGAACGATTCTGCGCATTCCCATCCATGTACCCTTTAAAACTCCCCATTCTTCAATAGCTTGAGCCGTGTAGTGCGAACAGGTTGGTTCGAAGCGACAGTTCTTTCCCAATAACGGTGACAGGTAGCGTTGATAGAGGCGAATGGGAAAAATGAAGAGCGTCTTCAAATCGGGTTGTTTCCGCAAAAGTAGCGCAGAGTTAGCTCGGGAACTTTTCAATTGCCAATCCAATGGCTAGTAAAAGTGAAAGCCCGGCCAGGATTTTCGAAAGTTTACCTCTACTTGTTGGAATCAACCGGTTCGTTAAGGCAATGATCGTTAAAATAGCTGCTACGATAAGCAGTTGCCCTGCTTCTACGCCCAGGTTGAAAAGAAACAGCTGTTTCATAAAACTATCGCCCTCATCGGAAATCATCCGAAAGAAACTAGAGAATCCCATACCGTGTATGATTCCGAACAAAGCTGCGGAAGAATATCTATAGGAGGTAACTTTCGTGGATACGCCCATAGTCAAATTGAAAATGGCTGTAATCAGGATGGTGATTGGGATGAGAAACTCAATGATAGCAGATGAAAATCGAATAACGTCGAGTGCCGCCAAAGCAAGACTGATACAATGGCCTATGGTGAATGCGGTAGCTAAAATCGCTACGGGTTTCCAGTCCTTGAAGGTAAAAGGCGCGCACATAGCTAACAAGAACAGCATGTGATCATAGCCTTCAACATCTGTGATGTGTAAAATGCCATCTAAAAAGAAATTGCCCATCGTTAATCTGATCCTAATTGATACTCCTGTCCATTCACCGTCACTGTGAAACCACTGTCGCATGCACCATCGCCGAAGTCAATGAGCCGTGTAGAATATTCCTCCGGTTCCGGTTCAATGGTAATGCTCCCACTGACTAGCCATGGACAACCAATTTCTGCCCTTAGGGGTTGGGTTATCATGCTTGTGTAGGAAACTCCATTTCTGTTCACGCCGTTACCATACCCGGTAATCTCATACACATCATCCAATAGGGTGGGAGTAGGTTGCCCTTCTATCCATGTGCGCGTGCGCTCGGCTTGCCACGTCACCGTCCAAGCGTTGCCTGTTGATGTAACGGTGCCCCACGCTATAACCGAATAATGCAATTGCCCATTGGCATTCAGCCCCAGATTTTCAATGATTTTTTGCCCTTCAATAAGGTTTCCATTGACAGTGTAATTCTCGGGTGTAATAGTTATCTCGGTTCCTATTTCACGGTATCGTCCGGTATAGGTTGCGTGCAGCTTTCCTTTGCGCACACGCCCATCATAGCCCGTGCAATCGTTGTTGCCGAAATCGATCAATACTGTTTTTGGATTGCTAGTCGTATCGACGATAATCGTATCAATACATCCAATAATGTCTTCGCGAATTCCCTCAGTACTCATGGATACATCTTCCACTACTTTGAACATATCGGAAAAAAGATTTTCTGCCGCGCTATGATCAGTTGAAATGGATGCACCCAGGGTATCTCGCCTTTCCTTTCTGCATGAAACGACCATCGAAGCAATAGCAATAAGTACTAATAGAAACTTGTTTTTCATGATGTGATTTATGGCTTGAACTGATCCGATAGCTAAAAGGTTTACGACCCTGCAGCCTTTTTTCGGTAGTGAAAAAAAACACCCGCGAACTCGTTGTTCTCATCGGATTCAAAATGACCAACCTCTTGTCTTTCCCAAGTAGCATCATCGATAGTCGGAAAAAAGACATCAGCGTCTTCAAATGAGGCATCAACATGGGTGAGATACATTTCATTTACTAAACCATCGGCCAGTGCTTCACGATATATCTGCGCTCCTCCGATGATAAATGCTTTTTCAGCTCCCGATTCGAGTGCTTTTTCAATTGCTGAGTGCAAGCTCGAAAACAGGTGCGCGCCTTCTGCCTGAAAATCGGTGTTTCGACTTACGACACAATTCACTCGGTTGGGCAACGGACGAAATCGCGCCGGAAGACTTTCCCAGCTCTTTCGTCCCATGATGACCCAATGGCCGGAAGTGGTCGATTTGAAAAAATTCATATCGCTTTTCAGTCGCCACAACAAGTCATTGTTTTTTCCAAGCTCATTGTTTTTCCCGATTGCTGCAATGAGTATGATAGGAGTAGGGTGTTGCACTTTTTGTTATGCTTGGAGTTAAACAGCTACTGCTGCTTTGATATGTGGATGCGGGTCGTAATTCTCTAATGTGAAGTCTTCATAAACAAATGAAAATAGGTCTTTCACGTTCGGATTGATTTTCAATGTCGGCAGCGCTCTGAAATCACGCGTGAGTTGCAACTCCGCTTGCTCAACGTGATTCGAATACAAATGCACATCACCTCCTGTCCATACAAATTCGCCGGGTTGCAGGTCACACACCTGGGCCATCATAAGCGTGAGCAACGCATAGCTTGCAATGTTGAATGGAACGCCCAGAAAGGTGTCGCAACTGCGCTGGTATAGCTGACAAGATAATTTGCCATCGGCTACGTAAAATTGAAACAGGCAGTGGCAAGGAGGCAACGCCATTTGATCGATAAAGGAAGGATTCCATGCACTCACAATATGGCGGCGCCCATCCGGATTTTTCTTCAGTCCTTCAATGAGCTTGCTGATTTGATCGGTGTGTGTGCCATCCGGATTAGGCCATGAACGCCACTGGTAACCGTATACAGGTCCTAAGTTGCCCTTTTCATCAGCCCATTCGTCCCAAATGGAAACTCCGTTTTCTTTTAGATAAGCAATGTTGGTATCGCCTTTCAGAAACCACAACAACTCGTGGATGATCGATTTCGTGTGCAGTTTTTTGGTTGTAAGGAGAGGAAAACCATCTTGTAAATTGAATCGCATCTGATGTCCGAAAACACTGAGCGTTCCCGTACCGGTGCGGTCATTTTTTTTGACTCCGTTGTCGAGCAAATGACGGAGTAGATCATGATACTGCTTCATGATACGAAATTACAAGGATGGGAGATATTCAACCGGTGTCGAATGCTTCGTTTTGTTCACGAATGTTCAACAGCTTTCCACCGATATTAGCTCAAGCACGCGTCGAGCGCGCTCTTGTGCAACCGTTAAATCACTGTCGGTCACGGTTACGTGCCCCATCTTT
>CANIAA010000163.1 GCA_947465255.1 Flavobacteriales bacterium | reverse complement strand
ACATCGCATGAAAAAGCTACTCGTCATAACAAGTCTCTTTATCTGGAATTTCGGCGCATTTGGGCAGCAATCGAACAGTGCCGATGCCGGAGAAAAGGCATTGGCTCAAGCCTGTATTTCGGGTAACGCACAGGCCATTCAGTCTGCTGCTATGGAATTGGCCAAGACGGCGGCATATGGTGCCGATCGGCTTGAATACGCATCCAATCTGTTGAGTAGCGTTGAGGTAAATGGAGTTCTTTTCACGGGAGGGAAGGGCGATACTTATCCTGTGTTAGTCTTGCAATATTTGAAAAGTATGCGCACAGATGTTCGGGTAGTTCACGTGGATTGGATGTCGGATGCAGCCTATTTTCAAAGTCTGCAATCTGCTGTCGGCATTGAGAAAAATAGTGCGTCGGGTATTCGCGCACTTTCTCGTAAAACGCCGGTATATATTTCACTAGCGGCAAACGCTGATTTAATCAGTGAGCTCGAAAGTGAATTGTATTGTACAGGTCTGGCATTCAAGTGCTCTGCTGCGCCTCTTTCGAATGTAAAGGTGATGTACAAAGAGTGGTGGCAAAAGTGTGGAAAGAGTTTCATGAGTTCAGGCTATAGTTTGAATGCCAATTACCTCGTTTCATTGGCCATGCTGGCTGATTATGCCCGCGAAATCGGTCATTCGAAGGAGTACGCAGTTATAAAACAGAAGTATGCTGAAGTTGCCAAAAGTGTAGGAGAGAAAGAACAGCTACCTACTATTAAGTAAACCATGTTGTTGAGCAAACGGCCATATCAAAACGAACACGACGAGCAGCTGATGGTGCTTGTAGGACAGCACAACCAGCGTGCGTTCGAAGAGTTGTATGGTCGCTACGGCAAACTCATGTACAATTACTTTCTGCGTATGTTGTGGAAAGAGAAAGAGAAGGCCCGCGATTTTACACAGGAGTTGTTTACGAAAGTGTATCAAAAGCCTCACCTCTATGATCCGGCGCGACCATTCAAAACGTGGCTTTACAGCATTGCACACAATATGTGCAAGAATGAATATGCTAAAATCGAGGTGCGCAAGGAAGCGCAGCAAACGCTAAAAGTGGAAGCCAAGGGAATTACTTCGCCTGTTGCACAAAAAGACATGGATCGCAAGTCGTTCATGGAGCAATTGACTTCCGTATTAGCTCAGCTCGATGAGGTAAAACGTGAAACCTTTGAGTTGCGCTTTGTGCAAGAGCTCAGCATCATGGAGATTAGTGAGGTAATGAGTGTAAGTGAAGGGACCGTGAAGTCGCGCCTGTTTTATTTGTTGAAAGATTTGAACGGTAAACTCAAAGCATTTGAAGGCATTGCCGTTTGGTTATCGTGTTTAATCCTATTCGAAGGTCTGCTATGAGCGAGAACGAACCATATCGTCATGAAGACATAGAAGCGTTGCTGATGAGCAAGGCTTTCGGTGAGTTGCTCGGCGAGGAAAGGGCATTTGTAATGCAGCATGTGCAGAGCGAGGCAGAGTACAATGCATTGCGCTCGTTGCTGCTGGAAATGCATGAGCTCTCGTTTGATGCCGAATTGAAAGATCCTCCGGAGTCTCTGGAAACAGCTTTGTTTTCCGGATTCGCAGAAAACGCAGAGAAGGTAAGAGGGTATAAGCAGCGCTTTGCTCCTTGGATGGGCTGGGCCATTGCTGCTTCCGTTGTAGGTTTTTGTGTGGTGTTCTTTTGGCCTTCCCCCATTCAAGTTGAAAAGGCCGAAGTAGAAAATAAATCGGAAACTCCCTCGACACAACAAGATAAGCCAACTTCCGATGAGCCGAAACAAGCCGAGCCAATACCTGCCGTTGAGGTACCCACGGTTGTTCTTCCTTCGGATGTCGAACGTTTGTTAGCGCAAGTTGTACCGGCATCAACGCCTGCGCCTCCTTCCTATGCCGAAGGACTTTACGAGTATGAAGACGCACTGAAGGCTGTTAGTCTGACGGAAGAGGCCAGTGAAGAGCCTCAATCCGCCGAGGATTTTGCTCCGGTGGAAACGGATGAATCAAATGCGGGCAATTCTATTAAAGAGGATGCGGCGATGAATGTAGCTCCTTCTGCTGCCCCGGTTCAACAAGCTGAAACCTTGTCGGCAACACAAACGAAAGCGGTCAAGAAAATTTCGGCTGAAACCCAGGCGCTCGGAAAAGCCAATCGCAAAAAGTCGCGTAATCCGGAAGTGCTCAAGCTCTCGCAATCGAAGAAACTCAAGTCGCTGCTTCGAAGCGAGTAAAACTGAGAATCTAAGGCTTCGGTGTAAATACAAGTTTCCTCCATCCTTCTCGTATAGTCAATGTTTGCTCACGGAACTGACGCTGTGCATAGAGTTCCGCTTGATCATCGTAATGAGGGCTGAGAAGATGTCCGCTTTGACCACTGGGCGTTATATTCAGTCCGTTTTCGACATCGGCGAAGTCCACCATAGTGCGCATTTGCGATCCGAAGAATACCTTGGCGTAGCTCGTGCTATCGAGGTAAAAACCCGATTGGTGAATGGTTTCATTGCCACCCCAAACTTCGCGTTTACCGATATTGAAGAGTGGACGCAAAGCCGCTACTTCTCCAAGTGGATGTTTAAGTTCTACATAGGCGGCATTTCCCCAAGTCCAGTTTTCGGTTTTTTCTCCAAAGGTTGATTTCAATTCAAGGTATGCAAGGTCGAAAGCTGCGGCAAGAATGTCGGTTTGCGTTTCTAATGAAGGTGTTTTCACATTATCCCACCACACACTTTGATTGTTTTCATGCAACACTTTAATGGTTCGTTGAAATTGATGCGTGGTAAGAAATAAGCGGAAAACCTCCGAACCCATTTCGTCTTCCATAGCCAGGCGCATGCTATGGTAAAGGATGCGGTTGTACAAAGTGGGAGCCACTAGCTGCGGAGCATAATCGCCGTTCCAGACCATATGCTGTTTTAACTCTGAATAATAATCAGCATGTGATTTTTCTAGAATCGGTTGCCACGACTTCCAAATAGATTCATCAACCTCGCTTCTGCAATCGTTGATGAGGTTCTTCATTTTTTCCAGCGTCCAGGCGTTTTCCGGTTGAAGAAGGCTTCGAATGCGATCGGCGCGATACTGTGGCTTGTAATAGCCGGGGTAGAAAATCGACTGACGACTGGAGTCGGGAGAATGCTTAAGCAGATCATCGGGCCAGTCATTGGCGCTGTAAATAAAACCCTGTTCAGGATCGATGCAGCGCGGGTTCATTGTGAAAGGATAGTAGCCCTTCCATTCTGATGCTGCTCGACTTCCGTCATGAATGGTCCAGCTGTTCAAGCTATCTGCACGTTGAGTGAGGCGGGCTGCAGCCCACCAAGCTATATGACCTTCTGCATCTCCGTAGTTGATGCTCAAGCCGGGAGCGTGCACCAAGGAAACCCCTTTTTCGAAGGAGGTTATATCACGCGCGACATTCATTTGCCACAAGGCCTCCAGGTTCTGATTGTTCAGTTCCGTATACGTCCATTTTACGGAAATCGGTTGTGAAGGCATGGATTTGAATATGTCATTGATGACAGGTCCATGCCGCGTAACTCTAACCTGAATGGTGGTATCCTCTGAGCCTTTTACGTGAATGATGTATTTCTTCTGTTCACATATTTCATAGTTGCCTTCATAAAGAAAAAGAGTGCTGTCAGCCGGCGATGGTTGTTCGGCATAAAAGTCCATATCGTCGTTGAGCAACATGGTAACACCCCACGCTTTGTGGCGATCGCGGCCGATCATCGCCATTGGAACTCCGGCAAGGTAGTGTCCATACATTTCGAAGTCGGGCGATTGCAAGTGTGCTTCGAACCAGGTTTGCGGAATCATGTAACCGATGTGAGTATCGTTGCTCACAATGACCTGGCCTGATTCTGTTTTGGATCCGCTCACTGCCCATGCATTACTGCCATTGAGTGTTGCAAAGGGCATGATGCTTTCGGTTGTGCTGAAAACATCGGCCAATGAGAGCAAGGACCGGAAATAGTCGGAGTCATGCGGAGTGGTAGGAATGGCAGATTCATTTCCATGAAAAAGCCCCATTTGTGTCAGATGTTCTTCGGAAAAATTGCGGGCGATAAAGTCGATAGCAGGCTCCGTTTTTTGGGCCATACCAAAATTGAAAGCCATAGCACCGGTGATGTAATACAAGTCGATGGGTTCAAATTTCCTTTTGGTGATGCCAATAATGCTGAATTCCGGTGGAGTAGGTCCGTTCTCAATAAATTGATTCACGCCGGCCAGATATGCTTCGATGGCTTGATGCATTGGCGTGCCTTGCTGTTGAGCAAGTCGTGCTGCCGATTTTTCTGCATATTCCTTCATGCCCAGTGTCAGGAATACACGATCTACTTTAATCATAGGCTGCCCAATTATTTCGGCCAGTGTGCCGCTTCCGGCTCTGCGCATCATTTCCATTTGGAATAATCTTTCTTGGGCATGCACATATCCAAACGCCATGAAAAGGTCGTGATTGTTCTCTGCCTTTATGTGCGGAACGCCGAAGTCGTCGAAGTGCACTGTTACCTCCTTCTGAAGTCCACTCAAAGACATTGTTCCTTCATAACTAGGAACGGATGAATGCAACCAGAGATAGACACTTAGTAAAGCGAAAGTCAAGATTGCCGCGACAAGGATTATTAGTTTTTTCATGGGTTAAAGGTTTTTGGGATAAAACAAGCGGCGGCTGTCGCCATTCGCCACTCGTCACTTGTCACTTGTAATTCGTCACTAATTCTAGTCCACAAACCGGAACATCCGTCCCCATCGCAACTCGCCCGTCTCCTGATAGTTCGGATCTTCTTTTGAAAGCCATGTAAATACCGGTTTGCCAACAATGTGGTCTTCTGGTACAAAGCCCCAATAGCGAGAGTCGGCACTTTGATGGCGATTATCTCCCATCATCCAATAATAACCTTGCTTAAAGGTGTAGCTTTCTGCAGGTGCGCCATTGATGATAGCTTTGCCATCGACCACTTGCAACGTGTTGCCTTCATAATTCTGAATGACTCTTCTGTACAGCGCAATGTTTTGTGGGGTTAGCGCAACGGTTTCCCCTTTAGCAGGAATATGCACCGGACCGAAGTTGTCGCGTGTCCAGGTGTTGAATGGTGCTAGGGGAGAGTTAGGGAAAATTGCTTGGGGGTCAAATGATTCTGCCAGTGTGTCATTGTTCACCTCCAGCATGACGATGTCTGTATTACTGCGCAGTTTTTCTGCATCGCCGGCAGTAAATGACGACTGATATACGGTCATGCCTGCGTCGCTCAGGCTATTACGATCATTGATGTTCACCTTGT
>CANIAA010000162.1 GCA_947465255.1 Flavobacteriales bacterium | reverse complement strand
GGCGGAGGCCTCGACGCCCTCATCGCAAAAATAAATGTTGAGCTTACCCAAGTGCAATGGATGACCTTCTATGGCGGCTCAGGTGACGACTCCGGATTTTCCATTGCCGAAAACGCGCAAAATCAACATTACATCTGCGGGGGAACAACATCGCCTGATCTGAATTTGGGTGGATTCGGAGCACAAACTTCCTACGGAGGAGGCATCGCAGATGCGTACATATTGAAATTATCACAGACGGGTAATCAAGTTTTAGGAGGAACATTTTGGGGCGCCAGCGCTTACGATCAAGCCTATTTCATTGAAGTAGACAATGAAAATAACGTTTACATTTTCGGGCAGACCGCCAGTGGCAATAGTCTTATTCAAAATGCTGCCTACTCAAACACCAATAGCGGAAATCTCATTGCTAAATTCAATGACAGCCTCACAGCGAGCATCTGGTCGACTGTTGTTGGAACAGGCAACGGGAAACCCAATCTTGCACCCGCTGCATTTCTGGTCGACTACTGCAATCGCATTTATATTTCAGGCTGGGGGGTAAATGACTTGGTCGGAAATCCGCTCAACCCGGGTGACCATCTGCATGCCATGTTCACCATGCCTACTACCAGCGATGCGTTCGACAACACCTGTTCCTCGGGCGATTTTTACATGGCTGTTTATGATGATGAAATGACCCAGCTTGAATACGGAACTTTCTTTGGTGGTAGTAACAGTAACGAACACGTCGATGGTGGTACCAGTCGTTTCGATAAAAAAGGAATTATTTATCAAAGTGTTTGCGCCGGCTGCGGTGGTCTCGACGACTTCCCAATCTCCTCACCTGATGTTTTAAGCCCTATCAACCCAACTGCCAATGGTTGTAATAACGGTGTTTACAAATTCGATTTTCAATTACCAATTACGGTTGCTGACTTCTACAATGCGCCTAACGATTGCATAGGCAACATCACCAATTTCTTCAACAACAGCGTCGGTGCTGAACAACAGGTGTGGGACTTCGGAGATGGCACAACCTCACAGGAAATAAACCCTGCACATATCTACGAAAATCCGGGAACGTATACCATTACACTAACCGTATCAAGCAGTCTTACGTGCAACGGAGAAGATGTCGTGCAACATACCATTACCATTACGGAACCCGATACTCTTTCACTGGAGGATGTTGTGGTATGCGGACCTCCCAACAACATACTCAGCATGCCGTCTGTCGAAGGATTGTTTAGCTGGACACCCAACGAAAATCTAAGTGATCCAAATTCATACTCCACTTTTTACAACGGAACTGAAAGTCAGGATTTCGAAATTCTTCAAAACAACTTCGGCTGTTTGACAACATACTACCTGCATGTCGACGTTCTGCAATTTGTCAACCTCACCACCGACACTGTGCTTTGTGATGCGGCCGAAATAACCTTGACAGCTAACTTTTCACCGGCAGATGCACTCATCGTTTGGAGCGACTCCAATAATTGGGGTTTCAACACACAACTCAACGATGACAGCACCGACGTGGACATCACACTGCAGGCATTTGAAAGTGATGTTTACTATGTGCAGATTCTCAGCGGTGAATGCAGTGAAGAGCAAGCCGTTTATGTTGAGTTGGCCGATTCACAAACCAGTGTTCAACCTGATTTTACGATTTGTGACAATGAAACGCTCACGCTATCGGTTGAAAATCCGAGCCCTCAGTTCGAATATAGTTGGACGCCCGAAGAACTCATCATTGCAGGGCAAAACACCTCTACAATTATTGCAAATATTGACCAGACCACCCTGTTTACAGTAACCTCTACCTCTGCTCAAGGCTGCGCAGCAAGTGATTCCGTGTTGGTATCGTTAAGCGCTCTTACTGACCAAACCGTGAGCGCCAGCGCGAACCCGGCCATTATCGCACCGGGTGAGAGCTCTCTTCTCCAGGCAGAACCTGACGGATACTCGTATGCGTGGACACCTTCAAACTCCCTTAACAATCCCACCATTCAAAACCCGCTTGCAACACCTGTTCAAACCACTTTCTATACGGTTGTTGTTTCTGACTCACAATGCTCCATTTCCGACTCGGTCGAAGTGCGTGTGCTTGATTTAGTGTGCGCACCTCCTAACATTTTTATTCCCAATACTTTTACACCCAATGCCGACGGCAAGAATGAAAAGTTGTATGTTCGTGGCCTGAACCTTTCAAAAGTTCACCTGGCAATCTACAATCGATGGGGGCAAGTGGTGTTCGAAACCTTCAACCAAAACGAAGGTTGGGACGGCACCTTTAAAGAAATGAAAGTGGACCCCGATGTATTTGTGTATTACCTGGAAGCTACCTGCGCGGGTGGTGAAGAATATTTTGAAAAGGGAAATATTACCTTGATTCGTTAGCCTAATTAACCGACCGATCTCTCATGTGTTTAGATAGACTTTTTGCGTTTGCCATCGTATGTATTTTGGTATTATCCGGCTCACGTGCAGCCGCCCAAGACATTCACTTCTCTCAATTCTTTCAATCGCCTTTGCTTCTAAACCCGGCGCTATGCGGTCAATTCGACGGTTCCTATCGTGTGGGAATTAACCAGCGCACCCAGTGGCGTTCAGTTACAACTCCCTATTCCACGTTTGCCTTTGGTGTCGATGCCAACAATATTTCTCTGCCCGATGGTATTTTCAATAGTGAAGACGGGAACTTCAAGGAATTGCCTTTTAACGGAGGGATTTCAGTTTACTCTGATAAGGCAGGGGACTCACAACTCAAAACAACCGGTGTGAATATAATGGCGGCGCAACAATTCAAATTACCGTTTGATGAAAAGGCAACCTTTCACGCAGGTGCTATGTTAGGCTTTACCTCTATGAAAATTGACTATTCCAAACTCACATACGACAGTCAATGGAACGGAGTAAATTATGACCCAAACGCTCCAACAAACGAGGTATTCCCACGCGCAGGAAGAGGCTATTTCAATGTGAACATCGGTGCAACCTACGCACGTCCTATTGATGAAAAACGATCATTCACGGCAGGCATGAGCTTCTATAACCTATCACGCCCGAAGCAAAGTTTTTTTGACGAAGGTTATGTAAAGCTCGACTCACGCTTCAACATGCATGGCAGTTACAAGCAAGCAATCAGCAATGAACTCAGCATTGAGCCCATGCTATTGCTGATGCGTCAAGGTAAATACACCGAGTTCAATCTAGGAGGAATGATGCATTACACGTTAAGCGAAAAGCCATGGGCACGCAATGGTGTATATGCCGGACTTTTTGTTCGAGCGAAAGACTCCGGGTTCTTTGTGGTTGGAACGCTGTATGGTCCGTGGAATGCCGCTATCAGCTATGACATCAATACAAGCTCACTTAAACCGGCCAGCAACGGCCGCGGAGGACTTGAGTTTTCGCTATTGCATACCTTCTCGAAGTTTCCGCGGAAGATGAATGCGAAGACGTGTCCGAACTACATGTAGTGAATGGTGAATAGTAACTAGTGAATAGTGAATAGTAACTAGTGAATAGTGAATAGTGACTAGTGAATAGTGACTAGTGAATAGTGAAGGTGAAGACGGATAGTCATTCATCACTAGTCACTAGTCACTATTCACTATTCACCAGTCACCAGTCATTCGTCACTAGTGACTCGCCATTCTTCATTGCACCACGATTCTGCACTGATATATTTCCCCGTCCTCTTGCGCGCGCAACACATACACCCCGCTTGCAAGCGAAGAAATATCGACACGTCCGTTAACCAACGGCAGAGAGAATTGCTGACCATGCATAGCGATGATTGTTACCGACTTCGGTTGTTCGTTGTATGGAATACGAACGAAAATTTCACTTGATGCAGGATTGGGATAAATCGAAACGTTATCTGTTTCTACCTCTTGATCACTCAGTCCTTCTGTTTGCAACGCAAGTTGAATGGCGGCGTATGCATCGACCTTGCCCATGCCCCAGCGCACGTCGCCCGGTGCATTGATGGTGCCCGTGAAGTCATCGGTGCGAGCTGTCGTCATTAAAATCTCCTTTACTTGAGCCGCGGTCAAAAACGGATTCGCATCGAGCAATAAAGCTGCGATACCGGCAACACAGGGTGATGACATAGAAGTGCCAGAGAAGCGTGCAAAATCGTATTGTGTTCCGTTGAACATCACATCGTCAATCGCATTATAGGAAGCGTCTGTAAAGGAAGAAATCGACGAACACACATTTACACCCGGAGCAGCGACATCCGGTTTCTGCACTTCGTTGAGCAATGGTCCGTAACTGGTAAAAGAGGCAACACCCCCTCCGGTTAAATTCCCAAACTGACTCAGATAACGCGCTGAATATGCGGCCACACTGATGCACGAAGCTGCGCATGTCGGCTCTGCTATACTGTAGTTTGAATCGCCATTCACTGCGCTCGTTCCGAATGATGTAAACGGTAAGCCCCAGTTGCCAACTCCTGTAAGCAACTCAATTACGTTCCAATAATGCACCGTTCCCGACTCTGCTCCTGAATTCAAAATGACTCGAAGTGAGTTGCTGTTGTTGCGAACACGCAAACGCATGTGCGGTCGATTATTCGTTGGGAAGGATGCGTCGGTTGTCAAATTGAAAAACACGGTATCACTTCCCACAATCAATAGCGAGTCAAAATAGGCAGGCATAGCTGAAGTGCTATAAATAGACGATTCCCCAACGAGTGTATTCAAGTTATTATAAATCTGGACACGCGACCAGAATGATTGATTGGGTTCACCCCACATTGTAACGGATTGTCCCCAATTGTTTGGCTCCGGAGTCTGTGCATCGAAGTTGATGCGTGTTTGAAATTGTGAGTTATCAAACGTGTATTTAATGTGATGATCATTATCGCCATTGTTTCCGGCAGAAGCAACAAACACCACTCCTTCATCGCTCATCTGATCAATGACCTGAGAAAGCAACGATGTACCATCGAGCGTGCCCATATACGTGAGCCCCCAACTCATATTGATCACTAATCGTTTTCCTTGTGATTCGGCTATTTGCTGCATCCAGTAAAAACCATCGATGACTGAGGCCGCATCTATCAAGAAAGTCGTGAACAGCAAACCCGCTCCCGGTGCTATTCCTCGGTATTGAATGCCTGCGCCACCTCCGGCTGCAATGCCCGCCACGTGACTTCCATGGGTATTGTAACTGTAGATATTCGACGTATCGACTTGAGCTGCCAACAATTCATCTGCACCAACATATTCTGCCCCATAAGCGTAACCGTCGGGGTGAGGTCCACTATTTTTAAACTGATCCCACGCCGCCACGATACGTGTTTGCTGCAGCAACGT
>CANIAA010000161.1 GCA_947465255.1 Flavobacteriales bacterium | reverse complement strand
CCGGTCACCAAAGTCAAAGAACTCATCCGAGAATTTCCCGAATGGCTCGACTATATCTTCCGTCTCTACCACCAGCGATTCGAAGAATTACTGGAAGTAGTGAATGCCGTCGCATTTAAAAAAATGGATGAACGACTGCTACTCTTCTTGGAAAAGAAGGCGGATCTCACACAGTCCAAGATACTTTCCATCACCCACGAGCAACTTGCCACAGAACTCGGTACTGCTCGCGTTGTGGTTTCGCGACTACTCAAGCAAATGGAAGTGGAAGGCTTAGTGAAACTGGGCCGAAATAAAATCACTCTCGTGTAACAAAAGTCACTTCGAGGCATGCTTCCAAGCCGCATGTTTGCTTCATAAAATTATTTCTACTATGAAAGCAAATATGGGGGCCGCTGATCGCATCATTCGATTGTTGCTCGCAGCCGTTTTCGCAACACTCTTCTTCACCGAGACGGTGAGCGGCACATGGGGTATCGTGCTCATGACGCTTGCTGTTGTTTTCACTCTTACCAGTTTTGTGAGCTTTTGTCCTTTATATGCTCCCTTCGGCATCAACACCTGTTCAACCAAAAAGTAACACATGGCGCAATCATTTCAAGAAATCATTCAAAGCGAAACTCCAACATTAGTCGACTTCTTTGCCGAGTGGTGCGGACCGTGTAAATCGATGGCTCCGATTCTGGAAGATCTGAAATCGGAGGTTGGTGAATCGGCCAAAATTATCAAGATTGATGTCGATAAAAACCAACATGCAGCAAGTGCATTTCAAGTTCGCGGCGTGCCAACTCTCATACTCTTCAAACAGGGCAAAGTAGTTTGGCGACAATCAGGAGTTGTACCTGCATTCGAATTGAAGCAGATTATCAATCGCTATCGTTGATTAACTCAATCGCACGCGCGGATCAATCCAGGCGTAAAGCAAATCAACCAAAATATTGATCAGCACAAATGCAGCGGATATCACAATCACGCCGCCCATCACAACGGGCATATCCTGATTTTCAATCGCAGTGAACATTTGCTGCCCAAGCCCCTTCCAACCAAATACAAACTCAACGAATATCGCTCCTGCCAGCAATGAGGCGAACCAACCGCTCACAGCTGTAATAACGGGGTTCAGCGCATTGCGCAAGGCGTGACGAAAAATCACCTCCCATTCAGAAAGCCCCTTTGCCCGAGCAGTTCGTATGTAATCTTGCTGCATGACATCCAGCAGTGAGCTGCGCGTCAATTGCACAATCACGCTCAGCGGTCGTATCATGAGCGTAATCACAGGCAGAATCAGATTTCTAAGGTCTAAAAACTCACCTTTCCATACATCCACACTGTACAAACTGCCGGTCATATTTAATCCGGTTCCGGGAAGAACAAATGCTTCGACTCGCATAGGAAATACACCCAGGAAAAACAAAAAAACAACCAGCAATGGCATCAGCCATACGTATCCCTTTTTCAATTTCTGAAAAAGAACCACTGCCGCAATCGTTGTCAGACAAATAAAAACAGCCCCATAACTCACACTAATCTGTTCTCGCCAAACAACAGCACCTATCCATGCAACGAGAATGGCAACAAAAAAAGAGGGCCCGGCCATTCCTAAAGCGGAAACGAATAATATAATCCGATCATAAAACCCATCCTTCTTCAAAGCGGCTAATATCCCCAGCAGCAAGCCTGCTATCAAGGCCAAACCAATTGACACCACAGCCAACACCACCGTGCCTGGCAGGACTTCAGCCAGAATACTCGATACGCTCTTATCGGTTAAGAACGATCGTTTCAAATAAGGCGTCTTTAGATAGATTGCCTTTCCTTCGCCGCCAAAGCCCACTCGAAAGCCCGAATACTCGTCGGTATTAAAATAAATTCTCGATTCAACAACATTGCTATGAAGTGACAGTGGTGACAGGTCATTCAAGTATAGAACATACCGGCGCCCCACAGATAAATCGAGATCCAACTTTCGACGCATATTGGCAATAACTTCTTCAGAAGCATTTTCACCAACGAGATTTCTCACCGGATCACCGGGTGCCAAGTTGAACAGAAAAAACACAAGCGTTACCACTCCCCACAAAACCAACAGACCGTAACCTATTTTCCGAACAATAAAGGTGATCATGTCCGAACGCTGTTGGCGTGTCCCAATTGTATCAAGGCAAACACTGCATAATTGAGAATATCGCGGTAACCACTATCAATGCCCTCACTCACGATTGTCTTACCCTTATTATCCTCAATTTGCTTAATGCGCAGCAGTTTCATCAGAATCAAATCCGTGAACGAAGAAACCCGCATATCACGCCAAGCCTCGCCATAATCGTGATTCTTATTCAGCATAAGCGACTTGGTAATGGCTACCTGCTCATCATACCGGGCGGTCGCTTCCTCGGCTGAAAGCTCGGTAGGGGCGGTGTCCGGTAGTTCCATTTGAATCAATGCCATCACTGCATAGTTGATGATTCCTACAAACTCATCATCAATTCCCTCTCCTACTTTGCTCTGTCCCTTTTCTTCAAGTGTGCGAATGCGCTGAGCCTTGATGAATATCTGATCGGTCAAACTCGGTGTGCGCAGTATTCGCCATGCCGTGCCGTAGTCGCGTGTTTTCTTGGTGAAAAGCTCTCGACAATGCGTAATGACTTGATCAAACTGATTAGCGGTATGTTGTAAAGACTCATCCATATTTGCACGCAAATTTGCACGAAAGCGCGCATCAAACACAACCCCGTATGAAATCAGAATCCTCATTTTATGAACTAACCTACCCCGGGGGAAGTCTTTCGCTCGAGCAGCCTCGCATAATGGCGATTCTGAATGTCACCCCCGACTCTTTTTATTCCGGCAGTCGGGTGGTTCAATCGTCGCAGCTTGTCGAACGAGCGGGGCAAATGATAGAAGATGGGGCCGACATTCTGGATCTCGGCGGGCAAAGCACACGTCCGGGTTCAGAACGCATCGATGCCCAAACAGAGCTAAACCGAGTCATTCCTGCCATCGAAGCGGTGCGCAGCGCATTCCCTGAAGTTTGCATTTCAGTCGACACCTTTTACAGCGAAGTGGCCGAATCTGCCTGCATGGCGGGAGCCAATATCATCAACGACATTAGCGGAGGCACTATCGATTCGCAAATGTTCTCTATTGCTGCTAAGTGCCATGTTCCGTATGTTCTCACTCACATCCAGGGTGAGCCTCAAACCATGCAGAGCAATCCGCAATACACCGATGTGGTAGCCGAAGTGCTGAACTATTTCAACGCTAAGATTGAACAACTCAAAAGTGCCGGAGTGAACCAAATCATCATCGACCCCGGGTTCGGTTTCGGAAAAACGATGGGGCATAACCTCCGATTGCTGAAAGAGTTGCATCTCTTCGGCGCGCTAAACTTCCCCGTGCTAGCCGGACTAAGTCGAAAAAGGACATTACAACAGCTGATTAATCGAGATGTGTCCGAGACGCTTAATGCAACCACTGTAGCCAACACCATAGCCCTCATGAACAATGCAGCTATCATTCGCGTTCACGATGTGCGCGAAGCCAAGGAAGCCGTGCTCATTGTAGATGCTCTCAACAAAGCATAAAAAAAGCTGCCGAAGCAGCTTGTTTAAAGGTATAGTGGGCGAAAACCCCGCATCTACACAACTCACCTGTTAAGGCTTCTGTGGAATCTCAACTCTGCTGTAGGCAGAACAAGAGTGATGGGTGGTTCCGCAAGATTGAACTACAACACCCAAGGTGAGCAGGCCCAGAAAGATTACAATCAGACGCTGCAATACCTCGTGCTTCCATTCATTAATCGGATTCATTATTTAAAGTGTTTAGGGTTATCTAATTGTTTCCTTCAACGTCCGGTGCTTTGATTTAGTTTCACTTTACCCGAAAATAACTATGTCCTAAAAATCAAGGACGTAGAAATAACCAAGTAGAAACAAGAGAAATTGAGAACAGCACCCAGCGCTTCATTTTTTCAATTCTTTCCGTATTCATAGCTTTTCGTTTTTGAATGACAGCAATTAAGCTGCACAACTTCTTACGCTGACTATCGTGGAAAGTTTCAGAAACGCACTTCTATTTTTCGAGACGGGCTTGCAAGGTGTTCTGAAGGAGAGTTACGATGGTCATTGGACCAACACCTCCCGGAACCGGCGTGATAAAACTGCATTTAGGAGAAACGGATGAAAACTCGACGTCGCCCAGCAAGCGGAACCCTGACTTTTTGGTAGCGTCCGGAACACGCGTTATACCTACATCAATTACCACTGCACCTTCCTTTACCATATCACCCTTTAAAAACTCCGGGCGTCCAAGTGCTGCGACGATGATGTCCGCTTGCCTGCACAACTCATCAAGGCCTTTAGTCTTGCTGTGGGTAATTGTTACGGTGCAATTCCCGGGGCTCGTGTTTCGCTGCATAAGAATGCTCATGGGTAATCCCACTATATGCGAGCGTCCGATAACAACGCAGTGCCTTCCCTCGGTAGGCACATGATATCGACGCAGTAACTCCATAATTCCTCCAGGTGTTGCCGGCAGATAGCAAGGCAAACCCAGAACCATTCGACCTACGTTTTCAGGGTGAAATCCATCAACATCCTTTCGAGGATCGATTGCCAGTAAAACCTTTTTCTCATCCACGTGCTTGGGTAAAGGAAGCTGCACTATGTATCCATCCAACTCTTCGTTGGCATTCAATTGTGCTATCAAGTCGAGCAGTTCGGCTTCGCTCGTCGATGCCTCTTTTCGAATAAGAGTAGAACGAAACCCAACCTCTTCACACGACTTTACCTTGGAAGTTACATACGTCAGACTGGCGCCGTCATCACCCACCAGCACAGCAGCCAGATGAGGAGGTCTGCCACCGGATTGCACTATGCTCTCGACGGACTGAGCGATTTCCGATTTTATTTGTCGCGATGTGGCTAATCCGTCGAGCAGTGTCATGACTGGAAAGTTTGCGCAAATATGGCGTCTAATCCTCGTAGCATTTCCATTAGATTCGAACAATTGAACGACGGATGCGAACAATTGCTGCGCTTACAGGCATGCACATGACAGCCGAGCGAAGCCGAGGCCTGGCTCCTATTCTTATCGGTATCGGTGGCCGAGCGAAGCCGAAGCCTAACTCTTATTCTTAACGATATCGGTGGCCGAGCGAAGCCGAGGCCGAGGTTGAATATCTTAACCAATTTTTATATTTCATCAAAGGTGAGAGAACCTACATTTACCTCCGAACTTATGAAACACATCGCACAAGCCCTTTTCCTATTGTTTGCCACGGGAACAATTTCGCTTCAAGCGCAAATTAAAAACCCTACGGCAACCACCGATAAATTCTCCACCCTGCTCAACTATATCGATTTGAT
>CANIAA010000160.1 GCA_947465255.1 Flavobacteriales bacterium | reverse complement strand
GTGGTGTTTCTCTGTATCCTGGGCACTTCCATACTCAGTGTCCCCATGCTTATTATCAAAAATACGTTTGGCGATTTAGAGATACTATTCAAGATTGCAACGGTGTTTATGGTGAGCTTTTTCTTTCTGGGATTTTTTTACTGGATATCACGCCCTGAAAAAAACTTCTTCAAAAAGATGTTTAACTTCCTGTGGGAATATCCAACATTCCTATCGGTAAGCATGGGTCTTTCGTTGCACAACGCGGTTGCTGTAATAGAAGGATTCACCGGCAAAAAATCTTCTTTTGTTCGCACTCCCAAATTTGCCATTAGCGGTAAAACCTCCGGCACCTGGAAAGACAAAAAATACCGAGCTATTAAAGTATCGCCTCTGACACTTCTGGAGTTCACCCTTTTCCTTTACTTCAGTTTTGGTATCTACTACGCCTTCACAATGACAGGCAGAAGAGAACAACCACTTACTCAACTTTCGGCTGCTACTACCGAATCAATAGGCAACGAGTTTTGGTTCACTTATTTCAGTGGCGATGATAAACCCGGAAAACCAGGACATACCATGCGTATTTCGTCCTCTACCGCAGGAAGCGGTATGCTCGAATCGAAATTGACCGGCTGGAAAAAAGCGATTTCCTGGAAAGCCAATGAACCCGTGCTTGTATCTCTTCCCGTTGACTCGGTGGCCACACCAAGCGACAATTCCTTCTTCGTAGGAACCATGCATTGGGCAAGCGCCGAAAATGTAAAACTTGAATTGTTGCAAGAACCGGATGCTGAAGAAGCGCAAGTCATTCGTCCGCAAACAGCCTTCATGGCAGCATACACGGTTCCTAATGCACCAAGCAAAAGCGAATCAATCACGGAGGTATCGCTTCTGGCCACGCAAGACAGCACACTGGTTACTGTAACACCAACTTCTGAACTTTTCAACGGATCACCGGCCAATCAACCTTACACGGTGCTTTTGAACAAAGGAGACATTCACAACATACTCGCGAAAGACGACCAAAGTCTGGCCGGAACATCAATCAAAAACGCGGGAGGAACATCGCTGGAAAAAAGCTACGGCTGCTATGGTGGTGCCGCTCCTCGCTCGCGCGACTTCGGTCTGCTGCCTTTCCACATCATGCTGGCACTTGGATATGCTTTCGTGACGTTCTACTCGTTGAAACACGCGAGAGCGTAAATAATGACGAGTGACGAATGACGAGTGACGAATAATTGGTCACTAGTAATTAGTCATTGATTACTTTTTACTGAGGACATTGTACTTCACGATACAGTATATCGCGCGGAAGCCATCTCTCCATCCGATTTTTTTCCCCTCTTCGTACGTGCGTCCGTAATAAGAAATGCCAACCTCGTAAATTCTGATTTTGGGAATCCGTGACACACGCGCAGTGACCTCCGGCTCAAAGCCGAATCGCTTTTCGCGCAGTGGCAAGCTCTGAATCGTTTCGCGCTTGAATACTTTGTAGCAGGTCTCCATGTCGGTGAGGTTCAAGTTAGTCATGGCATTGCTGAGGAACGTAAGGAACTTGTTTCCGATGGTATGCCAGAAAAACAGAATCCTGTGCGGACGTCCTCCCATGAATCGACTACCGTAGACCACATCAGCAAAACCATCCAAAATAGGCTTAACCAATATGTTGTATTCTTCCGGATCGTACTCGAGATCTGCGTCCTGAATAATAACCATATCGCCGGTCGCTATGCGGATACCCGTATGCAAAGCAGCACCCTTGCCCTGGTTTATCTCATGCTTGAAGTATTGAATGTGCAAGTCAGGATTAGATGCTTGATAGCGCTTAATCGCCTCTTCCGTGTCATCCTTGGAGCAATCATTTACGATGATTACCTCCTTTTGCAAACCGCCTATGAGCTTCACTGCCTTCACCTTATCCAAAATAAGATGGATGGTCTTGCCTTCGTTGTAAGCAGGAATGACTATGGATAGTGTTTTCATCGTGGTAAGAGTTGAGCGGGCAAATGTAATCAGTTCAATCCTCAAGGCCTATTGCCTGCCTTCTTTTGGTAGATACGAATTTCGTAGAGGTAGTTGTTTAGTGTGTAGAATAATGTTTCCGGCTCAATCACATGCAAGAGCTCCAGTGTGCTGTCTGCCTCAAGTTGTGCCTTGGGCAACTTCATTTCATTCGGGCCAAAATGACCATCCCACACCACAACATCGCCTGGAACTGCATTCGCTACCTTGTCCAGATTTTCAATTTTACCGGTGTCGAATGGATCCGCGTCAAGCAGTAAATTCAAATACGGATGGGCCGTGAAAAACTTGGTTTCCGACGTATTGAAATTCGATTGAAGATATTCTGCCGCAATAGCATTCTGCTTCTCCTCTTCACCCAGCGCAGGGAAAATCATGATTTCCTGAAACGAGAATAATCGAACCACAAATGGCCCGGCAACAACCAAAGCAACCACTGCAGTTAACATAATAGTTCTTACTACCGAACCCATTCGCTCCACCATCCAATTGACCGCTTTTACTGACATGAGCGCAATGGGCACCGCGATAACGAACATCACACGGCCAAGTCCTAACGAAGCCCACATGCCCTGCCACCACAGCACTGTATGCGCAAGAAAATAGCCCCATGCAGAGCCTGCTATCAACCAAATCCAAACCTGATCATGTAAACCCCAGCTGCGGCTCTTCCAAATCTGCAAAGCCAATGGTACTTCACGCAATGTCTGTATCAACCAAAACAGATAAGCAATGCCAAACAAAGGCACAGCGTACTGAAAGAAGTGATAGAACGTGCCATGTCCATACATGTCAAAGGTCGTGTTGACATACGGATTGGATTGAAAAATCCAAAGTGCTTTGTCGGTGATGAAATAACCAAGTGTATTGAAAACGACACTCCCTGCCAACAACCACGGCATAAACCTCCAACGACCTGTGAATGCATAAAACAATATAACCAGAGCAACAATCACGAATCCTTCACTTCGGGCAAAAGGCATTAAACCAAGAACGATGCTTGCCAAAATGAATCGCTCCTTCAAGGCCATGCGTATGTAGTAAATGAGAAACAACGAGCATATCATTTCAGTTAGCGCTGAAATACCATTACCCGCTACCACCGGAAGCCAAAGTGCGATCAAAGCAACTAGCCAGGGGCGTTTAAGTTGCAGATCTCTTGCTATTCCATATGCCCAGAAAGCTCCCAGAAAAATGAGCCCGATATTGGCCAGTACAACTGCCCCGAAACCCAACTGCGCTATAGGTGAGAATAAAATAGTAAACACAGGTTTACCCCACTGGTCCATCAGCAAATAGTCATGCTGCCATGAAAACTTTGATATCTGATAATGTGTTATGCTGTCAGCCCCACCATTGAAGCCCTTGCTAACGATAAAATTGATGCCGTAAAAAATGGCCGCTGTCAAAAAAACGAGCACCGCGGCTTTGTTGGTGGTTGGTTTCATGCAACAAAAGTAATTGCATGAACCCAAAGATGTAGTTTTGCAGCAACCGCTTCATGAACCCAGCTCATAAATTCAATCTTCGATTACAACCGCTCGATGCCTTGAGGGGTATAGCGGCACTGGGTGTAGTCTTTTTCCATTTTTCGCTTGGCCATGAAGATTATGAAAACATCTTCCGATTTGGAACAACGGGAGTAGACCTATTCTTCATGATAAGCGGCTTCGTCATATTTATGAGCCTGGATAAGGCCGACAGCTTGCGGACTTTCATCCTCAATCGTTTCAGTCGACTGTATCCGGCATACTGGATGGGAGCACTTTTTTCCTTTGTGCTGATCAGTATCCATTTTCATTACTCGCAGAAATATCCGCTCGAGCATCCGTGGCTCACGCTGGCGGGCAACCTGACCATGTTTCAATACTACCTCGGTATTCCTGATCTGGAAGGTCCTTACTGGACCATGAACGTAGAGATGCTTTTTTACATCTTTATGGGACTCATTTTATACTTCCGTAAACTAGATCGCATTTTCAACATCGCAGGTGCGTTGTGCCTGACGCTTCTGGTATCTGCTTTTTACGTTGACCAAATCGGTTGGCTGAAAGCTGTATTCATGAAAATCCCGCTGTTTTACCATTTTCCACTTTTCTTTTCCGGCATTGCCTTTTATGGGAAGTATCGCGGAACCTTGAGTAATCGCAATTTCGCAATTGTCATTGCCTTAGCCTTTGTCGCACAACTAGCCATGTTCCCGCATACGTGGCGAGCCTGCAAACACATGAGTCAGACAGAGTATTTTTTTGTGCTGGCGCTCTATTTCTCTGTTTTTCTTCTTTTCGTAAAAGGAAAACTCGAACAAATTGCCAATCCTGTCACTCTATTTTTTGGGAAAATTTCCTATCCACTTTATCTCACACATCAATATCTCAGCATTAACCTCATCATTCCGTACTTCATGTGGAAGCATGAGATGTCGCTCATGCAAGCATCCTTAATTATCGCTCTTCCGGCAAGCATCAGTATAGCCTATGCAATTCACTACTTAGCTGAAGAGAAAGCAAGCAAATGGTTGAAGGCAAAGCTTCAGGTTTCTAAGAAATGAAATTCGCCATAACCTGTTGCATACTCCTTGCTTCCGCCGATGTAGCCGCTGCGAAATCATTTCCTGACGATGCATATAAAATGCTTCGGGAAGCATTGATGAGCAGCCCAACGTCTTCATTCATCCCAAACCGCATTACCTCCTCGAGATTTCCTCCTTGCGCTCCAACACCGGGAACCAACAAAAAATGATCGGGCACGATGGCGCGAATTTCTGATAGTTGCTCGGCGCGTGTTGCTCCCACTACATACATCGTATTCTCGGATGTTCCCCAAGAAGAACATTTTTCAAGTACATGCTTGTAAATAGGTTTGTTTTCAGCCATGAGCGTCTCAAAGTCAAAGGCACCCGCATTGGAGGTAAGGGCCAGAACGATGGCCCATTTTTCAGGATGACCTAAAAATGGCTCAACCGAATCCTTTCCCATGTAAGGTGCCACCGTCACGCTATCAAATCCGTAGGTTTCGAAAAACGTCTTGGCATAATAACCCGACGTATTACCAATGTCGCCACGCTTAGCGTCGGCAATTGTAAAATGCTCCTTTCCAATGTATTCAACCGTTTCGGCTAGAATATCCCACCCCTTCGCCCCAAGTACTTCATAAAAAGCCAGGTTGGGCTTGTAAGCAACGCAATAGTCGCGTGTGGCATCGATTATCGCCTTGTTGAAGCTTAGAACGTCCATGCCCGCGGGGATTTTCGATGGGTCAGTATCAAGCCCCACGCACAAGCAAGACTTGCGATGGCGAATATGGTTTACAAGAGTCTTTCTATCCATGGCGCAAATATGACGGCTACACCCTATTTTCGCGTCCCGAATTTTTACACAAGTCATGAAGATTCTTGTCTGCATAAGCAAAGCCCCCGACACTACTTCCAAAATTGCTTTTACCGACGGTGGAAGCAAG
>CANIAA010000159.1 GCA_947465255.1 Flavobacteriales bacterium | reverse complement strand
GCGAAACTCAATCACACCGGTATTCTGATACATCCAGACTTGAAAATTAGTCGTATTGTAATACGTGTTGCTTGCATCCCACTCTCCATAAAACCCTACATTTTTCCATTCCAACTTGAACACCGCGTTACCCGGGGGGCCCTCCAGCTGGTATGAGATTGGGCTCACGGCCGTTGAGTCGTTGGCATTCATGATATCGGCCATGTAAGGAATGAGTAGTTGAACCGTGTCGGGGTTCGCTTCGTTCAGATTGATGACTTGACTTCCGGGAGAAATAATTCCCAGTGTATTTGTAATGACATCGAACAGATTCACTTCAAAACCGGTAGACGTGATGTAAAATGGGTCGTCCCACACATCAGCGTTGCTGATGGAGATTGGTGCCGTTAGATCATTATACGGATCGCTTAACACAGTAAAATCATAGGGAAATGTCTGTGCAGAGAGTTTCAAAACGCACAAACTGAAGGTGATGAGAATAGAAGAAAGTAGTTTCATAAAAAATTCTTGAGTTAAAAATCCAAAGGTATGACGCTAAGGATGAGTAAAAGTTACAAGCCTCTGTTTGGGATATTCATTGGAGTTTCAGAGGTTGCGCCCTATACTTGTATTGAATAAGATAATAGCTATATGAAAACAATCCTTTTTGTTGTAGTGCTTGCCTTGGTGAGCATTACAGCCCAAGCTCAAAAAGTTTTTTCCGTAGGAAATGCAAGCCAGGCGGACGTTAAGGTCTTTGTTGTAAAATATGAGAGTCAGGCCGATCTGAAAGTCTTCAAAGTGAAGTATGACAGCCAGGCGGGAGAGAACAACGGCAAGTGGTTTTTTACCAAATATGAAAGCCAAGCCAAAAAGAACATCTTCTTTGTTGACTACGAGAGCCAGGCCGATTTGAAGGTTTTCTTTGTGGAATATGAGAGTCAGGCAGGCTGGAAGAATGCCGCCAAGAAGAGTTTGATGTACTGAATACTTCCCAAATATTCGCGAAAATGAATAGAGGCCGCATTTCGCGGCCTCTATTTTTCATCCTATATTGTTTATCAAGAAAGAACTTTATCGCTCAGGTGCTCTGTAATGGGCTCCCAGAAATCTTTCCTCCAGGTCTCGGTTAGCCATCCGCTGGCCTCCTCCGGCACACCGGTATGATTGAAGCTCACCCTAGATCCTGTCTCTGTTGTTTCGATATCAAAAATTACCACCGTGTACATGCCCTCCGGAAAATCATCGTGACGCCAAGCCTGCACTATTCGCTTGTTTTCGCTTAGATGGAGCATATAACCATGGCATCTGTTATTCCAGGCGTGAAATGTTCCGCCTTCTCTCTTCTCCATTTCAGCGCTCATGCCCGTGAGACGCGACAAAAGCTGAGAGTCCGTAAGTGCCAGATATACGTCGGCCACACTGCATTCCAGTTCAATGACCTGGAAGATATTATCGGTTTTAATTTTCATAGTCTTAAAGGTTTGGTACTCAAAAGTAAGGCGATTTTTGAAAGCCTGAAGACCTGCATGTCATAAAGTAATGAACCGGGAGCAATGAATCAGGAGTAATGCTGACGCAATAACTGCTGCAGCTTGCGCGTGTACTCATCGCGCATCCACTGCAGATAGTTCTCAGTGCTGCGGCTTATGCAGTAGCTGTAGTGCTTCACACGGCTCTTAATATCCGGCTCGAGCATTTTCAGCAACTCGATTGCCTTGGTGTGATCTTCCGCATTTTCAATAATGATTGACGCGTGTTGTTGGATGGATTTGTCAAGAACATCTTTGGTGCGCAAGCCCATTTTGATGTGGCGAGAGTATTCTTCGCGTATGTCAAAATCGATAACCGGAGAATTTTTGAAGAACTCTCGCACCTCGCTGGGCATCTCGTAGACCATCTCCTTCTCCATTTGCTCGTCGCTTACAATAGCTTCGATGTAAGCATCGGGGTTGCGGAAGATGTCTTGCCAGTCGATATCCATTTCCCATAAGCCAAAACGTCGGGCATTGTTGCCAAGGTCAATCACGGTAAAGTCGGTCTTACCTGGAATAACACGTGAGCCACGACCAATCATCTGATGATAAAGAGTAAGTGATTTAGTGGCCCGGTTGAGAATGATAGTCTCCACAGTTGGTTCGTCGAAGCCGGTAGTGAGAATGGAAACCGAGCTCAACACAGCATCAGGCTTTGTGCGAAACCAGTGTAAAATGTCTTTTCGTTCAGCCTCGCTATGGGTGTTATCCAAGTGTCTTACTTCGTATCCCGCTTCCTTGAACATTTGGTACACAATCTTACTCGTATTGATACCATTGTTGAAGATGAGGGTCTTCTTGCCCTTCGCCTTTTGCTCGTAGGCATAAAGCAATTTTTCCTGCATGAAAAAATTACCGTAGAGTTTTTCAGAGCTGCTTACGGTGTAGTCGCCATTGATACCGATTTTCAACGAATGAAGGCTCACATCGTAGCTATAGGTGGTTGCTTTGGAAAGGAAGCCCTTCTTGATGAGGCTCGGAATGCTCTCCCCTACAATGAGCTCGCTGTAGTTCTCGTAGAGCGGCAATTCGACATTACTGGAGAGCGGCGTGGCCGTGACACCAAGGATCACCTGATTCTCGAACCACTTGAATAATTTTCGAAACGAGTTATAGTGAGCTTCATCGACAATGACCAGACCTAGATTGTCGAAATCCATTTTGTCATCACGCAAGCGATTGTTGAGGGTTTCCACCATCGCCACGAAGCACATGTATTGTTCCTCATCAGGCAGATCTTTTACCTTGCTGACGATGATTTTATTCTTGACGTTTATGTCGGACAAGTGTCTGGATGTTTGCCCCAACAATTCGATGCGATGGGTCAAAATGAGCACCTTCTTTCCGGTTTCTTTAATGTAGCGTCGGGCGATTTCGGAGAAAATGACCGTTTTACCACCGCCGGTTGGGAGCTGAAAACACAGGTTATAACTATTCGGATGCTCCTTCAAGCGACCGAAGATCTTCTCCAGCGCATCTGCCTGATAGTCATAAAGTTTCTTTCCTTCATTTATATCAAGTATCTCGAGGGGCTCTAAGGTCATAATGTGGTAGTTGCAAAAAAAAAATCGGGCAAAGATAGTCAGCCTTGTAGGGGTATCGGTTAAAGAAGTGTGGTTATTGTTTCCACAATGTGTTAAAAACGGAAGAATGGCGAGTGGCGAGTGGCGAATGGCGAGTGGCGAACTTCAACTTTCAACCTTCAACCTTCAACTTTCAACCTTCAACTTTCAACCTTCAACCTTCAACCTTCAACTTTCAACCTTCAACCTAAATCACCCCCAGACCGAATGCAATCGCGAACACAACCAGTGCAACGGCAATGATTTTATTGAGCAGGGGAAGTTCTGTTTTCTTGACGAGCTTGTTGCCTTGCCAGGCGCCACCGAAAGCAGCCAGCGTGGCTAATGCGAGCAAATCGAGGCGCAAGTCGCTCCAACCGGCAGCAATGGAAGTTGCGTAGACTGTTATGCGCGACAGGTCAACAAGACATGCGCACACTACCCGCGTGCCCATAAAGGCATCCTTCGAGAGTCCGGAGCGCATGAGGAAAGCACTTCGCAAAGCGCCTTGATGTCCGCTGAGCCCGCCAAAAAATCCGCTTATCACCCCTCCAACCGGAAGCCAGCGCTTAGACATGGAGAGATTGTCGAGCGCAGGTGATATTTCAATGATGGCGAATGCGAGAATGATACCGGCGATTGTAATTCGAATCACATCCGTCGTAAACTCCTGTTGGAGCCAATGAATGTGAATGGTTGTGCTCAGTGATGATAGCCATTGAAGACTCCATGCCCCTGCAACAGCGCCCACTACAGAAGCCAAACCAAAAGTTCGAATGGTTGGCCAGTGAGCGTTTTTGCCCACCAGCATCAACTTAAAGAGATTATTTGCCATGTGCACCACTGCCGTAGCCGCGACAGCTACCTGAGCCGGAAAGAACAGCATGAAAGCAGGCAAAAGCAGCGTACCTAATCCAAAGCCGCAGAAGAAGCTCAGGAAAGCACCTGTCAGTGCAGCGCCCAATACAGCCAAGTATGACAACATGATACTCTATTCGCTAGAAGGGTGTATTCGCCTTGATGTGATCAGTAAATAGTAAATAGTGAATAGTGATTAGTGATTAGTCATTAGTCACTAGTCATTCGTCACTAGTCATTCGTCACTAATCATTCCGCATACTTCCCGCACGCCTCTATCGCGCGCTCGCCGATGGTCAGCTTGCAATTGTGCGTTCCGCCTTCACACTCAGCCGGTGCTATGACAATGCTTCCGTTGTTACCGCTGAGCTTTACTTCTCCGGTTGACATATTCTTCTCGCCATCAACCATGAGCGGCTCGCGCTTCATTTCAACTTCTGCAGCCACTCCTTCTACGGTGTATTTCACGGTATAGGTGCCATTCACATTTGAGATAATTTCAATGGAAGGCCCGGTACCATTGCCGGTAGATGCGAAGTATGCCTGTGGTGAATTGTCCACTTGTTCAACCGCCTGCACATCAGCAGCCGATGGTTCAACCTTCTTTTCGCCGCTGTTACTGCAGGCCGATAATAGCAACGCAAATGGTAAGATGTACTTTTTCATATTTGATTCAATTGCAAGATTTGAAAATTTCGTTTCCCGTAAAAAAAAACACCGCAAGCCAAACCAATCCCTTCACCAGAAAAAACAAAAAACCGGCAAATCCCAGGCGCTTTACCCAAGCAATTAGCGATGATTTCTTCTCTTCTTCCATCATAGGCTGCGGTATGCAAATTACGTTATATGATGACTGAGAATATGCAAAAGCGAAAAACTATGAACATCATAGCTTTAAAGAAAAAGCCGCACAATGGCGGCTTTCAATATGCATATGTGCAGTATCAAATAGTATTCGCTGAAACCACTTTGTACTTCTCATTAAACACTTCCCAGTTCCATAAAAAGTTCTTCATCAAATCATCGAGATTCTTCAGGAAAATAGGATTGGGAGTTTTCATTTGCTTGAAATACTCTTCTTGGTAATTAGCGAGATTGTATTTCAGGAACACTCCCTTCGACATCGCATACACGATGTTCTTGGAAGGATGGTTCGCGCGAGCCATGGCCTCTTTGTATTCCTTCACTTTCATGGAAAACTCCGTGGGTGTCATGTCGAAAGCCGGAGCTAATTTGCGTGTAATGCTCTCAATGATTTCCTTGTCCATTCCATTGTTGAAGTACTGACTGATATACGAGTAGTTGCCCGCCAATACAATCATGAGAAATTTTCCGTAGTCTGAATCGTCTATCGAAGGGGACTGAACAAATTCAGGAGAGTCATTTATAAAGCCCGCCACATCAGCAAATCCTGTCTCTACTGTTTCAATAATATTGTGGGCGAATATGTGTGCGACGCGATCCGCCGTAACTTTCTTTCTTCCAAAAATCGTCAACATACCAAATTCACTTTTAGGTTGTAGTTTACATTCCAAATCTATTTTAACCTTGGAATCATATGGTGCTTACAAACCTTCAT
>CANIAA010000158.1 GCA_947465255.1 Flavobacteriales bacterium | reverse complement strand
TATCAAATTCCCGGATCCAACGGTCTGGAAGTGGCCGAGGCCATTCGCACCAAAATTGCGACCTTGCAACAGTCCTTTCCACCTGATTTGGATGTTGCGTTTCCCCTCGATACCACATTGGCGGTGGAGGCCGGTATTGATGAGATTTTGCACACGCTCTTGGAAGCAGTTCTTTTGGTGATATTGGTAGTGTTCCTGTTTTTGCAAGATTGGCGAGCAACACTAATACCGCTATTGACCGTGCCGGTTTCGTTGATTGGTACCTTCATGGTTTTCCCGCTGCTGGGTTTTTCGGTCAACGTGCTTTCACTGTTGGGAATGGTACTGGCCATTGGTTTGGTGGTCGATGACGCCATTGTCGTTGTGGAAGCTGTAATGCACCATTTGCAGCATGGCTTGTCGCCCAAAGAGGCTACCAGGAAGGCGATGAAAGAAGTTGGAGGTCCCGTTGTTGCCATTGCCGTCATCCTGGCCGCGGTGTTCATTCCCGTAGCGCTAACGGGCGGTATCACGGGCAGGCTCTACCAGCAGTTCGCCATTACCATTGCGATTTCCGTTCTGTTCTCAGCCTTCAACGCGCTTACCTTGAGTCCTGCGCTGGCCTCACTCATCTTGCGACCTACCAAGCCGGGCACAGGTCTGATGGCTCGCTTTTTTGCTGCATTCAATCGCTTTTTTGATCGGCTCACGGAGCGATACGGACGGGTTACGGCGCTCTTTGCGCGTAAACTTTTCGTGACAGTAATTCTTTTGATTGGCATTGTGGTACTCGCCGGCGGCCTGGGTTCAGCTGTACCAAAAGGGTTTGTGCCTGAAGAAGACGAGGGCTATTTCATCTGCGCCATCCAGCTTCCCGATGCCGCCTCGTTGCAGCGAACCAACGAAGTGTCTGAGCGTGTGGAGCAAATCCTCGATAGCATTCCTGAAGTCGATTCTTATACTGTGGTGAATGGCTACAACATGCTTACGACTTCGGTTTCATCGAACACCGCAACTGTATTCGTGTCGCTTAAACCTTGGGAAGAACGCGAACGCACTGCGCGCCGTTTGATCGCATACACAGGACGGATATTCATGCGCGACATCACCGATGCTACGGTTGTGGCCGTTGGTCCGCCGCCCATTCCGGGCTTGGGTAGTTCGGGCGGTTTCACAATGGAAATTCAGGATCGCGGTGGAAATTCACCGGGCTATTTGGCCGAACAAACCCAGAAGTTTGTGGCTGAAGCTTCCAAACGACCTGAAATAGGGAAGGTGTATTCGCTCTACAGGGCCAACGTTCCCCAAAAAGTCATTACGGTCGATAAAGAAAAAGCCCAAAAGCTGAAGGTTAGTCTCAACGACGTAAACACCACCGTTTCAGCCATGATGGGGGGTGCTTTCATCAATAACTTCAATCAATTCGGTCGACAGTACAAGACCTACGTTATGGCCGATGCGCAGTACCGCATGAAGCCCGAGGATCTTAACCAATACTACGTTCGCGATAACACAGGTGCCATGGTTCCGCTGGGTACGTTGGTGAGTGTGCGCGATACATCCGGACCTCAGTTTACGAATCACTTCAACATGTACCGTGCAGCGGAGATTTCCGGTGTACCTGCCTTGGGTTATAGCTCTGGTGATGCCCTCACGGCGCTGGAGGAAACGGCGGAGGCTGTTCTTCCACCCGACATGGGTTATCAATGGTCGAACATTTCCTATCAGGAAAAGGCTTCTGCCGGTCAAGGTGCTGCAGTATTCGGTATGGCGCTCTTGTTCGTGTTCCTGATCCTGGCCGCTCAATACGAAAGCTGGACGTTGCCGTTCAGTGTTCTGTTGGGAACGCCCTGGGCTGTTATGGGCGCTTTCCTCGGACTGTGGATCGCCCGACAATTCTCGGAGTCATACGTCAATAATGTCTTTGCCCAAATTGGATTGGTGATGCTGATTGGTCTGAATGCCAAGAACGCCATCTTGATTGTCGAGTTTGCCAAAATGAAACGTGATGAGGGCATGGATGCGTTCCAGGCCGCCATTGAAGGTGCCAAGCTGCGTTTGAGGCCTATTCTCATGACGTCACTTGCCTTCATTTTGGGTGTTGTGCCGCTCATTACCGCTGTTGGTGCGGGCTCTGAATCGAGAAAGGTAATGGGAATGGCTGTTTTCAGCGGAATGATTGTCGCGACCATTGTAGGGTTGTTGCTCATACCGGCCTTCTTCGTTTTGATAGATAAAATCAGTCCCGTAAAGAAAAAGGAGATTGAACCTGCGTCAAACCCTAATGAATCTGAACACGCATGAGAACCATAATTCAATCCTTAGGGATATGCTCACTATTGCTCGTTCTGTTGGGTGAGTCATGCATGGTAGGGCCTCGTTATATGCGCCCCAACATGCCGAATGTATCGGCCTTTAATACCGGCTCCGCGTCCATCAATGCGAATGATTCTGTCGGAGCATTGAAGTGGACTGACTTCTATCCGGATCCCGTTCTCCGCGGATTAATCGATAGTGCATTAACTCGGAATTACGACTTGAAAATGGCGGTGTCACGCATTGAAATTGCCGCTGCGAATTACGGTATTGCGATATCGCAACTGTTTCCATCCTTCGGATATCAGGTTTCGGGAAGCCAGTCATACAGTACGTTTGGTTCATCCTCGGTCTACTCGCTGGGCGCAGGGATGTCGTGGGAAATTGACATCTGGGGAAAAATCAGACACTCCCGCAACGCCGCCCTGAATGACTTGTTGGCGAGTGAAGCCGGTCGTTCGGCCGTTCAAGTTGCGTTGATTGCTAACGTTGCCGATGCGTATTACAAGCTTCGCGATTTCGACAATCGACTGGCCATATCGAAGGCAACACTAGAAACCCGTCAGCAGAACTATGTATTACTCGACGAGCGATTCAAGAAAGGCTATATCAGCGAATGGGATTTGTTGCAAAGCAAACAGTTGGTGGAAAGCGCGGTGGCGTCGATCAATACGTATACCCGTGCCGTGGCCATCACGGAAAACGCTTTGTCGCTGCTGTTGGCTAATCCTCCCGGAAACATCGGTCGTGGTTCAGCCAATGCAGCACAACCTGCGCAGCCGGTTATTCCCGCCGGACTGCCCTCGAGTCTGCTGAGTCAGCGCCCCGATGTGCAGCAAGCGGAATACAACTACAAGCGCGAGGTTGAAAAAATAGGAGTGGCGGTGGCGTTGCGTTATCCCTCACTTTCGTTGACCGCAGGTGGCGGTTTGGCGAGTGCTGAACTTTCCGATTTGGTTAGCTCAGACGCTCTGGTTTCATCATTGACTCAAAATTTATTGGGGCCCATTTTTGAATTCGGCAGGAATAAACGCAGAGTAACCGCGCAAACGAAGTCGGCTGAAGTAGCTGCGTATCAGTATCAGCAGGTCTATTTACGGGCATTGCAGGAAGTAGAAAACGCACTCATCTCCATAGAGACCATCGGCAAGGAGCTGGAATCACGCAAACGTCAGGAGTCGACCGCGAAAACTGCGCTCACCCTAAGCCAGGCACGCTACAACGATGGTTATACGTCGTACCTGGAAGTGATGGATGTTCAGCGCTCCTTATTCGATATAGAATTGTTAGTGTCAAGTCTGCAGCAGCAATACTTAACGGCTCATGTGGATTTATACCGAGCCTTGGGAGGAGGAAGGTAAACGCCTCCTGATTCCGAAATGAAATTATTACCCTTATTAAAATTCAATCAATAACCAATTATTATTCACCATGAAAAAAGCATTTCTACTTTTAAGTCTTTCAGCTTTGCTGAGCCTCACGGCCGCGGCACAAAATCTTCAGTTGGCCGGTTACATCGGTCACCAAACACCATCGTCGCTCGCTGTGTATTACGGACGTCTTCGCACAAGCTATGGTAAGAACTACGGCGGAACAGTAACGTTCGGACGCGGTCCGAGTGCAGCGGGCAAATCATGGTTGGAGGTTCAATACAACTACAAAGAAGCCGGTTTAAATTACTACGATTATTACACCAATAGCTTATATACCGCAGGTAATCTGGCAATTCACAATGTACTTGTTGGTCCGATGAAGGAAGCTGACAAAGACCGCATTCGTCCCTATGGCGGATTGATGCTCGGCGTTACCGTGTATCAACCTGATTTTGCGGTAGAAGACTGGCGCTTCACGGTTTCTGCTGTTGCCGGAGTGAAGATTTCGATTATCGATCGCTTAGGTCTTCGTTTGCAGGCACAATTGCTTGCGCCCATGTACTTCACCGATGCTGCTGTGGCTTGGAGTCCCGGATATGGTAGCTCTGTCGGCATCTCATCTACCGCTATTCTTTCAGCCGGATTCAATGCAGGTGTTTACTTCAATATTCTGCAGGATAAATAATAGAATCGTTCATTGAACGAGACGGAAATTACTTTAGAATTAACCGCATTCTTATATAAGGATGCGGTTTTTTTGTGTTGTTGGTGAATGAATAAAGCTCTGCGGATTCGTTCATCATTCATCCAACACATTCAGCCACTTCCCTTGCCATCCGTAATAACGGTCTTTGCATTGGGTGAAGTTGCTAGTTTGGTGAATGCCTCAATTTCGTTGAGCTTTAGAATGTTCGGTGTGATACTCGAGTTGAGCATGTCGTTGGCTGCCTTATTGGCTTTGGCTTTGATCTCGATACTTTTTGCAGAACCTTCCGCTTCAATACGCATCGATTCGGCGCGTGCTTCTGCTTGTATAACATTCGTTTTTTTCGCTCCCTCGGCCTCGATGATCTGTCGCTCAACTTCTTTCTTTTGCCTGTCCAAAACGAACTCCATGCGGAGAGCTTCCTGTTCAGCTTGAAGCTTCGTTTCAATTGATTCGGTTAGGCCGGCCGGAAGTGTGATGCTTTTGAGAAGAACTGCTTCAATCACAAAGCCCTTGGCATCACAAACCTCGGCCAAACGTGTTTGAATCTCCTTTTCGATTTCGTTGCGCTTTGCACTATGCATGTCCTTGGCATAATAGCGTGAGCATACATCGGAGGCAGCCGAGCGGAAAACAGGAAGGATGAGGTTTTCTTCATAATTAAGTCCGGTTTCCTGAATTATTCTAGGTGCATCCGCAGCTTTGATGTGATACAATATGGAACTTTCTGATAGAATGGTCAATCCTTCTTTGGATGGTAAATTCTCTTTGATGGAGAGGTTTTCCGTTCCAACATTGATACGAACAACCTTTGAAAGAAACGGATTGAATAGAACCGGACCGGGTTGTGATACCTTGGAGCTCAGTTTTCCGAGGGTGCGCTTCACACCAACTTGTCCGGGATTAATTACAGCACATCCGCTGGCTAAAACAAGCAGTAGTAGGATACTTGTGTATTTCATGTGTATTGATTTTCGAGAAAAGTAGGTGCGGGGCGATTCATCAGCGTGTTAAGAATCGATAATTTCATGGGTCCGTGTGCTATCTTACCAACTGCACATACCCCGAGGTGAATTCTTCCTTGCCTTGTATGAGTCGGTAATTGAATGTATAGTAGTAAACCCCTTCTGGCGATTCAGTGCCGCCGGCTTCGCCATTCCAATATTCATTCGGCTTATCGGTTTGAAAAACAG
>CANIAA010000157.1 GCA_947465255.1 Flavobacteriales bacterium | reverse complement strand
ATGAGCGGCAGCATCACTTCATTCAATTTTGCAGTGGGTATCTTCATCTTTCGATTGCGCGCCACTTCCATAGCCTTTTCAAGAGCCTTTAGAATACGTTGCTTAGTAACCGTTGAAGTATAGAAGATCGGCACATCCGACATAGGAGCCAGCTTCTGCCTCAATTCGGCAGAGTATTGGTCAACCGTTTTATGGTCCTTCTCAACCAAATCCCACTTGTTGACTAAAATAACGACGCCCTTATTGGCCTCAGTTACTTCTTTGAAGATGGATAAATCCTGACGTGTAATACCTTCCGTAGCGTCAATCAACAACAAGCAGACATCACTATTTCGGATGGCCTTTATCGTTCGAATGGAACTGTAAAACTCAATATCGTTATCGATCAACTTGCGCTTTCGCAGTCCTGCCGTATCAATAAGAATGAGTTCTTGGCCAAATGCTTTGTAAACAGTATTGATGGCGTCACGCGTTGTCCCAGCCACATCACTTACAATGGCACGCTCTTTTCCGGATAGTGCGTTTATCAAGGAACTTTTTCCTACGTTCGGTTTTCCTACTATCGCTATTTTCGGTAAATCAGCCTCCTCTGACTCTTCATCGGAAGGCACTTTAGCTCCGATGAATTCCATCAAATCACCCGTACCGTATCCATTGTTGGCGCTAATGGGCCATATTTGGTCGCCTAGGCCAAGCTCCCAAAACTCGTTCATCCAGATTTCCTTGTCGGATGTATCGACCTTGTTACAGAGCAATGCAATGGGGCGCTTCGACTTGCGGAGACGTTGCGCAATCAGGCGGTCGCCGTCTGTAACGCCCTCCTTACCATCCACAAGGAATAATACCAGGTCAGCTTCTTCAATGGCAAGCGCTACCTGCGAGTTAATTTCCTTTTCAAAGCCGGCTTCGTCTTCCTCAGCCAAACCTCCGGTGTCAATCGCTACGAATGACTTTAACCCCCATTCACCAATGCCATATTTACGATCACGTGTTACGCCAGCAGTAGGATCAACGATAGCGTCATCCGTTCCGGTTAGGCGATTATAAAGGGTGGATTTACCCACATTGGGGCGTCCAACTATGACAAGGGTGTAGCTCATTGCGGCTGCAAAGGTAAGCAATGCAAGGCACAGCTCACAGCTTACCCTGAAGACTCATCCAGCCACCACCATTATGCACCTCTTCAAAACCATTCGATCTCAGTATCGATTTCGCTGAAGCACTGCGCATGCCACTTGCACAACACGTAATAACCGGTTTATCCTTTTTAATCCTCCCCATTTGCGATGCAATGGTTTGCAGTGGAATATTGACTGCTCCGCGAATGTGTCCTGATTTGAATTCCCCCGGAGTTCGCACATCAATAATTTGCGCGCCTCTTCCTACAAGATCTTTGTAATTGACTTTGGGAGTCAAACCCAGTAATTGCTTTATCGAATCAAACATATTCTTCCTTTTATTGAGCACCATTTACATCTAACCAACTTCCGCCGTTGCTGCAATCAATGCCATGCTGACGAAGAAACATGGTAGCCTGACCACTTCTATTTCCGCTTGCGCAGCATAAAACGATGGGTTGCTTCATCGCGCTTATTTCTGCTATTCGCGTTGGAACTTCTTGTAGCGGGATGTTGATGCTTCCCTTCACATGTCCGCCCATAAATTCTGCGGGAGTGCGCACGTCAATAATTGTTGTATTATTCATTATGTGTTGATGTATTTACTTTTTTCGTTTCAGGCCAACCAACTGCAACTAGCCCCATGAGCGCACCGTATAACGTGCTCACGTATGGATTAGATGAAATCACACAGCCTCCACTGGAGCAGCCTACAAAGGCATAATAAAGATATCCGGAAACAGCTCCGAGGATAGACGCGAGAATAGATTTTCGATATGTTCTAAAAAATGCGGCCATGTGTGTTGTTTAACTATGCAAACATCATGAAGGCAGCCGAATGTCACAGCTACCATTGTTACATAAACACTTCGATGTGTTATACTATCAATGATGTGCAATGACTATACCCTGAATCCCTTTGGTTTCCGTTTCAAAGGCGACAGCCATTTTTCGATTACCATGGAAAAGGTAACAATGACTCAGGGTCATAGTGAAAACGAAAGGCTCCGATGAGCTTACGTTGCCAAAATAATCCAAGCAAATTTTTTGGCCCCACACCGAGTGATCCTTGGTGGAAGCCCCTGCGTCATGTAAAACCGCTACAATTGCTGCATCACCGAAAATCCGAATGGCAAGAGGCATAGAGATAAAACCGACCGTTGACTTTACTTGTGTAGTAAATCGATATCTTTTGTCGGACAACCTCTCGAGCTTCACAAATTCATACTCATCCAAGTGCATTCTACGCGCGATATAATCGCTCTGTAAATGGTGAAAATGATCCGGATCAACGACTTCTACCTCTGCGTTTGATTGGATTTGGAATACCGGCTGCTGCAGAAAAACACGATTGAAAAGCTCCTCTTTATGCACCGACAAATGAACTTCACCTTGACCGTTGAATGTCAGCCAAGGCAAAGCCGTTCGACCATTAAACGTATTCGATAATGCGAAGAGGTATGCGCCTGCCTTGGTTATGAGAATTGGTTGGTTGATTTCAATGCCGGTCAGATCAGTATGATGAATTAGAACATCTCCGGCGAAACACAGCGGCCCTGCTAAGGCATCATTTCCATGATGGCTTAGATACTTTCCATTACCATAGTAGACAGGGTGTTCCCATTTCAATAGGGTAATTTTTGCTAATTGATCAGTTCCCACGTTGCACACAGCCCATTTTCTTCCCCGCGAAGTCTTAATGGTTTCGATGGTTGCCAGCAACACAACGGCATCACCTACCAATGCGTGTCCGGGCTCTGCATAATAAGAAAACTCGCGGCACGCAGGCAACAATCTTTGCGCCCATTGCTCGATAGAGGGAAACTCCTTTCCATCGGCAAACGAAATGCCCAAGCCTCCTCCAATATCGAGATGCTTTATATCAAACCCCAACTCCATCAGCGAATCTGCTACCCTGTGTAAACTAGCAAGAGCCAACTCGAAAGAATTGAGGTTATCCATTTGAGTTCCCACATGCAAGTGAAGCCCTGAAATAGGCAGTTTGCATTCAGCCAAAAGCGCAGATAATTCCTCCTCCGGTATTCCAAATTTGGACGACTCACTTCCATGAGCCATGAGTTCCTGAAGTGCATCCTTGTGAGCATATTCTACCTTGGAAGAGGGATTAATTCGCAACCAAATACTTCCGGGAGTTTTATCAGCAATCCATTCATTATTTAGTTGAGCGAGCACGTGTGGATCATCGACAACCACAGTGCCTCCGGATTCGAGCATAAAATGAATGGTACGCATATCCTGCACAGGACTGTTATACACGATGCGTTCCGGTGGAAATCCGCAAATAAGTGCTTCATTGATCTCATGCAAATTCGCGCAATCGGCTCCTGCACCTTCCCTGGCAAGTATTTGCAGCACCGGAATAGCCGGATTGGCCTTTACAGGATACAGAATTTTATCGACACCACCGGTAAATGTTGCCAGCCTATTGAGGTTATTGATGAGCTGTCGCTCAGAAACAATCCATGCAGCCGATCCAAAGCGGCGTTGAATATCGCGAAGTGACAACTCAGAATACCAAGAATTCATAGAAGTGGTTTGAATGGCAAGAATACTTCACGAATATGAAATGCGTATCGACTGGCCGTCAATTTAAATGCGCCTCCTCAGGCGCTGAGCACATTTGAATGATAGAAATCTCTAACTTGCAAATCAAATGCGCATCGCTTTTATTATAAACTCAAATTCTTCGAAAGCAAGAATTGCATTCGATGCGCTTAAGATTCGGTTGACACATACGTTTGATGCGTTTTTTACAACAGCAATTGGCTCAGCCAAGGAAATTGCGTCTAACTGTATAAAGCACGACTATACGCATTTAGCTGTGCTTGGCGGCGATGGTACACTCAACGAAGTTTTTAACGCACTGATGAATTCAGGTAAGTCTGCTGATGAACTACCTATTCTTTGCATTCATCCCTGCGGGACAGGCAACGACTTCGCGCGCAACTTCGCTCTGAAGTGCAACGTTGAACCATTTCTTCGAAGACTAGAAGGAGGATCCATTCAATATTCAGATGGCGGACTTGTCAGCTATACGAATCTGAATGGAGAAACAGAGCAACGTTTCTTCATCAATGTGATGGACGTTGGGCTAGGCGGACTCATTGCCCAACGCGTAAACCAATACCGTCGAGGAAAATTCGCTTTCTTAGCTTACCAGCTTAGTATTCTGAGGACACTGCCTTTTTATGTTAAGCGGAGCGCAACAGTAAAGAGTACAACCACACTTTATTCCGGCCCGGCAATGAGCATAGTCGTAGCGAACGGTAAGTGGTTTGGAAACGGGCTGGGCATTGCCCCGAAAGCACATGTGCTCGACGAACAATTGGAGTGTGTGATTCTGGCACGCGTTAACCTATGGGATTATCTATTGAATCTTCGGTCTATTGTCCGCTGCGAGCCAATTAATCATCCGGAAGTTCATTACTATAAAACGCAGCGGTTGACTATCGAGGGCGAAAAAAACGCCATTGAACTGGATGGGGAATACGTTGGCACATCACCCGCGCATATTGAAGTTATACCTCGTGCTGTGCGCCTATTGATTGGGTGATTGCGTCTTCATTCTTGCGGTTTTCAGATAATTGCCTACGAAACTTTTACCGGTAAGTCCGAAATCAGCAACAGCTAAAAAGACCAAATCTGAATTTCCCGTATTGATCGACTGGTGATTACACCAACGGGGGATAAAGGCAAAATCGCCGGGCTTGACAGAGTTTTCAAACTGATCAACTACCACTTTTCCTTCACCTTCTATAAAGATAAATACAGTTTCGTGTGCGTGGCGATGTAATTCATTTGCCTTTCCGGGAGGAATGCGGACAATGCGTGGGTCGAGGACCTCGAGCGGAAACGGCAGAATCTGAACCGTAAAATCAATATTCAACTCATCGACCTTGTTGTCATATAATCCGCTCAGGCGTTTATCAGTTAACGAAGAGATCAGCTCATCGCTCACTTGAGCGTTCGTAAGCGATTTTTGGTCATTAATTTTTTCGAGAAGTGATCCGACGCGTCCTATTTGCAGGTCAGCAAAGATGTTAACCGATAGCTGCATGATAGCATCAGACCAAGGCGAGGAAAAATCCTCATTTTCGATTGAATGGATAAATGCGAGCACCTCCTCCCTCTGTTGAGATCCCGAGTTGGCATATAGCTGCAATGCGCATAAGCTAGGCCGGACCGCCATGGGATTGACACTTCCATTTTCATGAATCGCACCTTTGAGTAATTCGAGCTCATGGGCCAAAGCACTCAATTCTGCTTCTGAGAAGCGTTGCGATACAGCGATTTTTCGAAAGAGGTGTTTCATGCGAGAGATATAGATACAAATCTAAATGAATTGTAAGGCTAAACCGCATACGTATTTAAAACAAAAAACCCTTGGCATAGCCAAGGGTTTTTCGAAAAGTGGCGATGTCATACTCTCCCACCAGTTACGGTAGTACCATCTGCGCTGTTGGGCTTAACTTCTCTGTTCGGAATGGGAAGAGGT
>CANIAA010000156.1 GCA_947465255.1 Flavobacteriales bacterium | reverse complement strand
TGTGACAATAAATGATCGTGCAGGTATGAATATCAACGACTGTGCAGACCTAGAAATATTTTCAAGTAATCAATTGCTCTTTGCCCAGGAAGCTAGTACCTCCGAATATGAAGAGTGCACGCTGAGCATCGCCGGCATTGATGAAATAGACGAAATCAACTTTATAGCACCCGGGTCAACTTCGATCAGTTCGAATAGTTTTTCGTTTGACACCGAGGGCACCTATCAAGTAACGGCCGATTTTGAGCTTGAGGTGGAAGAATCGGACGAGTATAATGAAATCCATATTCATCAAACAGTCTATGCAGGCGCCCATCAGCGTGTTTCAGCGCCTTTTCTGTATGAGCTGCTGGAAGATGATGACAATGAACAAGAGATTCGTCTATTCTTCCCCGAAATACCCGGACTGCGCGCCACTCATTGGGAAATCAATGGCATCTTGGATGAGCAAGAGTCGTTAATCCGCGAATTCGAAACTGGCACGGAATACCAAATCGAGATATTCTACATCAACGACGCCATAGGAACCGTGGGAAGCTATTCCTTAAGCTTTAACCAAGGCTTCCCATTGAATGAAGCCTGCGAGGAAGACCATCACGTAATGCCTGCACCATCCATTAACGTAGATTGGACCGCCGGAGAGCCAAACTTCGAGCGTGCGTTCATTACGTATCGCTGGCAAGGAAAGACGTTTGTTTCCACCACGCCGCTCAACAATGGCAGCGTTCTCAATCTGCTCGGCTTCAGTGATTACTCGGCAGGCCTTCAAGGCAACAGTGCGCTTCAATTGAATTCGACCTTCTCGGTCAAGCTTGTAGAGGTTGGGAATGAATCGAATGTAATTGAGCTTACAGATTGCAGGGCCACCTTTGGTTTTGTTACTCCCCACTGATCTTGCCCGCATCTACCTTTTTAGAAAGCAATTAAGATCAGCATTTTTGAATTGCTCCATTTGATGCTTCGAAGGATGCGAATCTAATGCTGCAACTTAGCGAGATGTTGCAGATTCCCGTGCGTGACAGCAAACTGTTGTTTAAAAATTGACGTATGTCAATTCAAGTCCAATTACAATTAAAGTAAATTCGCCTCGTTTCCATTCACTCCATGAAATTGAACAACAAAATCGGATTACTTACGATGGTGCTATTGGCCATTCTCGTTGCCTGTAAACACCATCCGGATTCGATTATCGACATCATCCCGCCCGACAACGGAGGAAACGGAGGAGGTGTCAACCCAATTGATACCGTTACTAATCCTTGCAGCCCTGATACGGTATATTTCACCAATACTATTCTACCGATTATTCTTTCTCATTGTTCCATGCCCGGTTGTCACAATGCGCCGTCGAACGATAACGATGGAATCGCTCTAACGAATTACAACCAAATCATGAATTACGTGGAACCGGGCAATTTAAGCGGCTCGGAATTGTGGGACGACGCCATAGCTGAAACAGACCCTGATAAAATAATGCCACCGCCGGATGCCAATCCGTTGACGTCTGCAGAGATGAATGCCATACAAACGTGGATTATCCAAGGAGCGCAAAACAACAGCTGTTCGGAATGTGACAGCACATTCGCATTTGCCGCCGACATTCTTCCTATTATTGAATCCAATTGTACCGGATGTCATAGCGGAAACAATCCGGGTGGTGACCTGTTACTAACGAACTATAGCGAAATACAATCATCGGCCGCCAGCGGTAACCTGATGGATCGCATTAACGGTATAGGTGGAATTATGCCGCCCAACTCAAACGGAATTGGAAGCTGTCATAAAAACCAGATTCAAGAATGGATTAACGCAGATATGCCGAACAACTAGGAAAGATGAAAGCACTAACCACTTCAATGCTCATCGCAGTTATCGTTATAGCTCTGCAGTCGTGCTACTACGATAATGAAGCTTACCTGTACAATGAAGGTACTACTTGCGCCGACACAACCTACACCTACACTACCAGACTCGCGCCGATTATCAATAACAATTGCGTGAGTTGCCATGGTGCGGGAGAAAGCCCTGATCTGAGCACCTTCACTGATGTGAACACCTGGAAAGAAGAAATTGTTTGTCGTGTTGTAGAAGGAGTAACCTGCTCATTAGGTGCTAAGATGCCTCCCTCCGGAAATCTCACCACCTGCGACATCGAAGCCTTTTCTCGCTGGCAACAAAACGGATATCCCCAATAATTCATGAAAAAAATACTACTACTACTTCTTTTCGTGGCCGCGATAGCGGCAGGAATCGGGTATTACCTATGGAATAAACCTCATCGCACAGCAGCAGATGAAAAACCTTTTGTAACCCTCACCTCAAGTGCGCTGCTAACGGAGTTCGCTACGAACGAATCGGCGACCACTGAAAAGTATCGCGATAAGGTCATTCAAATCTCGGGTGCACTCATCAAGGCAGCCGCTGATTCATCAGGCAATGTGCAGGTGGTTTTGGAGGCCGGCGACGAAATGAATACTGTTAGCGTCACATTAATGAACGGAGCAACCGTCCCAACAGAAACTCCGGGCACGATGATTGAAGTCAAAGGAATATGCAACGGCTTTTTGCCAGACGATCTTCTTGGAAGCGAAGTCTTACTCAATCAAGGCGTTGTTGTAAATCAAACTAAATAAAAGCATGAAAAAGATTTTGTTCTTCGGCATCCTGGTGGCCACCACAATCAACATCCAGGCTCAAAAGTTCTTCACCAAAGACGGCACTATCCGTTTCTTTTCAAACGCTAAGCTGGAAAAAATAGAAGCGACGAATAACAAGGCTTCCATCGTTTACGACCCTGCATCAGGCGCCCTTGAAATCGCAACACTCGTCAAAGGATTTATTTTCGAAAACGCCTTTATGGGGGAGCACTTCAATGAGACGTACATGGAAAGTGATAAGTTTCCGAAGGCTAATTTCAAGGGTAAATTGGAAAATCCGTCAGCGGTAAACGTAGCCGTTGCCGGTACATACAAAGCCAAGGTTGTGGGCGATCTTACCATGCACGGCGTAACGAAACCCGTAAGCACAGACGCTACCTTCGTTGTGGGTGGTGGCAAAATCGATACCGATGCAAAATTCAGCATCAAGGCCAGCGATTTCGATGTGAAAATTCCGGGCGATAAATCAGATAACATCTCGAATGTGATTGAAATAACTACAAAGTCATCACTCACCGAATTGAAAAAATAATGCGATTGAAAAACATCCACATTCTAAAAACAGGGCTGATTGTATCAGCTCTGTTTTTATTTCATGCCCTTCGTGCGCAAGAAGACACAACAGATTTACTCTCTCTTTTAGGGGAAGATGAACCAACGCTTGACTATACCATAGCAACGTTTAAATCGACACGTGTCATCAATATGCACTCCGTCGAAAACGCAGCGGCCGGTCATCTTGATTTTCGTATTTCACACCGATTCGGCACTATTAACTCCGGTGTAAGCGATTTGTGGGGGCTCGACCAAGCTTACATGCGCTTGGGTTTTGAATATGGAATCAACGACCGTATGATGGTAGGCTTCGGTCGTTCTAATGTCAACAAGGAAATTGATGGCTTTATCAAATACAAAATCATCCGTCAATCGACAGGCTCTAAAAACGTTCCCGTTACCATTTCCTGGTTCTCATCGGCCGTAGTGCGCACAACGCCCTTTGCAGATCCGGAACGCCAAAACTACTTCTCCTCCCGCCTCTACTACTGCCACCAGCTCTTGGTAGCACGAAAGATGAATGATGAACTATCGCTCCAGATAGCACCAACACTTGTGCACCGCAACCTGGTAGCCGACTCTACCATGAAAAATGATGTTTATGCCATAGGTATGGGCGGACGCTATAAAATCACCAAGCGTTCTTCATTCAACTTTGAATGGGTGGCTGTTCCGGGAGATCAATTGGAGGACATCTACAGAAACTCGCTCTCTTTAGGTTTCGATATCGAAACAGGGGGTCACGTTTTCCAGCTTCACTTCACCAACAGCAAACCCATGAATGAAAAGGGTTTCATTACTGAAACAACAGGCGATTGGAAAGAAGGAGATATCCAGTTTGGATTTAATGTATCTCGCATGTTTTCGGTCGTTAAGCCCCGAAACAAACCCGCAGAATAATTTTTTCTCCTATACCAAGGATTAAGACCTCGGGCTTGTATTACATAGCAACCACTAACAACGATTTTCCCGATGCGTCTAACGTTCGTTCTGCTTTTTTCATTATTACACTCTTTACTTTCTGCACAGATATGGACGCAGGACTTTGAAACAAACGGTTTAGGCACGGCCTACACGAGTGCTTCTGTTTTCACGGATAACCTCAACGGACATTACAACCGCACTAACGGTTCCAACATATCGAATACGGTTGCTCCGTACACCAACAAACAAGGTAACTTTGTTTGGGCAGGTGAAAACCTGAACATCACAGGGGGAAATGGTAACGGATTACCGAATAAAACGATCACCTTCTCGGCAATCAATGTAACGGGGCAAACGGGCCTTCAATTCCGCGGACTTTTTGGGTCCGGGAACACTGCAGCGGGCTGGGACTATGATGATATTCTCTATGTGGAGTATAGCATGAACGGCGACCCTTGGACGAAAATTCTGCAATTCGCAGCAGCCGGCACCCAATCGAATTCAGGCCTTTTTCACGATACCGATCTAAATGGACTAGGTGAAGGAATTGTCCTCACCCCTGCTCTGCAGCAGTTCTCAGCTAATATACCTGTATCCGGCACTTCGCTACAACTCAGAATTTACGCTTCCTGCACGGCTCAAGCAGAAGAGTTTGCATTCGATTATCTCCGACTGTATAGCACCACTACCTTGGTTTCAGGATGCACTGCGCCCTTTGCAAGCAATTTCAATCCGGCCGCCACAACCGACAATGGTTCATGCATTATTAACGGATGCACTGATATTCAAGCACTCAATTACAATCCGCTAGCAACCGTGAATAACGGCTCATGTGTACTCTCCGTTCCGGATGTTCACTTCAATGAAATTCATTTCAATCCAAATGAATACCTAGGATTCACAGATGCAACTCATGAATTTATCGAAATTCACAACAACACTTCCGCCGCGGTCAATATTGCCGGGTGGCGCATTGCCGGTGGCGTAGATTGCACCTTCCCTATCGGAGCATCGATACCTGCCAATGGATTTGTGCTGGCGGCAGCAACCATTGCAACCTACTCCGCTGGCGGTATTCCGGTATATCCATATACAGACGACCTCAATAACATCGGAGAAAATATTCGACTCTACAACGCTTCCAATATTTTAGTTGACCAGGTTACATTCTTCTCCAACTGCTGGCCTTCCGCTGCAGATGGCAATGGACCTTCCCTTGAGTTAATCAACTATAACCTCGACAATAATCAAGCACAGAGCTATTGTGCTGCCGGACTTGTCAATGGCACACCCGGACTAGCGAACACGTGTTACTCCAATCAAATTCTAGGCTGCACAAATGCAAGTGCCATCAACTACAACCCGGCAGCGACTCTCAATGATGGCTCGTGTATTATTGAAGGATGTACCTATGCAAATGCGCTCAACTACAATGCCTCAGCAAATACGGATAATGGAAGTTGCATTTACCCTGCTGTCATTCCGGGTTGCACCAACTCAAGTGCGACCAACTACAACGCTCAGGCAACAGTCGATAACGGCACCTGTGTCTACCCGCAACCAATAATTGGCTGTACGTATTCAACCGCTTTGAATTACA
>CANIAA010000155.1 GCA_947465255.1 Flavobacteriales bacterium | reverse complement strand
AATTTGCCGCAAGTAACAACAAAAAAGGCTTAACTCTTTTTGCTTGCACCACCCAAACGATTGGGGTTCGCTGAAAGAAAAGACTTCCAGCCGGAATATGATTTACCCGCAGTAAGCGGACTGCTGCTCTGGTAAAAATGACATACTGCAGCTGCCAAACCATCAGTAGCGTCTAGCTTTTCAGGCATATCAGCATCCGGTATCTGCAAAACACGCTGCAACATAGCGGCTACTTGTTCCTTGGAAGCAGCGCCATTGCCTGTAATGCTCTGTTTGATTTTTCGCGGCGCATACTCCTGCACAGGAATTTTACGACTGAGAGCGGCGGCTATGGCAACCCCCTGTGCTCTTCCCAATTTCAGCATCGACTGCACATTCTTGCCAAAAAAGGGCGCTTCAATAGCCAACTCATCCGGATGAAAACCATCGATGAGCTCAATGCAGCGTTCAAAGATTTTCTGCAATTTCAAATGATGGTCCTCTATCTTGTCTAACCGAAGAACCCCCAACGCCAAGAGCTTCATCTGCTTGCCCTGCACCTCAATGAGGCCGTAGCCCAAAATAGTTGTCCCGGGATCAATACCTAAAATGATGCGCTCTTTGCTCAATTGCTCTTTTCTTTGATGCCGTAAAGCTATGATAGTTCTGCTCATTGCCATCGGTATCATCTATGCGCTGTATGCATGCTGGTTATTGCATATGATTGTGCAATGGAAACGCATCGACGATGTACCCGCAGAATGCAATGAAGCATCACATGTTACTATCATCATTCCGTTTCGAAATGAAGCCGACCACCTTCCGACCCTGCTGACCTCACTTTGCAATCAAATGAAAGAGGCCCCGGGGGCGAGAATCATCTTGGTCGATGATCACAGCGCAGACGACTCTCTCCGCATCGCGCATCAATTCCAGAAAGAGAACGAAGGCGTGGAGGTTATCAGCCATTACGAAACTAATGGCAAAAAAATGGGTGTCGACATCGCGCTTTCACTTGTGGAGACAGACTGGATTATAACACTCGATGCCGACATTCAGCCCTGCGCCGGATGGCTCAAACGAATTGCCTCGTGGACAAAAGACAACACACGTGATCTGCTCATTTTACCTCTTCACATAGGTCCGGCCAATAATTTCATTGGTCACTTGCAAGAAGTTGAATTTGCCAGTGTAATGGCTATAACGGGGGGAATGGCCCTGGCAGGAGAACCGATTCTATGCAACGGTGGCAATTTATGTTTTCGCAAAGAAGCATACCAGCGCGTGCGTGCTAGCCGAACAGACATGCACATCACAAGCGGCGATGACGTGTTTCTGCTAAACGCGCTCAAGCCATACGGCAATGTAACGTGGATACACGACCCACATGCACGTGTGTCAACCGCACCAAAATCCAGCTGGACACAATTCGCTTCTCAGCGTCTTCGCTGGATGGGTAAAGCCGGATTCATTCGCGATAGGTGGTTGCAACTAACGGCTTGGATTGCCTTTTTGGCCAATGGGATTTTTCTTTCAACCGGAATTGCTTCGCTCTTCGGAATTTTCCCTTTACCATTCTTTCTTTCCATGGCAGCCATCAAGATTTTCCTCGACGGCTGGCTAATTCTTCGGGTAGGGAAATGGCTGTGCATAAAACAGCTGAAGAGATTTTATGTCATCCTCATTTTTCTCTATCCCTTCTATGCAACTTTGTTCCCGTTGATGAGCCAATTTGTAAAACCATCGTGGAAGGGACGAACAACCAACAACCGCTAGCACATCGATCACCGGCGCAAATCGCCTGGAAGCGATTCCGGTCGAACCCGCCTGCCATGGCCGGTCTGCTTTTTATTGCACTCGTAGCATTGGTTTCGTTGCTGGGTCCTTTCATACGCCCCGACTCTACTGTAGATACCAATGACCAATCACTCGCATTGAGCCGCTTGAAACCCGGAACGACAATTCAGGAAATACGAATCAACAACAGAACTCCTGAACAAAGTTTTTGGACAGAATGGAAGAACGGTGGCAGAACGAACAACTACTCGTCTATCCCCGTTGAAAGCTTAACCGATGCCGGTGACTCACTTCATTACCGTATGATTGGAAACGAGCACCTCGCAGACATTTCCATTTCAAAACAAGAACTCTTGACCAATGAAATTGGTGCCTACTCTTTTACCCGCACCTTCCACCTGGGCACCGATAAATACGGACGTGACCTGCTCTCGAGGCTTATGGCAGGAGCACTCATTTCACTTGCAGTAGGAAGTATTGCTGTCATCATATCACTTTTAGTTGGGTTAACACTCGGGCTAATCTCCGGTTATTACCGCGGATGGGTAGATCAACTCATCATGTGGTTCACCAACGTCATTTGGGCTGTGCCCACGCTCATTTTAGTAATGGCCATCACCTTTGCGTTTGGCACCGGATTTTGGAAAGTCTTCCTCGCTGTAGGACTTACCATGTGGGTAGAAGTGGCGCGCATTACACGAGGCCAGGTGCTGGGTATTCGCGAAAAAGAATACATCGAAGCAGCTCGTGCCCTTGGGTTTTCAGAAATGCGCATCATTTTCAGACATGTGCTCCCTAATATTCTCTCACCCATTATCGTCATTTCAGCCGCCAATTTTGCCTCAGCCATTCTCATTGAAGCCGGTCTCAGCTTCCTCGGTCTTGGCGCTCAAATTCCCACGCCGAGCTGGGGCAATATGATACGTGAACACTACGCCTACATCACTACCGACCTCGCCTACCTCGCCATTGTTCCCGGGTTTATGATTATGCTGCTGGTATTAGCATTCATGATGGTGGGTAACGGATTGCGCGATGCACTCGATGTGCGCGAGTAATCGCCATTTCTCTTTTACATTCGCAGCTATGGAAAAAAACGCACGCATTTACGTAGCTGGTCATCGTGGTATGGTAGGCAGTGCCATCGTTCGACAACTCGAACAACAAGGGTTCACTCAGATTCTGACTCGAAAATCATCAGAACTAGACTTGCGCAGCCAGCAGGATGTTCAATCATTTTTCGCAGAAACAAAACCGGAATACGTCTTTCTAGCCGCTGCTAAAGTGGGAGGAATACACGCCAATAACGTATATCGCGCAGAATTCCTCTACGACAACTTAATGATTGAAGCCAACATCATCGATGCGGCTCATCGCAATAACTGCAAGAAGCTCCTGTTTCTTGGCTCTTCATGCATTTATCCTAAAATGGCCGAACAGCCTTTAAAAGAAGAAAGCTTACTTGCCGGTTTTCTCGAACCAACCAACGAGCCCTATGCCATCGCAAAAATTGCAGGCATCAAATTATGTGAGGCATACCGCGACCAATACGGCTGCAACTTCATTTCGGCCATGCCCACCAACCTCTATGGACCAAACGACAATTACGACCTCAATAATTCGCACGTATTGCCTGCGCTCATTCGCAAGTTTCATACTGCCAAGTTGAACGGCGATAGTGAAGTGGAAGTGTGGGGTACGGGATCGCCACTGCGCGAATTTTTGCACGTCGACGATCTGGCAGAAGCATGCATGCACCTCATGCTGCACTACAATGAAAAACTGTTCGTCAACATCGGCACCGGTGAAGATCTTTCCATCAAAGCACTGGCTGAAATGGTGAAGACGATTACCGGCTTTGAAGGAACCATTCGCTGGAACACCGAAAAGCCCGACGGCACTCCGCGCAAACTCATGGATGTATCGCGCATCAACGCAAGCGGATGGAAACATCGCATCGACTTGTTCGACGGCATCTCTTCTGTTTACGAAGACTTCAAAACGAAAGAGCTGGCTGAACTGCGCGCAAAATGAGCCGTTTCGTCGCCATAGTTTTTAGCTTGATTTGCTCTTTGTTGGCAGTTCGCCATGCATTTTCCCAACAAGCAAGCATCCCGCTAAATCGTTTGTGGACACTGGAAAGTGAGCGTATTGCATTGCGCAACGATAGCACCAAAATCCATTTAGCAGAGAAACCATACATAGGACAAAAAACGATTGGATCGCCCGAATTAAGTTGGATTGAAAGCAGGAAAGAATTCAGCAAGGTTGGAGCTAAAATATTTCGCGATCATGCCGTTGATATTCGAGGTAAAGACTATCGCATCATCATCGACCCGCTCTTTGATGTAACGGTAGGACGCGACGTTGCAGATACGGGTGGCTTCCGGTCAGCCAATCTCATGTTCAATCAGCGCGGCATACAACTCATGGGCGACATTGGCTCGAAGTTGAGCTTTCAGAGCGCCTTTTTCGAAACACAAACGCTTGCGCCCGACTACATCCGACGCATGCACGATGCTTCCGGTGTTTACCCTTCGTATGGTCGCACGAAAGGATTTGGTGAACGCGGCTACGACTTCGCCATGGCCACCAGTTTGATCACCTTTGCTCCTACTCGGTCGATTACGCTGCAGATGGGTCAGGGACGACAATTCTATGGGCACGGCTACCGATCAATTCTCTGGGGTGATGCCTCATTCGTCTATCCATTCGCCAAGGCCAGTTTCGAGTTATGGAAAGGAAAAATTCGCTACAGCACGATTTACGCCGAGCTTCGCACACTCGAACGTTTGCCAAAAGGAGAAGTCCCCGAATCGCTTTTCAAACCCAAATCAGCGAGCGTTCACTACCTGAGCATCATGCCTCATCCGAATGTTGAAATTGGCATTTTCGAAAGCACTATCTGGAATCGCTTCGACAGCACGGGCACCCATCCACCTTCGGCATGGGCCGCAGTTCCGCTCGTTGGAATGCACAGCGTCGCAGTGGGACTGGATGCAGAAGACAACAGCATGCTTGGACTCAACTTGCGTTTTTCTCCGGGTAAAAAACTCAAGTTGTACGGCCAATTAGCCATCGACCAATGGCCGTCGCGCCGCATCGGATGGCAGCTTGGCATGCAACTCTATGATATTGCAACCCCCGGTTTACACGCACAACTCGAGTTCAATCATACGGGTGATCATTTCTATGCAAGCACGTACCCACTTCAAAGCGTATCTCACTTTAATCAACCTCTGGGACACCCGGGTGGCAGTGCTCTCAATGAACAACTAATCATCGTAAACTACCGAAAACAACGGTGGATGGCCGAGGCTCGCGTGAATCGTATGATTCAAAGCGGAGGACCGCAAGGCGATTTCGAAGCAGATCCCGATGAAATATTTCTGGCTTTCGCAGCCTGGGGAATTCGCGATCTATACCAAGCATCGGCATCCCTGTCCTGGATCGTGCAACCGCAAACGTGCACAAGTCTAAGTATTGGAATGACCTGGCGACAGGAGTCCATTTCACAGGTTATTGCGCCTCTGTTTACCGCCGAAACACGTTACATCTGGTTTGGCCTGAAATCGAACATCCTCAATCACTACTCCGATTTCTAGTTCCACGAAATAGGCTTAAAATTGACTATTTTCGCCTTATCAACTATCAAATCAATCACCGACGTGTCAGAGATTTTACGTGAGTTAATCGGATCATTTAGTACTGCCTTCTTCCTGGTTCTTATTGCTACGCCTTCGCTCATTAAAGTAGCCAAACTAAAGCATCTGGTAGACGAGCCGGGTGACGCACGCAAACTGCACCGCAGATCGGTACCGACCATCGGGGGCATTATGATTTTCGCAGGCACCATCATCGGTTATTGCCTGTGGTTTCCATCGAAAGAAGGATGGATCTTCGGCAACAACTACTTTCCTATTGAAGCTCTCAACGAATTCAAGTATCTCGTTGCCTGCATGTTCATCTTGTTTTTTCTTGGCTT
>CANIAA010000154.1 GCA_947465255.1 Flavobacteriales bacterium | reverse complement strand
TGCAGCGGGTGCAAGATTGGGTTTCCCGTTGCCTGTTCCAACAACAGTCGACCAGATGCTCGCTGTGAGTGCGTCATTGAATTTAGCAATGAGATTTCCGCTATTGGTGTTTGAGTAGGTGGCATTTTGAATAAGACTATTGCCACTGGCGGTCTGCCCGAAGATGTAAACGTTATTTTCATTGTCAACTTCAATGAAATAGGCTTGATCGTAAGCGTTGGCTCCCCAAAAAGTTCCTCCTAAAACTTGATTACCCGTCTGTGATAACTTCAATATGTACGCATCTGCAATGCCTCCTCCGTAAGAAGCTTGTGCTCCGAATCCGCCCAAATTCAAATCAGGCGATGTTGTTCCCCCGCAGATGTAATGTTGATTCTGTGCATTTTCGGCAATGGAAAATCCGGAGTCATCACCTGAGCCGCCGTAGTAGGTCATCCATTGCACTTGGGTAAGCTCAACATTTATTTTTGCGATGAGGGCGTCGAGGCCTCCGCCTGGAAATGCTTGAACCGCATTAACGGTTGCAATGTCGGTTGAACGGGTTGAGGAAACGATCAGAATGTTTCCTTCTGAATCAAGTTCCACCTCTCCGCGAAACTCGTCTGCATAGTTGTACTTGAGAGCTGAAGCATCGCAAATGCCGTCATTAGCAGATCCACCCAAATAGGTTGATGCCAGCAATTCGCTTCCCCAAGGACTCAGCCGTGAAACAATGATGTCTGCACCATTAGGGAAGTTAGCCCCTGTGCCGGTGGGAGCCACAGCAGGTCCACCACCAAAGGTTGTGTCATGAGCATTGGTTGTTGACGGAAAATCAGATGAGCCGGTTGATCCATATACAATCAATTCTTCTGCTTCGTTGACGATTATACTGTGTGGCAACTCATCGCCTTGCCCTCCAAGGAAAGTAGACCAAAGCATAAACGTACCATTCAAACTGTATTTGGAAAGTGCAATGTCGATGCCTTGTTCAATGGTGCTATCACCGCCATTATGCGTTGTGTCGTAAGCTCCCAGTGAAGTTGGATAGTTCTGTCCGAAGGCTGAGCTTCCGCTATAAAGAGAGCCCGCCTGATCATAGGTAGCTGTGTAGCCAAAATTGTTACTGGTGCTGCCAGAATACGTTGAGAAAACCAACTCAGGGTCAATGATCAATTCATACCTTTCGTCATAGCCTTTTGGAAAATCGAATGTGACTTCGTTTTTTAGAATTCGAAAACGGCATGCTACAAGATGCTTCGCTCCGTCGATTATTTGCCAGGCTAAGGGCTTTTGTTCTGTTACATCACCGATGGAAGTAGTTACAACCAGCCTTTCTTGATCGATGGAGAGTTTTTCGTGGCCTTCATACCTCATTCTGATTTGGGAGGCATTGCCAAAGGGTTCTACCACGAAGTCATATTTCAGAAAGGGCGCGCCGGCATGCATTTGCATCGAAACCTTGTCATACAGTGAATGAATAACCGCCTCGTGATAATGGCCGCAGTTGCCGGCCCAATTTCGCCTATCGTTACCCAGGAAATAGTTGCTGTAGGTGGTTTGCTTTTCTTTGAATGATGTATTCGCAGCTTCGCCGTTGCTTCCTGCAAAGTGAACACGATACACATGCCCTCGAACGCGAGGCTGCGAACCCAGGTCATCGTGCGCGGCTCTCATTCCACCCAGATCAAAAAGGTGATAGGTGATAGCGCCTTTTTCCAGGAAGACTTTTCCGCCTTGAACATCGGCAGCGGCCACTACAGCTGCCGGCCATTGCCCACGGTTCTCGACCAGATGAGGTGCTTTATGCTGCGCCATGAGCGAAAAAAAGCTCATGCACAGCACCCAGGTGAAGGTGAAGGTTTTGTGCATGAGCCGAAAGTAATAAGAATGCCCTAATGAATTTCTGCGGCAACCCGATTTCGCGTGAAGTATAAAACAGACATCAACAATGCAATCAGAACGCTTGCAGATAATACACCGCGAAGTTTATTCGGTTTTATGGCAACCGGTGCACCTTCATTTCTCAAGTTCTCGCGAGTACGAGCATTGAGGTGTTTGTTGTATTCACGGATGTACGCACTTCCATTCGCAGGGCTCCAACCTGTAAGTGCCGCGAGTTCATCGACTTCTTTTTTGCGTCTGTTATAGAGATCCACCAGATACTCTTGCCCTGCATCGCACGTGAAATCGCTGCCGGCAGCCGGGTAGGTCATCACATACCGGCATTGAAAATTCTCGTTGTTGGGCGTTACTTGAAACTGTAGGTCGCTTGGGAATTTATCGCGACTGTATCTCACGTGCAACCGGGTGAAGAAAATGGTTTGATTGAAGTTGCCTTGTGTAATCCAGTCGGCACCGGCTTCCACGAAGTCATAGTTGACGGGAGGTGGCCCAACGCAAGGGTCGCATTTCACGGCATAGAAGGGACTCACGTTCCAGGCATATTCGAGAAATACTGCGTTGCGTCCTTCCTGCTTGTATGTCTTTTCAAATAGTGATTTGTAAAAGTCACCGAATTTGGGTTCTACATAAAGCGGAATGTTGCGGTCTGTCGGCATCTTCACGGTACGATAGTTCGTGCATTCAACACGGCCTTCAGTGGTGAGTGCGTAAACAATCATGTCTTGCGAACCATTGCTGTTGGCCATGCCCAGTCGCAAGGGCAGCATAAACTTGGCATGGTCGAATCGAATTTGAATGGGACGCAGGTATTCGCTGTTCTGGTTTTTTACTTTTTCGAGATTGACTTTCACAAGAAAAAATTTCATGTTGCTACGCACGTAAGGTTCTAATACCTGACGAGCAGTTTCGGGCACTTTGTAGCCGTTGGCTTCCAACCACAATTGGAGACCATCCGATTCTTTCGCAGAAAGGATGATGATCTTGTATTCATCAATGTCGTATTGCGCTTCGATCCGCACGCCTTTGAAGGTGGTCATCTTTGTGCTGGCAAGCTCTTCTTTAGCCATAGTAGGAGCAGCTGCCATCGAGTATGAATCTTCGTACACGCGCATGTCATAGCCGCAGGGGTTGTTGTCATAGTAATTGACAAGGCGCGGCGCAGAGTAGTTGTTGAGTACATCGAAAATGCGGCGCTCCACTACGCGGATATCTTTTTCAGCGAGCACCGTTGGCACCGGCACTACCATAGCAAACTCGGTAAGGTCGCCCTTGAAGTCACTGCTCATCGTAATGACGTTTCGTGTGCCATTGCGCACCATGATGACTTCACTTTTGTTGTTGAACAAACTGGCATCTGCTTTCGCTACGTAAAATCCGCAGAAAGCAAATGCATGTTGGCCAATGAGCAGCACCGCTGCCATTAACGGAAGAATGAGGTTGTTTTTCATATGCTTGATTGTTGAATGTGATTTTCGGTGGTGTTTGTTTTTTTCCATGCAAACGATGCTATCCGCGGAGTGAAATGATCGAGCAAGGGAGTCAAAGGGGTTAGAAAGAACAGAACCCAGAATGGTGCGCCATTCACAAAATGAAAATTGGCGAAATAGAAACTTAGTATGCCTACAACCATTGCCCACAACATCCGCAGTTTGCGGTGGTTCGGTGTTGTCATGGGGTCTGTTATCATGAAGAAGGAGAACAACCAGAGTGAACCACTTCCTAATTTTTGAAGCAATACATCATGCTCCCAACCGAGATAAAGAATCGTGCGTGCATATTCCAAAGCAGCATAGGTGATAAGGAAGGTGGCTCCCGTTTCGAGTCGCTTGATGTTACTCAATACAGCAAGTCCCGCGGTTCCGACGATGAACATGATAAGAGCACTGCTTCCCCATTGGCCGGGTGAAATCCAAGCTTCTCCGCTGAGAATGGCCGCAACTACAATTCCGAAATTGGCCGGATTCCACAGATGTTTGCCATTCACTTTGGTGAGAAGTTTCATGCCGATGGCGAGAAGGGCGGCAAACAAATAGAGCATAGGTTCGTTGGCTTTCATCAAAAGGGATAAGCCCAATCCGGTGATGAGGGCACTTTTCAAAGAATGCATCGGATATCCTGCGAAACGGATGGCCAGCCCTTGGGCCACAACTACGCCACTAAAAATGGCCAGGTAGTTTTGCCAATCGGCATCCCAGTCGAGTAATAGAATGCCGTAAAGTAGAAAGCTTATTTGTGCGATGATCTGGAAGTGCCTGCCATCGCTTCGAAGCCAAGCGAGTATGTGGTGATGAGGTTGCATATCGAGTGGAATTTGAATGGCGGTACAGGCGATGGTCGTGGTGGTTCATTTGAAACAGAGAATAATTTATTCCACCCTCATTCATTAAAGTGTTGCATTTTTACCTCTCGCAAATGGCTATTCAGCACGACATACTCAAGAAGTACTGGGGCTTCGACGCATTTCGTCCGTCTCAGGAAGAGGTCGTGCAATCGGCTCTGGACGGTCTTGATACACTCGCCATGTTGCCCACCGGCGGCGGAAAGTCGCTCTGCTTTCAAGTTCCGGCTCTGTGCCGAGGCGGCGTTTGTCTGGTGGTATCTCCGTTGCTTGCCCTCATGAACGATCAAGTGCAGGCCTTGCGCAAACGCGGATTGGTTGCTCACGCGGTTAACTCGTCGATGAATCGTCGAGAGATTGATCGAGTGCTCGATAATTGCGTTTACGGGACCGTGCATTTTCTGTATGTATCACCGGAGCGATTGCAGAACGAAGTTTTTCAGGCACGTGTGCGCAAGATGAAATTGTCGCTTATAGCAGTCGATGAAGCGCACTGTATTTCCCAGTGGGGCTATGATTTTCGTCCCGACTATGTGCGCATAGGCGAGTTGCGTGAAGTGTTTCCGGAGGTACCGGTGCTCGCACTTACTGCGAGTGCTACGCCGAAGGTGGTTGACGACATACAGGAGAAGCTGAAGTTTAGAAAACCTCACGTCATCTCATCCGGATTTGCACGCGCCAACCTTTCGTACAACGTGTTGTATCATGAAGACAAGGAAGGCAAGATTGCTGAGATACTCGAGAAGATGCCCGGTAGTGCGATCGTCTATTGCGCCTCACGCCTTCGCACCCATGCAATGGCGGACTATCTATGGAAGCGCGGAATGGCGAGCGGCGTGTATCATGCAGGTCTTACGCATGACCAGCGGCGCGACGCATTCAATCGGTGGATGAAAGGGGAGATACGTGTGATTTGCGCCACGAACGCTTTTGGTATGGGCATCGATAAGCCCGATGTGCGACTGGTGTTGCACGCTGATGTTCCCACGCAACCGGAAGCTTATTTTCAAGAAGCGGGCAGGGCAGGTCGTGATGGGAATGCAGCCCATGCGGTATTGCTGTGGAATGAAAGCGATGTGAAGCGAAGAGAACGAAATCATGAGATAAAGTTTCCGCCACACGAGAAAATTAGCGGTGTGTATCGCGCGTTGGGTGCCCATTTGCAACTGGCCATAGGTGCAGGTATGGATGAAATTTTCCCGATTGACTTCGGTGAACTCGGCAAGTTATGCGACAGCAAGCCGGCTGAAGTTGTCGCCGTCCTTCAATTGCTTTCTTTAAGTGGAATCCTGTATTTCGATGAAGGTAGTTACTCACCATCGCGTATGATGTTGTTGTTGGATAAAGGAGGACTCTATAGTTTTCAAGTTGCGCACCCTGAGTGGGAACGTTTCATTGGCGCATTGTTGCGCATGTATGGAGGATTGTTCGATCAATTTGTGGTGATACGTGAAGGTGACATTGCCACGCAGTTGAAATCGACCCCTTCCGAAGTAAGAAACAAGTTGATTCAGTTGGCCGGGTTAGGTGTTATTGATTA
>CANIAA010000153.1 GCA_947465255.1 Flavobacteriales bacterium | reverse complement strand
CTGCCTTCTTCCTGGTTCTTATTGCTACGCCTTCGCTCATTAAAGTAGCCAAACTAAAGCATCTGGTAGACGAGCCGGGTGACGCACGTAAACTGCACCGCAGATCGGTACCGACCATCGGGGGCATCATGATTTTCGCCGGTACCATCATCGGTTATTGCCTCTGGTTTCCATCGAAAGAAGGGTGGATCTTCGGCAACAACTACTTCCCTATTGAAGCTCTCAACGAATTCAAGTATCTCGTTGCCTGCATGTTCATCTTGTTTTTTCTTGGCTTAAAAGACGACATCATTGGAGTATCACCTTCAAAGAAACTGCTTGTGCACGTGCTAGTCGGGTTCATTCTTGTCTATGTTGCCGACATTCGAATAACCCAGTTTTGGGGTCTGTTTGGTGTCGATGCTCTACCTTATTGGCTCAGCCTTTCACTTTCGATTTTTGTGTACATCGTAATTGTGAATGCCATAAATCTCATTGATGGCGTAGATGGGCTGGCCGCCGGTTTCGGATTTATCGCCAGCATGGCATTTTCCTATTGGTTCTACAAAACAGGCGACCAACCACTGGCATTGTTGGCAATAGGTTTAGCAGGTGCTCTTCTCGGATTTCTCGTTTATAACTTCCAACCCGCCAAACTTTTCATGGGCGATTCCGGCTCTCTGATTATCGGACTCGTTCTCTTCGTGCTTGCCGTAAAACTGATTGAGTTTCCGGTGAGTCGTATGCTCGTGAATATGGAACCTGTGCCCAAGCCTGTTCTTACCATGGCTATTCTGGCCTACCCGCTGGTAGATACCTTGCGTGTTTTCATTTTGCGAGCACTGAAAGGACGCTCACCTTTTTCGGCCGATAAAAACCACATACATCACAAGTTGCTTGCGATTGGTCTGAACCACCGACAAACGTGCTTTGTGCTTTACGGCTTTTCTATTGGTATCATAATTCTTACATTCATGAGCCCGGCATACTCGCCCAACGTAAGTTTCCTTCTGGTAATGTCGGTAGCGGTGCTATCTCTGAACTCGGTGTTCTTATTCAAAAACAAAAGCTGATCAATTTGTTTGGCTATCATACAGCATGGGAAAAATTCTAATTATCGACGACGAACAAGCGATACGCAAAGCGCTCAAAGAAATTCTCGAATACGAATCGTTTGAAGTTACGGAAGCGGAAGACGGCCCCTCAGCGCTGAAGTTGGTTGAAAAAGAAACGTACGACCTCATTTTTTGCGACGTAAAAATGCCGCGAATGGACGGCATCGAAGTACTCACGAAAATCAAAGAGCGGGGCACGGAAACGCCCGTCGTAATTATCACCGGGCATGGCAACATCGAAACCGCTGTTGAATCGCTCAAAAAGGGCGCGTATGATTTTATTCAAAAACCACTCGACCTCAATCGTATTCTGGTTACGGTGAGAAATGCCTGCAACCAACATTCGCTGCAGAAAGAAACAAAAACACTGCGTAAAAAAATAGCGAAAGCTCCTGCATTTCAAATCGTAGGAAAGAGCAATGCTATTGAGGAAATTAAAAAGATGATCGACACAGTTGCTCCCACCGAAGCACGTGTTCTCATTACCGGTGGAAACGGCTCTGGTAAAGAACTCGTTGCACGACAACTGCACGATAAAAGCGAACGCGCTGCAGGCCCGTTCATTGAAGTGAACTGCGCAGCAATTCCCACAGAGCTTATCGAAAGCGAGCTCTTTGGTCATGAAAAAGGTGCTTTCACTTCGGCTATCAAAACGCGACAAGGGAAATTTGAACTAGCTGACGGCGGCACACTCTTCCTCGATGAGATAGGTGATATGTCGCTTGCTGCTCAGGCAAAGGTTTTGCGAGCTTTACAGGAAAGCAAAATTACCCGTGTAGGCGGCGACAAAGATTTCAAGGTGAACGTTCGTGTGTTTGCCGCTACCAATAAAGACCTGCGCAAAGAAATCGAGGCGGGCAACTTTCGGGAAGACTTGTTTCATCGACTCTCTGTAATCGTGATACGCGTGCCTTCACTTAGCGAGCGTAAAGATGACGTTCCATTGCTGGCCGAGCACTTCTTGAATCTTATTGCGGAAGACTATGGTCAACCCGTAAAAGACATAACGGCAGGCGCCCTGAAAGCCCTGCAGGAATTAAAGTGGACCGGCAACGTTCGTGAATTCCGAAACGTAATGGAACGCCTGGTGATATTGTCGGGTAAATCCATTGACGAAAAACTCGTGAAAGCCTACGCTGTGCCGAATTTCAGCTGATGAATACAGGTCCTTGCGGGCGGGCAGTTGAAGGTTGAAAGTTGAAGGTTGTCCCCTCTAATCCTGCAATCCTTTAATCCTAAAAAAACGCTACTTCTTCTGCGCACTTAATTCACGCCGTTGTTCATATTCTGACGAAATATTTCACGCCCACGACATTTACCTTCGCGGGGTGAATACCGAAACAAATTTCCTATCTGAACTCAACGAGGCGCAGCGCGCTGCTGCCGCCCACGTGAACGGTCCGCTCATGGTTATTGCCGGCGCCGGATCCGGTAAAACACGTGTACTTACTTACCGCATTGCGCACCTCATACATCAAGGTGTCGATCCCTTTCAAATTCTCGCCCTCACGTTTACGAACAAGGCCGCCAAAGAAATGAAAGCGCGTATCGGAAAACTCGTGGGCGACCATGAAGCGCGCAACATTTGGATGGGGACATTCCACTCCATCTTCGCGCGCATTCTTCGCATCGAATGCGAACGCATCAACTACCCACGCACATTCTCCATTTACGATACAGCAGATTCCAAAAGCCTCATTAAAGACATCATCAAAGAGATGGGGCTCGACGATAAGATCTACAAGCCGGGAGTTGTTTACAATCGAATTTCTTCGAGCAAAAACAATCTGATTTCCGCCGCCGACTATCTCAACGATGTCGAAATTCAAGCGGAAGACCGCACCACCGGCAAACCACAGATGGGCGAAATCTACAAGGCCTATAACCTCCGCCTGTTCAAAGCAGGCGCTATGGATTTCGATGATCTGTTGTTCAAGATGAATGAGCTCCTGCGCGACTTCCCCGATGTGCTGCACAAATACCAGCATAAGTTTCAATACATCCTGGTCGACGAGTATCAAGATACCAACTTCTCGCAGTATCTCATCATCAAACAACTCGGTGCGGCCTATGAAAACGTCTGTGTGGTCGGTGATGACGCACAAAGCATCTACGCGTTTCGCGGCGCCAACATTCAAAACATTCTCAACTTTCGCAAAGACTATCCGGAATATGCGCTCTACAAACTGGAGCAGAATTACCGCAGCACCAAAGTGATTGTTGAAGCAGCCAACTCGATTATTTCGAAAAACAAGGAGCAAATTAAAAAATCGGTTTGGACCGCCAACGAAGAAGGCTCGCGTATTAAAGTCCATAAAGCTCTTACCGACAACGACGAAGGGAATTTCGTAGCGAATCAGATTTTCAGTATTCGCGCAGAAACGGCAGCCGACCCATCGCATTTCGCTATTCTCTACCGAACCAACGCGCAAAGCCGTTCGTTCGAAGAAGCTTTGCGTAAACTGAATATCCCTTACAAAATTTTTGGTGGACTAAGCTTCTATCAGCGAAAAGAAGTAAAGGATCTCGTGGCCTATTACCGCCTCGTGTGCAACCCCAACGATGAAGAATCGCTCAAGCGTGTTATCAACTATCCCAAACGTGGTATCGGCGATACTACCATTAACAAACTAGTTGTTGGAGCAGCCGAAAGAGAAATCAGTATTTGGGAAATGATTGGCCGCGCTCACGAGGTAGGACTGAGCGGCGCAACCATGCACAAGGTGAACGAATTCGTATTGCTCATTCGCAGTTTTGCAGTGCAGTTGGAAGGAAAAAATGCATACGATCTGGGTCATCAAATCGCTTCCGAATCGGGCTTGCTGAAAGAGCTCTACAGCGACCGCACGCCAGAAGGTGTAGCGCGCTATGAAAACATTCAGGAGTTGCTCAACGGTATGAAGGAATTCTCCGACAAGCAAGACCCTGAATTCCCGGATCGATTGCAAAGCCTCGGCGACTTCCTCGTCGATATCGCATTGCTCACCGATGCCGACACCGACGATAAAAGCGATGAAGGCAAGGTGTCGCTCATGACCATACACGCGGCGAAAGGACTTGAATTCCCATACGTCAACATAGTAGGTTTAGAAGAACAACTCTTCCCTTCACAACTCAGTATTAACTCTCGTGAAGAACTCGAAGAAGAGCGTCGCTTGTTTTATGTTGCGCTTACCCGCGCCGAGAAAAAAGCTACACTCAGTTACGCACTAAGCCGCTATCGCTGGGGTCAATTACAATACTGCGAGGCTTCGCGCTTCATCGAAGAAATTGACGAGCAATACCTCGAGTTGCCATCACCTGAGCGCACACCCATGGCGACCAAGCCAATTGACTTTCGATCGGAGCGCGGCAACTTCTTCAAAAAACCCGCGACTTCCGAAAGGCCTGCACGCCCGATTGAACGCGCACCTGAACCATCGACACCGGTGGCGCCGCCTGCAGGTTTCAAAAAAATCACTTCTGCTGCTCCAACGCTACCGCTCAGCGGTGAATTTGCGCAACCGGGTGATTTGGATGTAGGCTCTGAAGTAATCCACGAAAAGTTTGGCAAAGGAAAAGTGCTCAACCTCGAAGGCGACATGCCCGACGTGAAAGCAACAATTTTCTTCCCCTCTGCCGGACAAAAGCAATTGTTGCTCAAATTCGCCAAACTAAAATTAGCCTAGGACATGTCATTCTTCCGCTCGCTTCAACAACTGCGCATTCACAACCACAAGGGAGTGGCGCTGCTTATTGACCCCGATAAAATGCGCGAAGAAAGCAGAGTTAAGGCAATTGCTGAGTTGATACAACATGCAGAAGTGAGCGCCGTATTCATTGGCGGAAGTCTCATGGTAAGCGACCACTTTCAACAATGCGTGAAGTGGGCGAAAAAACACATCAAGGCTCCTCTCGTTATCTTCCCGGGCAGCCCCGATCAAATCAGTGAACATGCCGATGCGCTGCTACTGCTTTCACTCATATCCGGAAGAAATCCGGAACTGCTCATTGGCAACCACGTGCAAGCAGCTCCGCGTTTGGTGAAATCACAACTTGAAATTATTAGCACCGGCTACATGCTAATCGACTGCGGTAAATCAACAACCGCTTCCTACATCAGCCAAACGTTTCCAATTCCATACAACAAGCCTGAAATAGCCGCCGTAACAGCCATTGCCGGCGAAATGATTGGCATGAAGTGCATGTACCTCGATGGCGGCAGCGGCGCTGAATTGCCTGTATCACCTGCCATGATTCAAGCCGTGCGTCAGGCGGTGGCTACACCTGTTATCGTAGGTGGCGGCATACGCCACGAAGACCAGGCGCGCGAGGCCTTTATGGCCGGAGCCGATCTGGTTGTGGTGGGAACAGCCATTGAAGAAAATCCGGAAATGCTCTTTGCACTTTCTAACGCATCGATCTCCTTGCGATAAATCATCGATATGATCAGAAGACCTTTCAACCTCAACCAATGGATAGCAGACAACCGCGACTTGCTCAAGCCGCCGGTTGGAAATAAAAACCTATACCATGAATCGGGCGATTACGTTGTGATGATTGTAGGCGGTCCAAACGCGCGCAAAGATTATCACCTCAACGAAACCGAAGAGCTCTTCTATCAGATCGAAGGAAATATCGTAGTTGGAATACAGGAAGATGGACAAGCAGTCGACGTTGAAATAAAGGAAGGCGAAATGTTTTTGCTTCCGGCCAATGTG
>CANIAA010000152.1 GCA_947465255.1 Flavobacteriales bacterium | reverse complement strand
CTTTCAATATACTCTTCCACAAGGGAAAGTTTTTCGTCGGGGTGCGAAGCGATGTATTGCTCGGCGGTGAACTTATCGCGGCTTGATAGTATGAGTTTGTTTTTGGTGCTGTTTTCACGAACGCTATATGACTTTATCCACACGTCGCTTCCGTCGCGGTATGGGTTTTCAAGGTCTTGCGGTGTGTTGAAGTATTGTCCGAATAACAATGGACGATCACCGTATTGCTCGCGGTTGAGGTATGAAAGCAAGGCAAACAAGTTCTCCGGGTTGTTTTCGTCCATCGGAGGATTTGCATTGGAGCGGATGATGACTGTGGCGAATGTGGTGTAACCCAAAATCGCCATCGTTATTCCGAGCACAAGTGTGTTGGTTAACACCAGGTTGCGCTTGTGTGTGATAACGAGTCCAAGAGTGATGAGTGCAACCACGAGAAGGAGATAGAAAATTGCCCCGCTGTTGAAAGGCATTCCGAAGGAGTTCACGAACGTGCGCTCGAAGAAGCCCGCCATTTGAACGAACCAAATGATAACGCCGGTATTGATAAGGAATAGCAAGAACAGGGAGATGGCACCTGTTGCGATAAGACCTTTCAGACTGTATTCATATTTCTTGAAGTAGTATACCAGGCAAATGGCAGGAATAGCAAGCAAGTTCAACAAGTGGACACCGATAGACAATCCCATGAGGTAGCCGATGAGCACGAGCCAGCGCAGTTCACCACCTTCATCTACTTCCGATTCCCACTTGAGAATAGCCCAGAAAACCACAGCGGTAAAGAGTGATGACATTGCATACACTTCCGCTTCAACTGCCGAAAACCAAAAAGTATCGGAGAAGGTGTAAGCCATTGCACCTAGAATACCACTACCGAGAATTGCCCACAATTGTCCGCTGTTCGGCTCTTTCGCGCCTTCCGGCAAAAACTTTTTGGCCATGTGTGTGATGGTCCAGAATAAGAAAACGATGGTAAGACCGCTGCATAGTGCCGACAAGAAGTTTATCATAACAGGAACAGTGGCCGGATCGACGAACGCCGAGAACACTCGGCCTATCAACATGAAAAGAGGAGCTCCCGGTGGGTGGCCTACTTCGAGTTTGTATACGGACGAGATGAATTCACCGCAATCCCAAAACGGCATGGTGGGTTCCAGCGTAAGGGCATAAACAATGGTTGCAATGAGACCCATTGCCCATCCGGTGATAACATTCAGCTTGTTGAAATTCATAGACTTGGTTGTTGTATTCTGTAATTCGTGCACGCGAATTTAGGAAGACAGGGGGATTTCCTGTCTAAATTGCCGCCTACATTCCCGATAGAAATGAATTTTTTCAAGAGACCCATTGATGAAATGCCTGCTCAGGGGTTGGAGCAGCATGCTCAATACGCGACGGCGGCGCCATTCCCGCACATCGTCATGGATGATTTTTTCAATGCTGATGTATTGCGTTCGTTGCTTTCAGAATTTCCTGAACTCGGCAAAGAGGCCGGCGATATCAATTATGTCAACCCGAACGAGAGCAAGTTTGCCTCAAAGGGTGAGGGGCGCTTGGGGCCTGGGGCGCGTGAGTTGGTGCACCTGCTCAATTCGCAGCCTTTTCTGGAATACTTGCAGAATCTAACAGGCATAAAAGAGACTTTAGTTCCGGATCCTTACCTGGAAGGTGGCGGTTATCATCAAATCAAACCAGGCGGATTCCTCAAGGTGCATGTCGATTTTCATAAGCATCGTTTGATGAATTTGGATCGCCGCATCAATGTGCTCGTTTATTTGAATGAAGACTGGAAGGAAGAATACGGTGGTCATTTCGAATTGTGGGAACGCGACATGAGCAAGTGCGCGGTGCGCATAGCTCCACTGTTTAATCGTATGGCGATATTCTCCACCACCGATTACAGCTGGCACGGTCACCCCGATGCGCTTACGTGCCCGCCCGATCGTTCACGCAGAAGCCTGGCACTTTATTATTACACAAACGGACGTCCGGCCGATGAAATTAGTCCGGAAAATAGAACACGCATCACAACCACGTTTACTGCTCGCGAGGGAATTGATTCTTCGGATATGAAGCGCTACAACGGATTGGTGAATTTCGCGAACGACGTATTACCACCATTTGCAGTGCGCTGGATTAAAAAATTCCGCAAGGGTTAATCGATATGAAGACGATGCATGAACATGGGCTGAAGCTCGATCATTTAACCGAATACACGGCTTATCCCGTGCACATGGAGCGTTTGAATTGGTTGGTGAAGACCATTCAGGATCAGCGCTCATCCTCTTCGGAAACGGTGAGGATTCTGGATGTTGGTTGTGGAACAGGAAACATCACTATTCCACTTGGAATGATACCGAATTCGGAAGTAGTCGGCATCGACATGTATCAGCCTAACATCGATTTAGTCAACCAACGGAATACCCTTCCGAATGTGCGCGTTACGTTTTCGCGTTTGAGCGATTTCGATGTAGCGAATTTCGACTTCATCATTTTCACCGAAGTGCTCGAGCACATACCCGGTTATCGCGAAATTCTGGAAGACTTGAGCAAGCGGATGAAGCCGAGTGCACAGATACTCGTAACCATACCCAACGGATGGGGCCCATTTGAGTGGGCTATGCAGCCCATGTACATCATGCGCAAGATGGGATTGAACGGATTCATAGGCAAAGTGAAAAAACTATTGGGGAAGAAAGAACCCTATGCACTGAATCAGGAGATTGATCCGCACGTGAATTTTTTCACGCGCAAGCAAATCAAGAACGACTGTAAAAATTTCGGGTTGAAACTCGTCGAGTTTGAACCTGCCTTTGTGTTGGCGCCTATTATGGAAACATACACGCCATTCATATCACTCAGCAAAATCGCATACATCGATAACAAGATTGCACACAAGCTTCCGGTGTGGCTGGCAAGTGGGTGGTACTATCGAGTGACAAATGACAAATGACTAGTGACTAGTGACTAGTGACTAGTTTATCGCGCGATTTCAAAGATCACACTTTCCATCTTCCCTATGCTCATGACTTGCGTCACATACAATCCATTGATCCACTCAGAGGTATTGATTTGAACTTGTGTTTGGTTGGGGTTCAACGACGCGACGCGCTTGCCGGTCATGTCGAAAATGTCGATGCGCTGAATTGTTTTTTCTGACACAAATTGTATGTTGTCGGACGCAGGGTTCGGGAATGCATTGATAGTCTCGGTAGTTGTTTCTTCAACACCAATCGTGCAATCCATATTGACACCGATAGCAGCAGTGGAAGATGATTCTCCAATGTTCAATTGAAGGTCACCAAGCTGCTGAACGTTTAATCCTTCGATGGTGCAAGCAATCGAAAGAGCCTGCACAGGGAGCGGAGAATAGATGCTCACTTCGTAGCAACCATCGGGAATGCAAAGCGATAGTGTGTCGTTCAAGATTCCGTCTGTTTCAATGGATGCCTGAAACACGGGGCCTAAAGGAACAGACACTGCAAATTGCAGCAGTTCGTTGATGGGCTCAAAATAGTTTGCGTCCACAACGACAGTAACCTCATTGAATTCGCAAGGCGTTTCCATGTCATTTACCATAACCACCTGGCAAGATGTGTTGGTGCAATTACCGGTTGTTACCGTAAGACAAACCGTGTAGACTCCGTTCGATTCGTAGTACACATTGCCACCAATGCCATCGCTTGTGGCGCCGTTGCCGTATTCCCACACGAATTCAGCTATACCGCTGAATTCAGAGTTGTTTATGAATTCGATATGACCCGGAGTATTTGTATAAATCGGCTCGAATGCAGCTTCGCATGAAGGCGGGCCAGCGCAGTCGGTGTTGACGCCAATCAAATACGTTATGGCGATTTCGTCTTGGTAAATGATGGTTGCATTTTCCATCAGATTCACGCTGTTGAGGATGAAGAAAATATTTACACCTTGTCCGATGATTAACGGATTGTTGTTGTCGATGCTCAGGTAGTAGCAGCCATCGGGCAGGCAAAGTGGAGTGTCGAAATACGGGTCGTTCTCGGTGTATTCAGCAACACCGGAAGTAACCAACATGCCTGATTCTGCATTTGAAATCATGTAGGTGAGCCATGGCGTTCCACCTTCGAGGAGGTAGCTGTCGATTCCGAAACCGATTGCATAGCAAGGTTGTTCGCAAGCCTCCACTGTGATGGTAGTGCAGAGTTCAACACCGTTCGGACAAAGCGGGGTGGTGTAGAAAGCGCACACGTTGTAAGTGCCGGGGTTGGCATAGGTGTGCGAGAAGAAATGTCCGCCTTGAACCGCACCCGATTCATCGCCCGGGAACCACATCACGTTTTCACCTTCCACAAACGAACCGATTTCAAAGTTCATCACACCGCATTCGGTGCCGGCACCCGACCAGATTTCAGTTGGGCATTCTACCGCCGGAACACACTCGACTTGCACGGTGTATACCATGGTGATAATTCCGATGGGGGGCATGATGGGGCATTGCGGCGCGTTGATTTCAGCAGTAACGATATACACACCGTTTTCCAACCACGTGTGATCGGCATTGATTCCTCCGTTTCCGGTAGTGCCATCACCGAAGTTCCAGGCCACATCGGCATTATCGATGCCTTCTACATGAAGTACATAGGTGTCGCAATCGATTGCATCTGCTGTAATGCCCGTAGGACAAAGGTTTTCGTTGCACGCTTCTACGATTATCGAAGTGCAGAGTTCAACACCGTTTGGACAAAGCGGAGTGGTGTAGAAAGCGCATACGCTGTAAGTGCCCGGGCTGGTATAGGTATGTGAGAAGAAGTGACCGCCTTGCTGAGGTCCGGTGCCATCACCTGGGAACCATGTCACATTTTCACCTTCCACAAACGAACCGATTTCGAAGTTCATGACGCCACATTCTGCGCCTTCACCCGACCAAATTTCGGTGGGGCATTCGTTCACTGTTCCACAATTCACTTCAACGGTTACATTGAGTGTTAGTGTTTCGGGGCATTCCGGACCGGAATACGTGGCGGTCACTTCATAAACTCCGTTTTCGGTGTAGTTGTGAACGATTTCAATACCACCGGTGGTGTTGGTGCCATCACCGAAATTCCAGATCACGTTTCCAACAGGTGTGTCGGACAGGTAGAACCCATAATTGCTGCACGATTGCTGGACAACATTCAGCGCCGTCGGGCATGCGTTAGAAACGAATGAAATGAAAAGCCCCATGCAGAGGGCGAGGAAAGACTTGGTCATGGATTAAAAGGTTTTGAGTCAAGACAAAGGTAATGGAGGGAAGGTTGCACCTCGACTACGCTCGGTGACCGCACCACGACTAGGCTCGGTGACCGCACCTCAATTGCGCTTGGTGACCGCGTCCTCATTGCGCTTGGTGACCGCACCTCGTGTACGCTCGGTGACAGAGATAATGGAAACAGGGCGTTGGCTAAACGGTAGTCGAGCGCAGCCGAGGTTATCCGAACCTCGCATCCACTTCCATGCAATGCCCGCACTTCTTGCACGTGCGGAAATCTTCGCTTGCATAAAACTCACGGAAGCGAGGCAAGAAGTCGGTTTCGATGTTGTGAAGTACGAAACGATATTCGTGTAGCAGGTTGTTGCACTTTTCGCAATACCACTGTAATCCGTCGAGCATATCGCGGTCGGCGCGCTTGCATTCAATCACAAGTCCGACTGTGTTTTCGCCTCGACGAGGCTGGTGCGGCACATTGGCCGGAAGCAAAAACATTTCGCCTTCCTTTATTTCAACGTCGACTGCTTGTCCATCTTCCTGTATTCCAACTACGATATTTCCTTCGATCTGATAGAAGAGCTCTTCGGT
>CANIAA010000151.1 GCA_947465255.1 Flavobacteriales bacterium | reverse complement strand
CCTTGCGAGCGGCCTCAAGAAATTCGAGTGATCGTAACGTCTTACCCGATTTACGCATCGTGCAATAGAGCGCTACCATGGCGACCTGATAAAGCGGCAATCGGCAAAGGCGCTGAAGGGTGCGTATGCGGTGGTCCGACAATGAAATGACTTTGTCTTTTTCAAGTTCGGGCTGAAAGGTTTCGAGTTCGTGAATCCAGTTGAGCATGGTGATGTGATTAATGATTAAATGATTCCAAAGCGACGCGCACCAATAGTGCCGCGATACGTTTGAGCCAGTTCCGGAAAGCGGGCCGACAGTATCTCAGCGACCCGCGGAAATGCCTGCATAGAGAAGACCTCATGCTCGGGGCGCTTGAGCAAATCGACCCACAGCTCCCCTTCCCGCTCCCGTCGATGGTGAGCAATCTTAGACTCCACGGCGCGCTTCAGTACTTCAAACGATTGGAAGCTGTCGGAGTGCACAAATTGAAAAGCGTCAAACAAGGCGTCAAAATCGGCGCCCAGTTCCTTATACAAGACATACTGCAAGGGCTGGCCTTTCTCCAGCGCTGCCATGGTCGAAATCATTACTGGCTTTTCGCGAAAGGCATACACCATAAAGGCTTGCACCATCGATTCATGAAAGGCTATTTCATCGGCAGTGATATAATTGAAGGCTGTCATTCTTTTTCCATCGGCGCTGCGGATTTGATCGATGATCCAATGCATAATTTCATGAGTATATACCAACACGGTTATACGCTCGAGCAACATCGAGAACATTCCCTCAAAATCTTCGTCCTCTCGTTTGATTTCATACAGGTTAAAAAGCAGTACCTCGGTCGCAGCGTGCAAAGTCGGTTCGTACAATACCACCGTTGGACCATCGGTTATTTCGTATCCTGCAGGCGCATACTTACCGAGCAACTCATAGTGGCCGAAATCCTGAATGAGCTGTTGTTTTCGGATGCCTAGAACCATGTCGTAGCAAGTTTCCTGCACCTGCATGGACCATAATAGTCGCGGAAAGTCGAGCATTTCTTCATCGCCCATGCTCATGCCCCGAGCAACAAGCGCTTGCAAGACTTCGGTTACGTATACCGACACTTCCTCCTGAAGATCGGTCATATTCGTGGGAATGTTTTTTTTCATTGTACGCCGAAAAGAATTTGTTGATTGAATGGTGATTCCGACATGTTCAGTCGGATAAGCAGAACGCATCCCGTGATAGAAACACTGACGGAAGTCTGACCTAGGGTAAATCGGCATAAAGCCTTTTGGTGAGATTCTTTTTTCATAGTGATTTATTTTGATTTCTCGGCAAAAGAAACACCTCGCTCCGCAATATATTTGCGGAGCAAAATCATCCGAGTTGAAAAAAAACAAAAAACAGCAGCGAATACATATCCTGCGCTCGATTCTGCAGGCACGCGGTCAGCATGGTATTACTAAGAGCGAACTCATCGAGGAGCTCAACGACCGATTAACAGAAGAAGGCTATGCAACTGCGTCTTTACGATCGGTTGAAGGCGACCTTGCCACGATGGTAAAAGACCTGGGAATGGATATTCCCTCCAAACGCATCAACGGCGAGCATCGCTATGTATGGCAGGGTATGAAAGACGACAGTCCGTACTACCCTACCGACGAAGACCGTGAAACGCTGCCGATCCTATTCAGCACGCTCAACACACAGGCCGAGCTTTCGGCACTTAACTGGCTGAAAGACCGCCTCACTGAGGACTATGGCTTTACGGATGAGGAGATGGAAAACTCCGACTATTATACAACGGCCCATGCGGAGGTGTATAATCTGGAAAAGGTGCTGCAGTTGTGCGGCCGCTTGATTGCTTGTATGCGCAAAGGGCAGTTGGTGACGTTCACATACAAGAAGACCGACCAGAACAAGCCGCCTAAGGAGCACACCGTTGCGCCCGTGCACATTCGCATGTACGATAGCCGCTATTACCTCTACGTATTTATACGTGGCAGCGATGGTCAACTGAAACCTAAGATGAGCCTGTTCACCATCGACCAAATTCGCAACTACGCGGTGCAGCTTGTGCCACTGGATGAAGACTCCTTTGATCACACCGCGTTGGTCAAGAAAGTGAAACTGAAGACTTATTTCAAACACGTCATTGGCGTGTGGCACCCGGAAGACCAAGCCCCCGAAATCGTGAATCTGCGACTCACAGGAGTGGCCAAGTCGTATGTGAAACACCGCAAGCTACACCCCACCCAAAAGATCCTACACAGTGACGAAACCTCCGTTAATGTAAGCATCCATGTCTTCGTTTCGCCGGAGTTGGAGTATTTATTGGGGAGGTTTAGGGAGATGTGTGAGAGGGTTAGTACGTAATGGAGAATAAAGAAATAAACAAACCATTTAATTGAGAAAATACTGTTAAAGCAATCCATTTAGAAATTCATCAAACTTCCTAAAGTCAGCCTCTCTCTCAATGAAACTGTCACCCTTTTTTGTTGTCCAATCAACTAGAATACTCAATTTGACGTTCGGACATACGTTCAAGGCTTTTTCATATTTTTCCTGATACTTTGAAGAATGCGCCCAACTCCCTCCGACGATTATGTAATAAAAAACATCTTGACAAATAGTTATTTCGATTTTGTCTTGTTTATTCTTATTGGAATCGGACTGAATTTTAGTAGACAGCACCTTACCTCTTATCGCATCAATAAAATCGTTCTTCTGGTGAATAAAATCAACGAATGAAGACTTATGACTACCCAGATCAGTTTTTGCATCAAAATAAGCTATACCTTTTGATTTGTCATTACAGACGAGAATATCAGGTCTGCAAGTCTTTACAATATCCTTTATCGAATAGGAAAATGCCTTATCAACATAGTATTTATTTGTTGGATTATTGAGGTGCTCAGCTACATAAACTGTTAGAAGATCTTCTAAATAGCTTGAAATTACCCTTGGGCCACGTTCAAAGTAAAATCCATTCGGATTTTCAACTAAAAATACATGTGCATTTTCCTTAAATACTTGAAAATTATTTATGAAATCGATTCTTTCCATCTAATTAGAATTTTATTTTATTGGACTGTTGATTGCCCAATCTCTAAGTGAGATAGACAATAAAAAAAACTTAATCACATACATTAATTGGTCGTTTAAGCCTTTATTAATATCAATCATCCCCTATCCCCTCCATCACCATCACCATGGCTAAAGTATCCAATTCGCAGTAGCGATACAAGGCGGTTATGAGGGCTTGGCGTTCTTCGTCGGTCATGTCGGTGTATTGCAGTCGGCCGTAGGCAGTGAGTGCGGCGCCCCCGTCGGCGAGGTTGTCCATTTCACTCAGATTGGCTTGGAGTTCCTCCTCGGTCCAGCCTTCAAATATCGAGGGCAGGCTCTTATACGGGTTGTTCCAAACGCCGTCTTGCTGGGTGAGCCAAACGTGCTCAGTCGACAGATTGTGACTGCTCACCCCATGCTCCGAAATAGGCTTGCTGTATTTCTGCTGCAAGAACTCCGACGAACTGATAATCGCGGGTAATACATCCTTAATACTATTGGACCCTCTCGTTGCCGGATGGTAGTAGTAGTCGAGCACCACCTCGCGCAAATCGACCATGTCGCGGTGACCTACATACGATTCAGTGCTGTTGTTGCGGCTGCGGGTAATGGTTTGGATGAACGCAATCAACTCCTCGCGGTCGTGTTCGTTCGATGCGCGCAGTTGATCCACTATCTGGTTGAGCACCGTGCTCTCATGCAGCGAATACCGGAAGATGGTTCCTTCCGTTCCCAACGCATTGCACAAGGCACGCACAAATTCGAAATTGGGAAAGAAACCGGGCTCGGCAAATATTTCCTGGTTGGCATGCTCTACTCTACCATCGGCATGCATGATGTGATGCGAAAACTGAAACGCTACCTGCTCATAGGGTCGGCGTCCTGCTGTAAATGGCAGTGCCACCATGCTCGTTTCAAAGTCGATGAAGTGGTAAGGATAGTTCCACGTTGAACGTTCCGCCGCCAAACCATCCCGATCAATAATGGCTGTTGTGATGCCTTGCTTCTCGCACTTCACCTGCAACCATTGGCGGCGAGCATTGCGCGATCCATCACCGTACTCATCCACATTCAAATCGGCTGCCTCCACATCGGTCATGAACCGCTTTCCCTCCTCCCACAATCTCTTATCACCCCTGAAGTTCCAGATGTCGCTCACCCAAGGCCGTTGCATGTCGGCGGTAGTAAAGTCGCACTGCTTGGCAAAGCAATATGCCTTGCCTGATAGTTTGCCTTTCGGCAACACATCGGAGTGAAACTCACACTTACTACAAATGGACAGTCGCGTGCGTGCATTGGCATAGCGGTCATTAACATACACCTCACGCAACTCCTTGACCCATTGCACGAATGTGCGCTTATGATTCTCATGACGGCCTTGCAGAATATCATCCACAATTGTGTTCATGGGTATTGCCGTCAGCACTGAAGAACCCGTTTCTTGCAGGGTATTCACCTTTCGGACTATGCCCGTGCGTTTGTCGCCCGTCTTGCTTATGCGAAATAGCTGATTGAGACCATCGATAGAAGCGTGTTTGCTTTTATCGGCCATCATGAGATAGGGAGCAAACGTGAGGTGCGGTGCAGCTTGTCTTGCCACATGGGTTTGAAAAGCCAGATCGAACAAATAGGGCGACCAACCTGATTTCAATGCATCCCGCTTTCCTTCGAAAAGGTATTCTTCGTTCGGGTCAAACGACTTGGCCTTCACTTCAATAAGCTGCACGTGCTTTCCTACTTTCACCAAGACGTCGGTGCGCACAAAGAGCGACTCATAGAGAAAAGCGGCTTCATAGATGACCACATTCTCCTGCTGAAGCAAATCCGCAGTGCGCTGTGCGAGGGCCTCGTAATCGTGGCCCGGACCATCGATTAGCACTCCACCCGGGTAGTGCAAGCGCGCCAGCTCTTCCACTTGAAAGCCGCCTGCTGCGAGAGCCTGCAAAAAAGGATCATCGGACTTAGCATTGATGTATTCCTTTTTGCCTGTGAAAAAGAGCTTATTGGGGCATTCGAGTCCCAATTTGAAGCGGGATTTTGATAGTACTCGTGGTGTATTTTCATTCATAATGCAAAGATGTGAATAAGGTCCGCATTTTTTTTGCGGACATCATAAGACCCGCCCCATTCTCCATTCTCCATTCTCCATTCTCCACCAATCCGCTCCGGTGAAAATGGACGCAATGCATTGCATCCCTACCGTCCTCCTTAAACAAGACCTCATTTTACCTCGTCCCTCGCCCCTACTCAAACACCTCCGGCGTCTGCCCCTCATACACGTCCGGCATCATGCCTGCGTCCGCACCGATATAGGTTGGGTCGCAATACACATAGGTTCGATTCTTATAGTTGAAACGAGCATCTTCCGGGTGCACTTCGTCGAGTGCTACGGCCATAGCCACGTGTCCGGGGTAATTGAGTCCAATCGTGGCGGCACTGGTGAAGGTGCGCAGGAGGTAGTTGAGCAAAAACGTGCGGTCTTCGCAATCGGCCATGGCGTAACCGAGGGCCTCTTCAGGCAGGCAGAATTTCTCGTAACCAAACTGCTCCTGATCGGTGGCATACGGAATACCGCTGCATACCAACGCATATAGGAAGCGAACCTGCTGGCGCTGCGTTGGAAACGCATCAACCGCTTTCCGCACATGTTCGTTGCACAACGATGCAAAATCGTTGGCACCGCTTTCGGTAAAATAAAAGTCTAGTTCGGTTTGCGGAATACTCTCGTAATACTTGGTCCGGTAGCGATTGAAGGGGATTTCGATGTGATAGCTCTTGCCTTCGAACGAGAAATCGAAACTGCGCAGCTGTTCAT
>CANIAA010000150.1 GCA_947465255.1 Flavobacteriales bacterium | reverse complement strand
TATCTGCGCCGGAGAATATGAAGTCTTTTTGATTGACGCAAACAACTGCATGGATTCCGCAGAGTTTACTATCATCGAACCTGATCCGCTCACTATTGAAATTCTTCTGGATGCACCTACTTGCACCGGTATGAACGATGGCTCTGCAGAAATAACCGTTGACGGTGGTACAGGAGAACTTTCGCTATTCATCGATCCGGACACTTACGAAACAGAACCAATCGATTCGGTTACCTATGGTTTGAGTCAATTGGCTGAAGACACGCTTTATCTGGAACTCTCCGATGAGAACGGTTGCCGCATCATGGATACCTTGGGCATTGTGCCCGACATCATCACAGACATGATTCTGAATATGACCTCCACGCCCGAAAGTTGCTGGAATGAGCTGGATGGATCTGCGACAGTTGCCGTGCAAAACGGTAATCCTCCTTTCAGCTATGAGTGGGACGACAATTTGTTTCAGACTACAGCTACGGCCATGGGTCTATCGCCCAATGCAGACTACGTAGTGCGCGTAACCGATGACATTGGTTGCAACCTCACAGCTTCGGTATTTGTGGAGGCCAACATCGGATGCTTCTTCATCGCTACAGCTATTACTCCAAACGGTGATGGAGTGAACGACAGCTGGATACTAGGCGGATTTGAATACTACCCGGAATGTAAAATCAATGTATTCAACCGATGGGGCCAGACAGTGTTCAGCTCGGTTGGTTATTCAGGTCAATGGGACGGACGTTTCAACGGACAATTGCTCCCTATTGCCGACTACTACTTCACCATTGATTATGCTGAAGACAAGGAAGTGATTATGGGAACGGTAACCATTAAATATTAAACTGAAACCAAACCATGAAAAAGATTATTACCCTCGCATTCCTTCTGGTTGGTTTTGCATCGCTTCAAAGCCATGCCCAACAATTGTGGCACCGCACCCAGTTCGCCATCAATCCGTTTTTGGTGAACCCTGCTATTGCCGGAACAGAAAATCAAATTCCCCTCTTCATCTCCTATCGCAACCAGTGGACAGGCTTCAAAGGCGCACCCACCACGATGATTGCCAGCGGACACATGAAAGGTCCACGCAACAGCGGCTTTGGCGCAGTGCTGCAGCGCGACGATGCCGGAGGAGCCATAACCCGCACCGGTGTTGAAGGAGTAGGTGCCTATCACATCGACCTGAACAACTACGATGGCATCAGCTTCGGATTGGGATTATCTGCCAATCAATTCAAAGTCGATAATTCAAAACTGGTTGTAGTAGATGAAACAGATATCGCATTGAACGGTATGCTGCCCGAATCTGCATTCAACATCGACGCGAACTTCGGTATGGTTGTTTATGGTCAAGATTATTACTTCGGATTCAGCACACCCAACCTACTTCAAACCAAATTGAAAGTGTCTGGTGTAGAGAATGAAAACAATCGCAATACCCGCCATTACCACATTGTTGGTTCTTACCGTTACGACATCACGGAAGACATCGATATTCAGCCCAGTGGTTTAATCAAATTGACGAACAGCACGCCGCCACAAATCGACATGAATGTGCGCGTCGGCTATCAAGGTATGGCATGGAGCAGCATCAACTGGCGTTTAAAAGATGCAATTGCGCTCGGTCTTGGTGGCTTTTATGAAAACTTCCTGTTGGGTTACTCGATAGATTTCACAACGACGAAAGCACGCGTGATGAGTCCGTTCACTCATGAAATTATCATGGGATATGTCATACCCGGCAAACGTGGAAAATTCAGTGCAGGCGCCGGAAGTAAAAAGAAATCTCTTGGCAAAAAACGTGTTATTAAAGTGAAGTAAGATGCAAAAATTAATTACCCTCGTTGTTTGCCTGGTAGGCTTTGCTTGCCATGCAGGTGCTCAGTTCAAAGGTTTTATCACAGAACAGGTGGAAAACGAAGGGAAAGTGCCGGGAAAAACGTGGCGCATTTATGCAGAAATGACCAATGTCGGTGACCAGCTATTTGTAGTATTTGGCGACTCTGTGCACAAGATTGAAATTAAAAGCACCAAACCTTTCTATCAGTCCAAAGCAGGCGGAGCACTCTCAAAAGACAGCAACCGCAAAGAAGCAAGTGAAGATCAACAATTGAAGAGCGACTCCTGGATTACCATAGGTTCAGAAGACAACTACAACAACAACATGAATACGCTGAATCTCGATCTTTCCCTCTTCGAAAGCAGAGGCGCCGCCATCGACAGTGGGAAAGAAGGAGCTTGGTTCTGCATTCCTACCGACAAACAAGCCTATTGCGGTGAAGACAAACGCATACTCCTCATGCAGCTTACCACAGAAGGCCATATCTCCGGCAAACTCTCGCTGATGGGTAAATCAAAAGACGGTGAGTCGTACACGAAGTATGACCAAACATTTCAGTGCGGGAAAAAATAATGACGAATGACGAATGACAAATGACTAATACTGCACTGTTTTGTCACTAGTCATTAGTCACTAGTCACTAGTCATTAGTCACAAGTCATTAACTACTCTCGTCCCTAAAACAGCCCCTTTCATCCCAAAAATTCGGTTTCTACCGAATTGCGCCGTTAATTGCACGGTCCTGCGCATGCCTTCGTAACTAACCGATTCCGATGCGGCGGATTTTTCAAACCTTTAACCACACTATGAATCAAAAAAAATTCATGTCATGGTCCTATTTAGGACTGCAGAAGCGCTTATCTTTTGGCCTATTGACACTTGGCTTTGCGCTTTCAGTATCACAGGTATCTGCGCAAGAAACACAAATCCGGGGCTTTGCAGACTTCGGCACCAATTACTCCAACGAACAGGTCAACTTCACGCTCGGTGAGCAGGACCTGTTCATCACCAGCGACATTTCTGATCGTCTCTCGTTTTTGGGGGAAACGGTATTCAAGTATGTGGCATCCTCCCCCACTCGTTTCGATATAAGTGTCGAGCGAATCATTATGAAGTACAACATCAAAGGGAATCACAACATCCTCTTTGGTAAACATCACACGCCGGTCAATTACTGGAACGACTCGTATCACCACGGTCGTGTGCTATTCCCGACCATCTTCCGTCCGGAAATGTTTGGTAAAGGCGTCATTCCGCTTCACACAACGGGTATACGCTTTCAAGGACAAAACTTGGGTAAATTACGTTTTGGCTACGATGCTCTTATTGGCAATGGAACTGCTTCGACAGATGCTCTCGATTTCAATAAACCAAAGTCCATCATGCTAGGTGTGAATATGACTCCGGTCGACCACTTGCGTTTCGGCCTTACCTACTACCACGATAACATTCAGGCGCAGACGGTGCAACACCATACAACAAACGTCGCTAAAAAAGACATTGATCAATCCCTGTATAGCGCATCAGTATCCTATTTCGGAAACAAATTCGAATTGCTGGCTGAAGCAAGCGTTGGCATGAATGCTTACAACGACACACTTGTTGACGGTGCAATAACCGAAGTAAACCCTGTAAGCCCTGCCGGATATCTCTACGCCGGCTATCGCATCAAGCAGAAGTTTGTGCCTTATGTGCGTGTAGATGTGTTGGAATTCGATCATGATGAAATGCTGTTCTCTAACAACACCCAACGCGGTGCACTCTTCGGTTTGCGCTACGAAATCAACTACCTCGCTGTTGTGAAGATGGAATACGCTTACATGGAGACATCACACGGAGGTATGCAGCTATCACACACTAACACGTTGAACTTTCAATTTGCGGTCGGATTCTAAAAACCTAACACTATGAACAAACTCATTCACTATATCCTTCCGGCATTCTTGATTGTATTGCTATCACTGTCGGCAACAATCAAGTCGAACGCTCAGGACCAAGCCATCATGGTCATCGCCAACGACAAAGGCGCTCCTGCAGCCATGACGATGAAAGAACTCAAATCTGTCATGCTCGGCGAAAAACAACGTTGGGCCGATGGCACCAAAGTGTCGATCGCCTTCATGAAAGCCAACACTTCCGTTGGAAATTCAACCGCCAAAAAAATCATGGGCATGACCGGCGACCAACTCAACAAGTTCTGGTTGGCTCTCGTGTTTCAAGGAAAAGCGAAAGCTCCCGTATTCTATGGCAGTTCAACAGACGTAGAAAACTACGTAGCACAAAACCCCGGCGCCATTGGCGTGGTCGAAGCAGGCTACACATTGAAATCGGGTCACGTAGTAACCATTGACAGCAAAAAGACCTTCTAATTCTTATCGCATGATCAAACTTTCGCTGAAATCGAAAATCTGGTTCACGGTATTGTCGGTGGTCGTGATGTTCGCGTTTTTCGTCTTGTTCTACTTCCCCGAACAACAGCAGCGCACACTCCTCAACAACTACAACACCGAGGTGCAAAACCTCGCCAACACAGTTGCTCTGGGAGTAAAAATTGCGCTCACCGAGCAAAACCTCGAAGGCGTGGAAACGGCTATGGACTTCGTTCGAAAAAACGAAGAGCTTAAGTTTGTAGGGCTGATGCAAATGGATTCTGCATCGGGTGAAAAGACGATTTTCAAAACGGTTCCCGATGAATATCCTATTCCTGCAGATTTGCTCTCGAACGACAGCATGATCGTGAAGACGGCGCCATTCAGCACGCCGCTCATGAGTGGAGACATCGTGCTAGCCATGGGTACCGATGCCATAACCACGAGCAAAAAAGAAATTCGATTCACCTCACTATTCGTTTGCTTCATCGTGTTGTGTGTAGGCGTATTCATTGGCTTCCTGCTGGCACGCAACATCTCCGTGCCGGTGCTTGCCTTGCGCGATGCAGCTATAAAAGTTGGCGAAGGCGATCGCACGCAACAAGTAAAGTCGGGAAGCCGCGACGAAATCGGCGAACTCGGCCGAGCCTTCAACAAAATGGTGAAGGCATTGGCCGTGGCAGAAGCCGAACGTAAATCGGCACAAGACCAGTTGATCCTTTCAGAAAAGATGGCATCACTCGGACAAATGACCGCGGGTATCGCGCACGAAATCAAGAACCCGTTGAACTTCGTCAACAACTTCTCTTCGCTCTCGGTCGACCTGTTGGAAGAGCTGGAAGAAAGCACCGACGATGAAGACAGAAAAGAACTCATTGAAAGTCTCAAAGGCAATCTCACCAAAATTGCGCACCATGGCAAGCGGGCAGACTCAATCGTGGCTACGATGCTGCAGCACTCACGCGGCACAGCCGGTACCAAAGTGCCTACCGACATCAATAACCTGTGTGCTGAATATACTGACCTGGCGTTCCACGGTATGCGCGCCACCTCGCGTGATTTCAATTGCGCCATCGTGAAGAACTTCGAAGATGGTATTCCACTCGTGCAAGCCATACCACAAGAATTGAGTCGTGTAATTCTCAACCTGCTCAACAACGGATTCTATGCAGCCGCAGAGCGCGAGCGCAAGAGTAAAGAGAGCGGCAACGCGGAATACAAGCCTGAAATACGCATCACAACCACGCGCAAAGACGGCAACGTGATCATCAAAATCCGCGACAACGGAAGCGGTATTCCCAAGGCCATCAAAGACAAAATCTTCGAACCCTTCTTCACCACCAAGCCAACCGGGCAAGGCACAGGGTTGGGACTTTCGCTCAGCTACGACATCATGACCAAGGAACACCAAGGCATGATGAGCGTTGACTCCGAAGAAAACAACTTCACAGAATTCACACTAACTCTACCGCTTTAAACATGGCCACAAAACTCCTCGTCGTAGATGACGAGCTCGACGTAAAAGACCTCTTCCTGCAACGATTTCGCAAAGAAATCAAAGCGGGCAAATTCTCCTTTGTATTTGCGCATTCCGGTGAAGAAGCTATCGCGTTACTCTCACAAGTTCAACCCATGGACATTGTGCTTATCCTGAGCGACATCAACATGCCGGGCATGACAG
>CANIAA010000149.1 GCA_947465255.1 Flavobacteriales bacterium | reverse complement strand
CCTGACTTGGAAGTCAAAGAAGATGAAGCATCTCATATCCTCCGATCACTCGTCGACAGCTGGGTCATCTTTCATTGGGCAACTGAATACCATCGCTCTCATCCATCCATTGACTCAGCAGACGCGTTTCATTTAACCGATGCCGAGTACAACCAATTCATAGAATTTGCCAAGAGCAAGGATTTTCATTACGATACACACACAGAGAAAGTCTTTGAACAGCTTAAAAAGACAGCAAAGGAGGAAAAGTATTTTGAGGGTTCTGAGAAACAGTTTGAAGAACTGTTCTCTAAAATCGAACCCAAGAAGGAAAGCGACTTGATGAAGTTCAAACCACAAATCAAGGAGTTTCTCGAAAACGAAATCGTGGGCCGTTATTATTATCAAACCGGCCGCTCTAAGAATGCGCTGCGCGAAGATCCGTGCATCGTAAAATCATTGGAAGTGTTTGCTTCCAGCTATAACCAACTGCTCGCACCGGTGGAAGTAAAGAAATGACCCTTTTTCTGCCGTGTCGCTCAATGCATAGCGGCGGCGGTCAGTTGTAAATGACTATCACAAATCGGAATAATCTGTTACGCTACTTGCAATTCATCGGATTTGCAATTATCGCTGTTGCATTGCCTTTCAGTAATTTCCTCATGTCATTTGGCATGTTCTGGTTATGTGGTGTGTTGATTCTTCAATTGATTCATGATGCGTCGCTCAAGTTACCATTCGAACGTCGCTGGAGGCAATTCACGTCAAACTCCACAGCAATTGCGCTGGTTGCTCTCTTTGCTCTGCCGGTCGTCGGTTTGTTGTGGACACAAAACGCAGACTATGCCTTGTGGGACTTGCGGATGAAGCTTCCCCTGCTTGCATTGCCATTGATTATATCATTGACCAATCCGCTCACTCAAGGGGAATTTCGCGCTTTAGTCGGATTGTTTGTGCTGGCTGTCTTGGTTGCCGTAATGTGGTGTCTGCAGGTCAACTGGTTGGGGTCGCCCGAAATAGATCGCGATGTGAGGAAAATATCGGTCTTCATTTCGCATGTTCGTTTCTCGCTTCTCATAGTACTTGCCCTCGGACTGCTTGTTCGATTTGCTTACGATTCCGCTCAAGGTAAGTTGTTGATTGTACTGTATTCTGCTCCCTGTCTTTATTTCATCTATGTAATTGGCAGTATAACCGGAGCGGGAGTGTTGCTGACTTTGCTCGCCTGGATGGGATTCCGCCATTCTTTTTCCCAGAAAAACAGCGTCACACGTTTCGTCATACCGGTCATTCTTTGCCTGCTTGTCGCTGCTTCGGCAGCCTTTGTTGTTAGTGCGTGCAAGCGCTATTTTCAAGTGGCACCGATGGATTGGAATGCACTGGAAAAATCCACACCACGAGGGGAGCCCTATGACCACCATGCAAATTTTCCTTTCATTGAAAATGGCCACTACGTGATGACCTATGTTGCATGGGGTGAGTTATATGAAACGTGGTATGTACGCAGCATTATGCATCCTGATAGCCTGGACGGGCGCGGACATGTATTGAAGGGTACACTGATCCGCTATCTGGCATCCAAAGATCTGCGCAAAGATGCTGATGGTGTGCGTGCGTTGACCAATGAAGACATTCGTGCCATTGAAGCAGGTGTTCCAACTTGCACCGAGATGAGTGAGCGCGGTTTGCACAAACGCCTTAACAGGATATTTTTCGAATGGTCAAACTACCGCGCTGGTGGCGACCCCGATGGCCACAGCGTGATACAACGATGGGAGTTTTGGAAAACAGCTGCGTGGATCATCAAACATCACGCGTGGATAGGCGTGGGCACTGGCGATGTGAAAGATGCTTTTCAAGAGGCCTACACAATCAATAACTCTCCGCTGGATGATGCCTATCGACTGCGAGCTCACAATCAGTACCTGACCATGTGGGTGACGTATGGTGTTTTCGGCTTGCTTGCCTTTCTGGTCATTGTATTCTGGCCTGTATGGAGAAGCGAACAACGCAATACTCTGACCGTCATGATTGTCCTTCTTGTATCACTTTCTTTTTTGACAGAAGACACTCTGGAGTCTCAGGCGGGCGTCATGTTTATGGCTTATTTCTATACGTTGTTTACTTCCAAGCGCGCTGTATCGCTTGAAGAACTTCGCCGGCCGATATCGAAAGGGAAGCACCTTTCTTCGGATGCTCGATCGCGCAAATAACCTGCGTGTTTTTTCCTACCGGACTCCACCTTCCCGGGTGTATCGGGCGCTTCGGCGAATAAAGTCCAATGGCATGCTTTCCCAACGCCGCAGCCATGTGTAAAGGTCCTGTGCTGGCAGCAATGAGCGCATCACATTCACTCAGAAATGTGATCAGTTCGGATAAATCGAATTGACCAGTCGTATCATAAACATGCTCACCACCAAGTTCTCCTTGTTCGTGGATGCGCTGACCTTCCTCTGCGGTGCCTGTTATATACACGGCGTATGTTGCGGCGGGCAGCAGATCAATCAGCTCTTGATAGCGTGCTACAGGCCAGTCTACGGCACTGCCTTTCGAAAACGGATGAATGACTATTCGCTTTCTTTCTTTCGCTTGTTCCAGTATTGTTGACATGGCGGGTGATACCTGCGTGATCTTCCTGAATCCATAGTATGCCTCCACGTCGCTTATCGCAATACCATCCGGAATGCCTAATGGTTTTAGCAACTTGAAATTGAGTTGCGACTCATGCAAATCGGAGTTTTTTCGAGAAAAGAAAACGAGCTTGTTGCATTTGGTTAATGCATGAAGCCTGTGTCCGCTGGCAATGCGCATGGCAATGCCTGCTCGCTTGGCAACCCACATGATTTCTTTTCGCGGAAAAACATGAATAATGCAATCGGCTTCTTGCGCAGCAAATGCCTCGACCTGCTCGCCGGGGCTTTCGTGTTTCAAAGCATCCCAATCCATAAAGTCATCAATATGTTCGCAAGCTTCTGCAATGGACTTTGTATATGCTCTTCCTAAAAAAATGAGAGTGCATTCGGGCATGTGCTTCTTTATCCATCCGCACAACGGTAGTGTGAGCATAACATCGCCAATGCTGTCGGTGCGTGAAATAATGATGCGTGAAATGGCCTTCATGCGTGTTTATATAGGTTCTTTAGTTTCGTGTATTTACGCCAGGTTGCGTAGGCCGACATGCGAGAAATGGTCCAGCCTGTGAAGCCATCCAACGCACCGAGTTTTAGAATATAACTTTTGATGAATTGAGCACCCACCTTCAGATACACCATAAACCAGCTGATGTGCTGCTTACGCTGAAATAACTCGCGCGCTGCTATGTCTCCGAAATATTCAATTTGTTTGCGGTGATCATCGAGCGTGTAATATGAATAATGAAGAATATCACCTGACAAGTGCTCCGGTTTTTCATCGCCTGTGAGATCTAGCCTGTCGTGCGGATTAACCCCTGTCCACGCGCCGCGACCCGCTTGTATCAGTCGAACTTTGACGTCTGGGTACCACCCGCAATGTTTTACCCAGTGACCACAATAATTGGTCAGCCTGTTCATAGAATACCCGTAAGCCTCTCCCGATGATTTTACCTCCAGTATCGATGAGCGAAGTGTTTCATCCAATGCTTCATCGGCATCGAGGGAAAGTATCCACTCATGTGTGGCAAGCGAAAGCGCCACGTTTTTCTGCTGGATGTGCCCTTCAAAGGGATGCTCTATGAAGCGCGCGCCTGCTGCCTCTGCTATGTGTCGGGTTGCATCGGTAGAGAAAGAATCGACAACGACAATCTCATCGGCCACTCCTTTCAACGAATCAAGACAACGCTGCAAATTGCGCTCTTCGTTGAAAGTGATAATGACCGCCGAAAGTTTCATGTGCGAAAGGTAATGCCCGCACGGCCGGAGTTAAAGAACTTGAAGATTTACGCCCAATGCGAGCAAGATTAACAGAAGGCCTCCCAGTATGATGCGATACCATCCGAACACACGAAAACCATGCTTTGTCAGGTATCCTACAAAGAATCGAATGGCTAGCATCGCCACAATAAACGCAACCACATTGCCCACTAATAGTAACATGAGGTTGTCGCCTTGAAAGATTTGTGGATGTTCACTGAAGCCTTTGTATAGCTTCAGCGCTGATGCTCCGAACATAGTCGGAACAGCGAGAAAGAAAGAGAACTCAGCAGCCTGTTTGCGAGTGAGACCCTGTGTCATGCCTCCGATAATGGTGGCAGCCGAACGAGAAACCCCCGGTATCATGCTTACACACTGAGCCAAACCGATAACAAATGCCTTCGGAAAAGTGACAACTACTTCTTTCGATGGATTCAAAACTTTATCAATGAAAACAAGTACCACTCCACCGAGTAGTAAACTGATAGCAACTGTTTGTGGGCTCTCCAGCAAAGAGTCAATCAAGTCGTTTAACAAAACACCCAAAATGGCAGAGGGCAGAAACGCAGCAAACAGCTTGAAGTAAAAGTCAAGACTTTGAAAAAATCGGCTCCAGTATAGAATGACAACGCTGAGTATGGCCCCAAACTGAATGTTTACTATAAATGCTTTCACAAACGGGTCATTGCCCACGCCCAATAGATGCTGAGTAATAATCATATGACCGGTGCTGCTTACCGGTAAAAACTCAGTGATGCCCTCAATAATGGCAATAATAATGGCTTCGAAAATTGACACGGCCGGCGATTATGCTTCGTTACTCTGCTTGGGTTTGTGCATGATCGCATATCCGATAAACGCATAGCCAAAGAGAACTACAATTGGAGCCAATGTTATGCGCTGAAAAGAAAATATCGACGGATCAAAAACATTCGGGTCCTCGCTTCCACCGCCCATCATGAGCAGATAGCCAAGTAAAATAATACTCACACCTATGAGCAGGAGCTGATAGTTTTTCTTCTGGAAAGGAAATTTCAACTTGGAAGGTGCCTTCGTGGTTTTTGCCATGTTTAGTTCGATTGAGAGCGCAAGGTAAGCAAAAGCGTTCTTTGTTTTTTAAGATGAACAGCCTGACTATTTTCGCGGCGCTATGAAAAAAAGTCTCTTGTTTGTCCTGATGGCTGCCGCCTGCGTCGACAGTTTTGCGCAAGCCGATACAACTTCTGCTTTCAACGAAATCGTTATTGAAGAGAAACGATTGACGGGTATGCCTTTCACTCAGGCTCCTCGCAACGTTCAAATCATTAGCCGAAAGGACATTCTGGCCATGCCGGCACAAAGTGTTGCTGAAGTTCTTTCGTGGGTAGCCGGCGTCGATTTGCGTCAGCGCGGACCGCAAGGCGCACAGGCCGATCTGACCATCCTGGGAAGCACGTTCGAGCAAGTGCTTGTTTTGATTGATGGTGTACCCATGCGCGACGCTCAAACCGGACATCTCATGATGAATCTTCCGGTCGACATCCAGCAAATAGAACGAATTGAGATTATCAAGGGAACTGCCGCCCGCATTTATGGTGCTAATGCATTGGCGGGTGCAGTCAATATCGTTACGCGCGAACCGGCTTCTGAGAATGTAGTAGCGCAATTGTGGACGGGCATTAATACTCCGCTTGAGAACGACACGGTGAAAAGTTACCTGCAGGCCGGAGGTCGTGTAAGTGCCGGATGGAAGAATGAAGGTGAAACACAGCGCCATCAGTTAGATGCTTCTTACTTTGATTCGGAGGGTTATCGATACAATTCTTCCAATACTCAGCAGCGTCTGGGTTATCGTGGAAGTATGACGCTTGGACAACGAAAGTCACACTTGAATATCGCCGCAGGCATGGTGCGCAATGAAGTGGGAGCCAACGGCTTTTACGCGTATCCATTTGATGTGAACGCTTTCGAAACTACAGAAACAATCTTCGGGTCTGCTCGATATCGCGTCCAGCTTGGTAGTTGGAACGTGCAGCCGCTCGTGTACATGCGCTATAGCCATGACGATTATATTTTCATTCGTGAACAACCAGAAGTGTATCGTAACAACCACTTCAACACAGCTGCGGGCGCCGAGTT
>CANIAA010000148.1 GCA_947465255.1 Flavobacteriales bacterium | reverse complement strand
GTGATACATTCTGAATGAACACGAACATTGACCACTTCATTGCGAATTCCTTCGTTGCGCAAAGCCAAGTGAGGCTGCTCTTCCCTTCCGCTTTCAAATGCATCTATCACAAATTGCCCATGCTTAGCAGGCAAGCGCGACGACACCAAATGGCTGAATAATGACATGATGCAAATGTACGACCGGCGTATCGATGGAACGAATCTGGTCGACTTCTCTTACAATTTTGTAACGCGCTTGGTAATGACTCCGCCTTCCTCTTCGACCGTCAAAACGTACGTTCCTGCCGGATATCTGCTTAAATCGATCTTGGTATTTCCAACTCTTAAAGTGCCTGTGATGAGTAAACGACCATCGATATCACACAAGGTGTATGTACCGCTTGTCAATCCAACCAAATTCAGAAAGTCTGCGCTTGGATTAGGAAATACCGACCATTTCGCTTCCCATTCGGCAACATCCAAATCAATAATGGCCTGGCTGTCTGCGCCCACACAGCCATTGGCGTCTGTGACGGTCACCGAATAGGTACCCTGCCCTATGCTGTCGAGCACTTCATCCGTTTCTCCGTTACTCCATAAGATTTGATAGGGAAGTTCACCACCTGATATGGTCAGTTCCATCGAACCATTAGCGCCATTATTTGCGTTTGAAAAAACGCTGATTTGCGCGTCCAGCAATGGATATTCGGCAACGACTATAAACACTGTATCCGTGCAGCTGTTTCCATCGGTCAGAGTGAACTCATACCAGCCCGATGGCAGCGCATTCGGATTTTGCCCCTGCCAGTCGTAGCTATAGGGCAAGGCGCCTCCACTACCGAAATACTGCAGCGTGGCCAATTCCCCGAAACAGATACTATCCACCGTAGCAAAGAAATTAACCGCGGGGAATGATTGTACCGCAAAGTTGACTGTCGCTGCACAATCATTTTCATCAGTCGCCACCCCTACGTAATCGCCCGGAGACAATGCGCTGATATCAGCACCTTGCACATCATAGGTATACGCGCCTGTCCCGCCCGTTGCGATCAACTGCGCAGGAACCACCCCATTACCGCAAACGAAAACAGATGTTGCTGTGACTTCCACGGCAGAGGGATTTTCCAATAAAACTTCCCCCTCAACCAAGCATTGGTTCGAATCCAACGCCTCGTATGTATATGTCCCTGCAAGCACCGAACAGAAGTCTATTCCGGGCGTCAAGTTGGTCCAGCTAAGCTGTTGGGGCTCCAAACCATTGATGAGAACACCCAAACATCCATCATCACTTCCAAAGCATCGCGGATCTTGCGAAAGATCCGTCACCACAGGTTCGGTCAATTCTGTGATGGTGATCGATAAGGAATCAATCAAGTTACAACCACTTTGAACCCGAACCCAATAGTCGCCGGGTTCATTGATCTGCACAGAAGACTCGTTACTACCATTGGACCACTCGAATTCATTTCCTGCCGAAACCGATAAAGTTACTTCATCACCTCCGTTGCATAAAAAAGACTTGGAAGCCGCTATTGTCAGCAAGGATGTACTACCCTCGATTAGCGTGTGGCGCTGATTACTCTGAAGGTTATAAAACACATCGCGGCGGCCACTGGGCCATTCTACCGACAAACTATCTAACGATGTAGATGCTCCGAGCGAAAGAATTTCGTATTGCGAGTCTTGACCGAAAAAACTCTCCCCGCAAAAGGTATGACGGTAATACTGCTGCCCGCCGTGCGAATAGTAAATCTTTGCGCCAATAGCATCCCGATTTCCAATTGTAGCTTGCAAATCCAGTTTCAACCAGTTGTTTTCGCCACCGTTATTTTGCCAAACCAAAAAACGGGATGGCAAAATAAACGTGTCACAGAAATCCCAAAAACCATCATTATTCACATCGCCTTTAGCTGTCGTAAAGCTGTTGCCGATATCGGAGGGCATACTAACGTTAGCGAAGGTCTGATCGGTCTGCTGCTTCAACAGAAAGTTGATGTTCTGGTTTACCAGCGGCGCCTGTGTTACGACATGTAAGTCATCATAGGTGTCATGATCAAAATCCATCCACATACAGCCCCATGAAAGCGCCTGCACTCCCGCGCCCGACGCATTACCTACATCGGTAAATACGCCATTGTCATTGCGCATCAGTTTATTGCCTTCTGCCACGTTGGTCACATAAAGATCCAAATCGTTATCGTTATCGTAGTCTGACCAGTTTACCCCCATTGCTTCTATTGTTAAATCCAACCCAATGGTACTTCCGACAGCAGCAAAACCACTTCCTGTATTCTGATACATCTCCGATGGTTGATCCAGATCGTTGGCGACAAACAAATCCAACAAACAGTCATTGTTGTAGTCTACCCATGAGCACATATAACTAGGCTGAACAGAATTAGTGACATCCAATGCGAAGGCCATATTCTCAAAAGTCCCATCCCCCATATTGCGAAGCAGCCAGTTTCGTGCGTAGTAATTACACACGTATACATCCAACCAACCGTCACGATCATAATCAGCCCAAGATGCCCCCATCGAATCTTCCCCCAATGAAGTTAAATTCAAATTGGCTGTAACATCCGTAAATGTCATGTTGCCATCGTTACGCAAAAGCTTACAACTCGCATTTACCGCACAAATGAAGAAATCAGAATCTCCATCGTTATCGAAATCTACCCATTGAAAAGATTTTACCTGCGTTGTATTTGGGAAAACGTGAGAAAGTGTGAGCGTACCATTTACATTTCGAAGCACGAGTATGGCATCGTTACCCTGCCCTACTGTGAGGTCATCCCAACCATCGTGATCATAATCGTACCAGCTGACACCGGATGAATGACCTACCGGAATTCCGGTTAGCTCAATTCCATGTGGAATGAGCGTAAATTGTGCCTTCGCTGCGTGTGCAAACAGAGCAAGAAAAATAGAAATCAAGATTCTCATACGTCTAGTTTTATTTTCAGATACCACATTCAAAAATAGTCGAAAACATAGGTCTCACTTCCTCACAAACACTACTTCGGCAGCCTAGAATTCATTACCCGAAACCAAATAGGCGGAAACAACGAAAGCAGCATCATAGCGGGGTATCCTGCGGGCAACTGCGAAGCCCCCTTCATACTATTCAGTAATTGATAATGCTTCGATGGCTCATAGTGATGATCACTGTGTCTAGTCAACTCAAACAACACCAATCGACCCAAAGCATGGTCTGAATTCCACGAATGCTCCGGCTCTACATCTTCATATCGAAACTCGTTTACCTTGTTACGATACAAGCCATAATGCTCGATGTAGTTGACTGTTTCCAACAGTAGAATCCCCATGAACGCTGCTCCTAAAAAACAAAGCAACGTGAAGAAGGAGAAGACAGCAACTACAAGTGCACAGAGCAACGCCTGCACAATCAGCATCACCAGTATTTCGTTTTTCAAACTCCAAACATTCTGCTTTTTGCGGCGTAATTCCTTCTCCGTTATTTGCCATGCTGAGCGAAAAGAACGAATAATCGTTCGAAACCAAAACGCATAGAGAGATTCGTTGCGTCGAGCTGTTGCACCATCTGCTGAAGTGCCTACATTACGATGATGCCCTTTGTTATGCTCGATATAGAAGTGCATATACAGCGAAGTAGCCAATAGTATTTTCGCCATGAAACGTTCAATAGACTTTGGTCGGTGGCCCAATTCGTGCGCCACGTTAATGCCCAAGACGCCACAGATCATTCCCATAGCCGTAATTCGGCCAACCAAATCAAATGTGGTCAACGGCTCTTGAACTTCCATGAGAAACCAGCCTAACATGAATAATTGAACCGGCAGCGCCATGTAAATCACAAAGTCGTAGAGGCGGTATTCAGCCTCAGAGTTATGCTCCTCTGCAGTTAAATTGCCAACCTTGGGTCCTATTAGTTGGTCAACGAGTGGAATTACTCCAAAGCCATACAACAAAGGCAGAAAGCACAACCAACCGGTCGACATAAAACTAATCGCTACCGTAACCGGCAGCGAATAGGCCATGAGGTATCGAAGTGGGCGCATTTTTCAATCGAATTAGGACGGATTCTTTTCCTTTAAAAACTGTAAAATCTCTTCATCAGTCTTTCCCACCAACCGAAGTGCCTGACGCGACTGTTCAGCCCAAGGCGACTCCGGGTAAAGCTCAATAACCTTGTTGTATTGTGTGGTAGCCTTGGAGGGTAGATGGAGGTGATTATCATAGACAAAGGCTACCAAATATGCAGCCTCTGCGCGGCGCACTCTGTTTGCCGAGCCGTCATGGAAATTCGCGAACAACTCCACCGCCTTTTCGAACTTCTCGAGAGAAACCGCAACACGCCCCGCCTCAAAAATATAATTCAGTGCCGCAGTATCTTGCGGGTGCTTGTTGTAGTAGTCCTGATAAGCACGCAACAATCGCAAGCCCGCTGCTCGATCCATTACCGTGTCCTTTCGGGTGCGAGCTTCCATTGAGCGAATCTCCAGCATCAGCGGATCAACAGCCTTGCTCGGGTCTTCGGCCGTGGCGAGTGTAGTGCTACCCTCTTTGTTCGCCCCTGAGCCATCATTCGAGCAGGAGGCCAACGTGATGGCTGCCAACATGCACACCGATATAATCCAACGTTTCATTGCAGTACTATGGTTATTTGGGAAATCGCATGCGATAATTCACATCGATATTCCCCTTTGAAATATCGTTCAGTTTTCCCTTCAACAGGGTTCTCTTCAACGGACTAATACGATCAATGAATAAAACACCCTCAATATGGTCGTATTCATGCTGAACCACTCGCGCTGCGAAGCCATCGAGCTCTTCTTCATATAAATCCCAGTTTTCATCGTAATACTCAATTTTGAGCATCGGCTTTCGCTTCACTTCTTCACGCAGATTGGGAATAGACAGGCAGCCTTCTTCACAACTCCATGCCTCGCCCGTCTCTTCCAAAATAATTGGATTGACAAATACGCGCTTAAAATCTTCGCAACTCGGGTCGCCATCCTCGCCTTCGGCAACCGGTGTGGCATCTACTACAAACAACCGGATGGCCTTGCCTATCTGTGGCGCCGCCAAACCGATACCATTGGCATGGTACATCGTTTCAAACATGTTTTCGATAAGCTGCTTTAAGTTCGGATAATCTTCATCGATATCCTCTGCTCGCTTCTTTAAAACAGGATCGCCGTAGGCAACTATGGGGAGAATCATAGGACAAAAATAAGGGCGAAGGACGAAGGACGAAGGACGAACAATGAAGAACACTTCTTTCACCCTTCCAGCATCGTCCATCTCTCTAAGCTCTTCGTACCTCGTCCATCGTCCTTAAAAAAAAGGGCCCCGCTTGCGCGGAGCCCTTTTTCATATATCTCGACGAGAAGTGATTATTGCTTAGCAACAATCATGCGTTCTGTCATGATCTGACCGTCTACTGTGAATTCTACGTTGTAGATTCCTGAAGCCAATGGCTCAGCGAACGTAACGATAGTGTTCAAAGAACCTTCAACAGCAAAGCGGTTGGTGTAAACAATGCGACCCATTGCATCAGTGATGCGAACGAATACATTGTCTGAATCGATACCTGATACGTTCAAGTTCACCATATCACCGTTGTTCGGATTTGGATACAAGTTGGCAGCAACAAAGCTTTCAACCTTAACATCCATCTCAGCAACCTCTTCATCAAGCATTGAGCTTGCTGAAGTGTTGTTTACGCTGATGCGTTGAACCGGACCGTAAGAGCCAGTACCGTAAGAGAAGTTAGGACGGATACGAACATCCCATGCACCGGCGTTCAAACCGATGTTTGGCAATACACCCAAACCGAGGTATGGAGTCGAAGCAACGGTAGTGAACTCTGTTGCAAGACCCGCAGTTGCACCATCACCACATGAAGCCACACGCTGGAACTCATATGTGTAGTTGATAGCACCACACACGTTTGAACCTGCACCGATGGTTGTACCTACGAGGAAGTTACTACGCAACAAAGTAGCCGGACAACGCTGTGAAGCACGAACTTCCATTTGCGGTTGTGTGCGTATAGTTACGTTCGT
>CANIAA010000147.1 GCA_947465255.1 Flavobacteriales bacterium | reverse complement strand
TCCTCGCATTTCATCCACGTTTGGCTGCCTGAATTCATGCGGTATTTCCAAGAAGACTCCCCATTATTCAAGAGTACCGCCATATAAACTCCCTTATTGGTGGTTTCTAAACCAACAACGAGGTCTTCATTGCCATTGACCTCCGGAATGTCAATGAGAGTACCCCATTCGCCCGTGGTCGAGTTATTACCTCCATTATTACCTCCACCATTACTCGTTGGAGTTGGTTGAGGCTCCTCCTTTCCGCAAGAAACAAGCATTGCACAAGCAACCCAAACAGTCAGTGCAGAGAAAAGTTTATTCTTCATTAATCAACATTTTATAACTACAAGAGTAGCCTAATAAAACTGCGTTCGTATTATGTAAAGGCAGCCCCTTGTCGCTTTGGAAAATCCAAAGACATATTCAAAACGCAGCTTGACTGCCCGATATAACTGTTCTAGCTAAAATCACCCACCATTCAGATCCTCTTGAAATGATCATATCTCGCTGCATTACCTTGAGCGTCGCTCTGATTCTCGTATGCGATGTTCACGCCCAAAACTTCGACTGGGTGCGCACCGTCAACGGCAGGATCATGGATGAATGCTATGACGTTATAGTCAGCAGCAGAACCGGGTTTATGCACAGCACGGGCTACTTCACGGCATCGGCAGATTTCCCAAACGGGATGGATACGCTCACAGTCACGTCCTTCAACAACTGTGCTTACGTTGCGAAGTATAATGTTCACGGCGATATCATCCGGTTGAAAACATTGACCTCCCTCAATTGAAAATCCAAAGGCAATTGCTACAATGAGAGGATACCGGCGTTGCAAGATTCAAGCGACGTGAGGCATGAGGGGGGGAGCGTTCAACGCAAATACGGACCGTCTGATTATTCCATTACATTCGTTACAACTTTGAGCTCTCCCTATGGCGCTAATTCGATGCAAGGAATGCAACAACACCGTCAGCAGCATGGCGTCGGCCTGCCCTCACTGTGGTTGGCCGGTAGAGATAATGTCCACCCTGAGTGAGCGTTCATTTGAAGAATATACGTCGGAGCCCCTGGGTGACGACCTTTTCATAGGGCAGCAGATAACGAACTGGGGCTATGATGCCGTATTGGATGGCCATTGTTGGCATGGCCCAAATGCTCCACTGCAGCTACCGGAAGGGAAGTTGCAGTTGCGCATACACACAGGAGGCGTATGTGTGGCGAAGAGCACGTTTGGTGATGTTTACATGAACCTGCATAAAACTCAAATTCTGCATATGGCAGCATGGGACACCGAATGGGTTGAGACAAAATATCCTTCTATGATTGGGCGAACTATCTTGGGAGCAGCGGCATTTGGTCGCGCCGGAGCTGCCGTAGGAGCCTATTCAGCCACGCAGCCAACCATGAAAGTGCGAGATGATGCCACACTCGTTCTTACCTTCAGGGCTTCAGGTGAACCCGAACCATTTACACTCTATGTGCGCTCACGCCGCTTGATGGTCGAGATGTTCATTCGTCGCTATGAAAAACAAATGGCTAAAAATGCACCCAACGTCAAACCGAAAGATCAACCGGTTTTGGGTTGCATTATTCTGCTGGTATTACTAGGGATTGTTGTTGCAGTCATAGTAGAATCGTGTTGAGATGGTAACCGGCAGACTCAAGTCAACTTATTCAGTTCAGCCCATTTCGTGCATAAACCGCAAGCAGTGCATCTGATCATATTGCATTACTTTCGGATCTTTTCAGCAAAACCAATACCATGCGAATCCTAGCGATTTTAGTTTATACGTTCATTGGAGTAATACACCTACAGGCACAAAGCCAAGAGGTCTGGACCGTTTTTAATACTTCTAACTCTTCACTCAATTTCAATCGAATTTCAGATTTTGAATTCGATAGCCAAGGACATATTTGGGCATTGTCTCATCCTTCGGATCCTTCCACCGGACTTGCCATATTAGATGACAGCACATGGACTGTTTTTGATGTGACAGACGGGATTTATGCGAATAATTTCAATGACATGACTATTGACCACTCCGACACAAAATGGATTGCTTCTCACCAGGGAGGTGTGTTTCGGTTTGACGGCCTCAATTGGTCTCAGTATACAGCCGAGAACTCTGATTTACCTAGTAATAATATTAACTGTATTGCTGCCGACTCTACCGATGTTATTTGGATTGGAACTGATGACGGTTTGGCACGCTTTGATGGGGTAACATGGACAATCTATAACGAGTTAAATTCAGCAATTCTGGCAAGCAATATTATAAGCATGGGTATCGATTCGGATAATCACATATGGGTATATACGATGAATGGGCTAACTGAAATTTATGGCAATGACATTGTAACTTATCCTTCGACGTTCAATAACTTTTCTTTTGGTAATGCCCTCGTTATAGACCAAGAAAATACGAAGTGGATTAGTGCCGGATATGGCATCAAATCGTTCGATGGAACGGAATGGAACTACATCAATTATTTCGAAACCGGAAGCTCTTGCATCAGCGATTGTCAGGTGTTGTGTCTACTCACAGACAATCAAAACAGGCTATGGGCAGGAATGGAACGTGAATGCAACGATGGTGGTGCCTTAAATTTCAGTGATTGCCAGACGTATACTCTTGAGAATTCACCAATTCCCTCTTACTCCGTATTCGCAATCAAACAAGATCAGCAGGGCGCCTATTGGTTCGGGACAGCGAATGGACTTGCCAAGCTCGAATTTCTAACTATCAATCCCCCCGGTTGTACGGATACCACCGCTTGTAATTTCACTGCTTCCGCCACAAGTGATGACGGCACGTGTACTTATCCGGGCTGCTTAGATACGGAAGCTTTGAACTATGACCCACAAGCAGGATGCGATGGTGGAAACTGCACATATACGAGTTCATTTGTTATCAGTCCTTCCAATACAAATGCATGCCTTTGCGAAGGAAGCGTTTCGTTCAATACTTCCTCTGTATTATCATTTTCCATTCAACTCTTCGACTCAAATGACATTCCCATTCAATCGTTTTCCAATATGACCGGGGGTGCTCAAATCAGCAATCTATGCCCTACTGTTTATCACTTAGTCGTCACTTATTCAGATGGCACTATTGAAGACGACTACTTCGAAATAGCAGCCGGTGCGCTATCTACAGGAGATGCTCACCGCGTTATACTATGTCGGGAGAATTATAATCAGGGCGGATCATTCATACCCTATGACCTCACTCCGGAGCTGAACTCCTTTGTACCCGGAGGGACCTGGTATGATCCGAACCTTATACTCATACCAGCGTCGGAACTGAGTAACTTGAATGCTCTCGAATTAGTAAGTGGTTGGTATACCTATGTTACCCAAAGCGGAGATTGCGAGGTAATAACGGGTATTTACTTGCAAGGAAATAATGCTGGATTAACCACCACGTATATGATCTGTGAAACCTTTTTTCCTTTTGAAATGGAAGATTACATGACAGGTCCCATAGACACCATTGGTCAGTGGTATGATTCCAATATCGAGATTGTTCCTTTGGGCATATACGACCCCGCCACTATGGATAGTGGCAACTTTACATATATCATAGATAATCTTGAAGGCTGTATTCCTGTTGTAAGATTATTGAGTATTAATGAGCAACAGCAACAATCCGCCGGGCTCTCGAATTCGTTAGTCATGTGTGAAGCAGATACTACATTGAGTGTGTTCGATCTTATACTAGGAACACCTGATTCGGGAGGAACGTGGCAATTACCCGGCGGCGAAACATCAGCTGCTGAAACCATCATTTTGGAAGCAACACCTTCTGTTTCTGGAACCTACGTCTACTCCGTCAGTAGTGATGCACCTTGCTATACACAAACAGCCAACATAGACATACTTATAGAAGCCTTCGGATGTATGGACTCCCTGGCTTGCAACTACAATCCGCTCGCCGGCTGTGAAGATGAAAGCTGCACATATCTTCAGGGAGCCATTAATGGTCCTCAATTAGTTTTCGAGCTCGGGGAGAATACATTCGAATTTCCATGTGACCAAGGTTGCTCCTATAGCTGGTCCATATCAAACCTGGCAGGAACATCCACTGAACCGGCCATCGTTCTCGGGAACAGCAATGACTGTGAAGTAACCTTTGCCTGGGGAAGCAATACCGGCATTGCCAGTGTTCAACTCCAGGTTACATGCGAAAATGGTTGTGAATCGTTTTACGAATATCCCGTGCAGATTGATACCGATATCCTTGAACAATCAAACGCTTCGGTAATACTCTATCCCAATCCGGCAGAAGATGCACTTACACTTTCTGCTCCGGCTACATGGCTTGGTGCGCAAGTGCGCATATACGGCCTGTTGGGCAATCTAATCGCCGAAACCTCCATCACCCACGTACAACAAGAAATTGATTGCTCTGCTTGGGAAGCCGGCATCTATTCTATTGAGTTGTATAAGAATGGTGTACAATCCAAGGCGATATTGATAAAGCAATGATTCGTATTAAGCCTTCTATTCCATTGCATCACTCACTACTTCCGAGGCTACTGTAAATATCCTTCAACTCTCTCTCTCCTGCATTCAAATCATACCGAAACGTTACCCTAGTGCCAAGCGGCGCATAATAATAAACCATCCACGCGTCGGCTTCACTCAAGCCCACACAACCATTGGACACTGCCTTTCCCAGCGTACTTCGGTTGGTGGTGGGGTGTATGAGAGCCCCGCTTCGAATACCATTTATCTCCGGCTCCAGGAATGGAATGCGGGGCAGTTGGGTATATCTGCCATCATCGCGACGAGTTGTCTTATAGCGATGGCCATCGACGGGATTCATGTAAATGGGATTGCGCTCAATGCGCACAATACGGCCTTCGCCGACAGGGGTCCGTAAATCAACCTCATGGCCGGCCAATGCCAGGTACTTTCGTTCGTTCTTCCCTACTCGCACAAGGCATTGATGCAGTAGCGAATCATCTTGCAGAATGCGCAGTGTGTACTCGGGAATATTTACGTCTATCCGAATGGAATGAAGCATGTTGCTTATGGCATTCAATGATGCTGTATTCGGCACTTCCAATACGTCGCCAGCTTTTAGCACCCGACATCGCTTCTGATCCGCGATAAAAATGCCCCTTTCCTGAGCTGTATAATAGTCGAACGACATCAGGCTATCGAGTATCCACCGGTTACCATGCACCAGCTCATACTCGGTTAGTTGAATCCCAAAGGTGGAATCAACTGCCCGACAAACGCTATCCATTACTTCGAAATAGTGGTTTACGAGTACATCGTCCGGAATACGAATGGTTTGCTTTTGCCTCTCCATCGGAGCAAGCTCCATCATGACTGTATTCGAATCAACCTGCAGGTCTGCATACCCGGTACCATTCGGCGAGGAATTGCATCCGGTTAACCAAAGCCCAATAAGGAGTCTACGTAATCGCATTCACCGCAAATGAATGCGGGATATGATGGAATAAACCTGCGTTTCATCAGGTTTCACCGGGAAACGGCATCCAGGTCGTCACATCACAAATACCTTTCTTCTATTACGCCAACGTGATGGGTAGTATGCCCGACAATCATAAACCCCAGCATCTCGGAAGACATAGTCAAACCGTTGGCGTTACCCCTAAAAGTTAGCATGCTTTCATCCATGGATTCATAAAGAGCCACACTGGCTGCCCTTACTGTTTGAAATTCACGAAGGGTATGCTGCTTCGAAAAACGGATATCAGAGAGATTCGCTATATAATCGTTCTCGTTAAACCCGGGTAATGGCGTGCTGTCGAACCGTGAAAAGCGCAAGGCGCGGTAGGCGAATATGCGTTCTGTTTCAATAATGTGTCGAACGACTTCCGCTATTGTCCACTTTTCGGGCGCATAGCGGTGGTGCCATTTTTCTTCGGGTATCGATGCCATGAAATCGGACATGCCTAGCGCACCCTCTTTCAATTCATGAAGGAGATCATTGCTTTTTACCAAATCAAAATAATAAGTATAATAAGCGGGCGCCGTGGCGTATAGTGACTTGTCTTGCATAAGGCGAAAGTAACTA
>CANIAA010000146.1 GCA_947465255.1 Flavobacteriales bacterium | reverse complement strand
CACAATAGGAAAAGCCAAGGGGATTTCCGCCGGCATCGTGAAATGCTAGAGTGAAGTTTTCATCAAACGACTGGTATCCTTCGTTATTGAAACTGGCATATTGAAGGTCGTTGCAAATGGTTGCAGGTGTGTTATTGATAAAGTCAACAGCAGGCGCGTCGCTTACAGCATGCAGAAAGTGCATGGGGATAGACCCGGGGGTCGAAGTGTACAATTGCGCACCTTCAAATAGCACTGCCTCTAGCGGCTGATAAGGATTAAATCCGGGTGAATCCAGTTGCCCCATGACGGCTACTTCATAGTTGAGCGCGGCATCGAGGTTCACATTAAGGGAAATCAAAGCATCCGATGCATCGAAGCTTGTGGAAGGGTGAATGCTTACTACATGCTCCCCGGCAGCATCAACGGGTATGTATTGCGAGCAAGTCAAGAAAGCGTGATCATCCAGGATGAGTTCTCCGTCCAAGCGCACATCCACAAGAGCCAGCAAAGGATCTGCACTTACATGAATGAAATTGACTAGCGCAGTTGGTTGGCCCGTATTGACAGAAAGAATGAAGGGACCAAATTCGCCGCCCCAACCATCTACTTGAATGAGATAAGTTGAACCGGGTGTTAAGCCATCGATTGTGATTGCGGAGGAGTAAACGCCTCCATCGGTGCAACCACCTTGCATATCATCGTTGGCTGCGATAAAACTATAGGAGGAATAGTCAGCGCAATTGTCAGCCATCCAGAGTGCAATCTGAGTATCGAGAGCAGAGCCGGTATTGCAGGTGCTGATAACGACAGCTCCATTTGCCGGGGCGACGAAGCTATACCACATCGAATTTTGAACGGCTAGGTCATCATTGCACCAGGAGGTTATGCATGAATATCCACCGGTTGCTGCAGGAGGTACAACTTCATCGTTATCGGTTGTAGCATCGGAGTTATTTCCTTCAGCAACGGCACCATCCACTTCGATGATTTCTGCATTGCAAGGAGAGTCATTGGTAGGTTGAGCAATCGCTGCGATTGACAATAACAAGAAGGCTAGGGTAGAGGTTAATTTCATGGTTAATGGCTTTGATGCGAAAATAGTGAAATGGTGAAATAGTGAAATAGTGAAATAGTGAAATGGTGAATACCCATGCCCTCCGCCAAAAAACCTTCAACCTTCAACCTTCAACCTTCAACTTTCAACCTTCAACTTTCAACCTTTAGCCCAAGGGACTGAGCTTGCTGCAGCATAAACGCATACGCCTCATCATAGTCATTGCGTATCACGCCGTCGAGGATGGCGTCTTTAATGGCGTTCTTGATGATGCCGATTTCGCGACCGGGACTTAAATTGAAGATGCGCATAATGTCTTCGCCACTGATGGGCGGTTGGAAGTTGCGAACGCGGTCCTTCTCCTCAAGCTCTATCAGTTTTTGAACAACGATTTCATAATTCGCTAAGTAGCGCTGCACCTTCGCTTCGTTCTTGGAGGTGATATCTGCTCGGCAGAGTTTCATTAGCTCGTCAATATCGTCGCCTGCTTCGAATAGCAAACGTCGAATGGCGCTATCGGAAATTTCCTCTTTGGTCAGAGCAATCGGTCGAAGATGCAGCAGCACCATTTTCTGCACAAACTTCATCGAGTGGTCGAGTGGTAACTTTAATCTACCGAAGATCTTAGGAACCCATCGTGCTCCTACGTCTTCATGTCCGTGAAATGTCCACCCTACACCTTCTTCGAATCTCTTGGTGGGTGGCTTTGCTATATCGTGCATGATGGCCGACCAGCGAAGCCAAAGGTTGTCAGATGTTTCACAGAGATTATCCAGAACTTGAAGCGTGTGATAAAAGTTGTCTTTGTGCGCAATGCCATTGCGTTTTTCTACACCATGCAGCCTGACCATTTCAGGAAAGAAGCGATGCAATAAACCGGTGTCGAACAAAATCTTGAAACCGATGGATGGCTTCGCGCACAGAATAATCTTGTTGAGTTCTGTGGTGATGCGCTCCATGGAAACTATGTTGAGGCGTTCAGCATTGCGTTTTATAGCGTCGAACGATTCTTCTTCTATTCGGAAATGCAGTTGGTTGGCGAAACGCACGGCGCGCATCATTCGCAAGGGGTCGTCACTATAAGTGATGTCTGGGTCAAGCGGCGTTCGCAGAATTTTCTTTTCTAAGTCATCCAACCCACCGAATGGATCTATCACTTCTCCGAAGTTTTCCGATTGAAGCGATATGGCCATTGCATTGATGGTGAAGTCGCGTCGGTTTTGGTCATCTTGCAGTGTGCCTTGCTCAACTTGAGGGTTGCGCGATTCACGCGAATAGGATTCTTTACGCGCATTGACAAACTCAAGGTCCCATTCGCCAAATCGGAAATGCGCTGTGCCGTATGTTTTAAAGATGTCAATCTTTTTAATGCCCAGAGCTTTCGCTGCATTACGCGCTAATTCAACGCCGTGCATGTTGGCTACAAAATCAATATCGGTGTTCGGCCTCCCAAGTATCAGATCACGCACAAAACCGCCAATAACGTAGACTTCCACGCCGAGCTTTTGGGCCTCAGCCTGGATTACCTGAAATATGCGATGCTCTATGGCTTGTGATAAATTCATGCGGCGCGCAAATATCGTAAAGAGAATAGCACGGCTCTATTGAAAAAGAAACGCCGAGCATAGAGCTCGGCGTTTTTTGGATATCGTGTGATTCGAGTTTATCTCTTGAGCAGGGGTTGTGTCCAACGTCCTCTGTTATTGGTAACGTGCAGTATGTAGGAGCCTGCGGGCAGATGGGAAACATCAATCGATTCTTGTGTTGCTGTCAATTGCCATTGTTCCATAAGACGGCCTTGCATATCGTAAAGTGCTACTTCGTTGGTATTATCCATCATCGTCAAATCAATCAAAAGCATTTCACTCATCGGATTAGGCCAGGCGCGGAAACTTGCAACTTCGTATGAGTCAACCGAAGCCGTACCTCCTGTGAAGTGCAAATCGTCAACATCCAAATAATTACCGACTTCAGGAAATGCGCCACCACCCGCAACCAAAACAATGGTGCATGAATCCGGTGTGCCTGTCATCATGGGTATAATCGGAATATCGAAATTCAACCAACCATTTTGAGATTGAGTTATTTCCAGACCGCTAAGGGCGAGCGTGTCGCTCACACCGAGTCCCGCATTCCAGCGAGTGAAGAAGCATCCAATTACCGCGAAGTCATCACCATTCACATTGCTGCGGTATTGGCCTGAAAGAAAACTGGGCAGAGCATTTACAGGGAATCCGAGTGCTCCCGTTCCTGCCAGAGCGTTGAAGACACCGGAAAATGCAAAGGCGGGAGTCGGCAATCCGTCAGCATCCGCTTGAACCGTTAAACGCGCATATGAACTGCCGGCTGCACCCGGGGTTTCCTGTGTAACGCCATACGGAGCTCCGGAGAAAAGAGAGAAAATGTTGAAAGTAGCCCAATTATCAGGCTCAGGAAACCCCTGAGTATTGTTCCAGTCCTCGAAACTTCCGTTGGGTATGGTCTGAGCAATGGACAAGGTTGAAACAACCAATAAGCAAAGTGCAAAGTAGATTCTTTTCATAGGGGAATTTGTTGTTTGTTTAAATCAAAGGTAAGATTCCGACTGACAATTCTTATTTACTTCACAAGGGTTTAACAACAGGGTTTTGTGCGTTTGTATCTAGTGCAAAATGACGAGGCGCGTCGATTTTTGATCGGATAAAATATGGTAGACACCATCGGAAAGATGCGCGCATTCATTCATGCCAATGCGGATTTCGGGTATGATTGTTCGACCGTTCAAATCTACAAGCGATGCAGGGTATTTCCCGATCCAGTAAAAGTGGGTAGCAGCCGGACATGGGAATAACCACACTTCGTCATTCGCTAACTCGTCGATGGTTGATGCTGCATTCGTTATTCCCGGCGTGCCAGTCGTGAAAACCTCGGTGGAACCTCCGTCCGGTATAAGCGCCCATGTTTGATCAGCAACGGGACTGAATCCCGAGGCGCGGTCAACTATCCGGGGCTTTTCCTCTTCTAAGCGATACATCAATAACTCTTCTCCTGATGCGAGTTTGAAGTTGGCATGATTGCGACCTTGCTCCATGTCATCGTCCAGCCAAAACAGCATGAATGAATGCGCTGGCAACAAGGTGTCGGGTAATTTCCAACGATTCCAGTTACTGGCATTATCGGTTAAGAAACATCCGGAGAGTGAAATGGAACTCCCGGTTGTATTGTAGAGTTCCACCCAATCATCGTATTCACCAGCATTATCTGTAATAATCGTTTGATTCGAAGCGCATACCTCATTGATTCGCACACCGAGTGTGGATCGTGTCATCCAATGAAAATCGGGAGTGCACGGAAATGTGCTGTTTCCGTTAATGATAGCGCGATAATAAAGCTTGTCTTGTGCGGTGTTGAATAGAGGTCCTTCATAAGCGTATTCTCCATCCGCAATTTCCGTCATCGTTCCTGAATAATAAGAAACTCCATCCCAGGAATAGTTGGCTTGTACCGAGTAGACCTCGCCATCTATTCGTGCCTTCATCGAGACCGCATTGGTGTCGATGCGCTGCACCATCCAGTGAGCATCGAATCCGGTTGAGTAAGATTCAAGTTCATCGAGCGCATTCACACGACGCAATTCTGCGAATGGCAGAATGCCATGTGGCACGTGGTTGCAGCAGCCTTCCCATGGAGCTTGGACAAATGCATTCATATCATATCCGAAGTCGAGCGGGTAATATGGGTCCTCAGCGACGTGAGGCTGAATCAAGTTTTGCCAATGCTCTATTTGCTGCTCAAGCGAATCAGGGTGAAAATGACTGTTACAAAGTGCATCGATATGCTGACTGAAAAGAGCGCGATAGGCTGGGTTCTGCATGAGACGAGTGTATAGCGGACGGTCTTCTCCTTGCGGCGACCAGTTGTAAATGGGTCTATTCGTCCAGTCGATGCCAATCCAGTCGATGCCTAGTGTATTGTCTAGGTCATAGGGGATGAATCGAAAGCGATCCGTCAACTGATCATGATACAGATAGAAATTGTTCTTTAAAAAGATATGGTTGTCCCAATTGCCCAGTAGTACATCGATTGCGGCAATCTTCAGGTATTCTGAAACGTTAAATTGAAGGGGCAGAGCACACGATAGACCAGAGGCGGAAGTGTTGTTGAGCGTTGAAATAAAGGTGGCGAGATCCGAATAGTCGTCGAGGTAGTCGTTCGTTTTTAGTTCGTAGTGTCGTGTTCCCCAGAAAGCGAACTTGTAATCGTCGGGGTTGCTGCTGATGAAGTCTAAATCGGCAGGGTACGTGCACTTATAGAGGTTGCCATCGCCTTGTTCGTCGAAATAAGCAGATGCCATTTCCTCGTCGATATGCTCGATATTCAGGTAAACTCCGCGGTATTCGTTGTTGATGTAGAGGCGCGTGTAGGATGTTCGGGCTGCAGCGATTCCGCTCTTGCGAAACAAATCATGCGATAATTTGCTGCGCATAAGTGATGGGTCATTGACGGTTGCAAGCAAGTTCAGCTTCTCTAAGTTTTGCCAGTCGCCACCTTCATCAAAGGTGTTGAATGAAATTTTGAACGATTTTTTGGCAGCGTTCAAACTGGTGTTGCCGCGTAAGCGAAGTCCTACGAGCGATACCGAATCGATTAGTGATTCGCTTTCATACACAAACGAAGCCGGAAACTCGTGTTCGTTTTCGAGGTTGGCAATCATCCATTCGAGACTATCCGGGTCGATGGTAATGTAGATGGAGGTGACTTCGTTTTGGGGGAACGCCGGTCCAAAGTCAGGAATAGTTTGCCCCTTGAATGAGCTATGAGTCCATAGAAGAGCAAGCGCAATGAATACGGAGCGAATCAGAAGTCGCGTCATGCATGGTTGCGTTTATACTTGTATAGCTGTGCAGGTTTGTGCAAAACACCCTTTTGTTTTTCTTCCAGAGCAGTAAGGTGATCACCTTTGAGAATGTTCTTTCTGAAATTTCGCTTGTCTAGTTTTTTATCGAGAATAATCTCGTGCAGGTGTTGCAATTCGGAAAGCGTAAATTTCTCGGGAAGTAATTCGAAGCCGATGTTGTCGGCCACCAATTCATGACGGAGAATT
>CANIAA010000145.1 GCA_947465255.1 Flavobacteriales bacterium | reverse complement strand
GTGCTTTGTGCAAATCTATCTCAACTTCAAGACGGAGTGGAGGCAAACCCGATACTTCTTGTTCACATTGAAAGGAATATCCTTTCTCTTCATGCAATCGACGCGCTGCAGTCAATGGAATGGAAGCAGTGAGTTTATTTCTTTCAGTATGCACTTCTCCGATTTCCAAATGCCACGGTCGCAATTCGATTATGAAGTTGTCCATCGCATTGAGGTATAGTGAGGTAGTAACGATGGATTCCTGAGCGAGAGTGCGGGCCTCCTCCATGGACAGACGTATGCGCAGCGATTGATCGCCGATTCGTATTTTCATGAGAATCGATTACTTCTTTAGCCCAATCTCAGCCAAACGTTCGTCTAAGAATTCACCTGCCGAAATGGGGTCCCAATTGGGCTTTTCACCTGCAGGAATGCATGAAGGCAAGCAGTCAAGACGCATTTCGCTGCGCGGATGCAAAAAGAACGGTATACTGAATCGAGAACTTCCCCATTTTTCACGTGGTGGGTTAACCACACGGTGCGTGGTGCTCTTCAGTTTCCCATTCGTGAGGCGCTGGAGCATATCGCCCACATTCACGACAATATGGTCGGGCAGAGCGGTAACAGCAACCCACTCATTTTTCTTATTTAGCACTTCAAGACCATCGGCAGAAGCACCGATGAGAAGAGTGATTAGGTTGATGTCCTCATGCTGACCGGCGCGCACGGCACTTTGCGGTTCTGATGTAATAGGTGGATAGTGAATAGGACGCAAAATGGAATTTCCATTCTTGATTTTATCATCGAAGTAAAATTCGTCCAGGCCTAAGTGAATCGCAATGGCGCGAAGCATATGACGTCCTGTCGATTCCAAATCGCGGTAGGCTTGAATACCTACTTCATTGAATCCGGGCAGTTCATCGGTGAAAATATTGGCCGGGTATTCCGCTTTTATTGGGTCACCATCGGTTACTTCCTGACCGAAATGCCAAAATTCTTTTAAATCGCCCGCATTGCTGCCTTTTGCATGTTCACGCCCAAAGGATGTGTAGCCACGTTGCCCGGCTAATTCAACGATTTCGTACTTTTTCTTGGTTTCTTCGGGAAGGTTGAAAAAGGCCTTCACTTCTGAGTATAACCCGGCAACTGTTGATTCGGATATGAGGTGGTTCTTAACTGCTACGAAGCCAATGCCTTCATAAGCAGTGCCTAATTCAGACACAAATTTCATTTTCTGTTCTGCTGTGCCGTGAATGAAATCATTCAAATCGACACTGGGAATGCCCATCTCATGGAGACTCATACGTAACGTGTTTTTGAAGTTCGAAAGTTAATCAGAAACAAGAACAGTCAAGCAATTGCCTGACTGTTCTTGTTATTATGAAAAAGCGAAACGATTTATTCGAGTGTAATAATCTGCGTTTTGCGAGCTACGTTGCCGCAGGAGTCTGTGCACGTCCATACTCGCGTGATGCGTTTATCTTGTTTTACTTCTTTAAAGAGCACGTCAAACGATTCTCCGCTGTTATCAACTGCTGCGAACTGTGCAGGTTCGGGCAACATATCGGCGGTGGTTGTTATGTTGGGGGCTTCACCGAATAAGCGCGGAGGAGTGCGATCGGTAATGTGAACAATTTGTTGCGCTTCGGCGGTGCCTCCGGCCGGATCGCTGTAAGTGAATGTTCTCACTAATGTTCCTAAACAACCTCCTGAATAGATGTTTTCGCTGTAACTGATGCTTACTTTGCCGGCAGGTGAAGAAGCATTAATAGTGGGTAAATCAGACAGTGCGTCAATATCACAGCTTATTTCATGCTGGAATGTTTGAACTTTAATTTGAGCAGTGGAATAGATACAAAGACACGAGAGCACAAGGAGTACAGACAACTTTGTTTTCATGTTTTTAGATTTCAGATAGGTCGCAAATGTACACAAAAAATGGAATTTGCAACAAGTAGAGGTGGTTTTCGACAAAAACTTTAAGTTCCTCGACCTAACCCCAAGCCACTCCGTTGATACTTAGCAGGTTGTCTAGGGGGATGCGTTTTCCCTCCTGAGTGTAAAGAACCTCTGTGTTTTCCTCGCGTTGAAGGCGCGCAATCCGTGATTGGATTTCATGAATCATTCCGTTGTCAAAGAAACGGAGTAGGACGTTGTTGTGTGCCATGGTATATTCAGTTGATGCAACAAATTAGCAATGCTTGTTTAACCGAGCTTTTATGGAACCGTGATGCTTGCGTTAACTGATCTCTTCTTTCCACATGTTGTTTTATCTCTGTGTTCGTTATTTTCGCCCAAATGCTGGTGCAAACGGCTTCCATATTTGGCTTAAAAAGGTCACAGTACGACGATTTACTCTCACGAGGGTGGTTTCGTGGTAATGGAATCGTGTATCGGAGTGAAGTGGTTTGCATTGACAGCAAGGTGTACGGCATTCGAAATATTAGGTTTCCTGTTTCCGCTTTTAGCATGCGTAAATGCCACAAGAAACTGTTCACCCAAAATCAAAAAAAGTTTAGCATTCGAATTGGAACTCCCCAGTCTGACTCAAAGCGTGATAAACTATACCAAGGATTGAAATCTCGCTTCAAGGCTTTCGTGCATGAGAACCTCGATGGTGTGCTGCTTTCGCCGCGGCAGTGTGCCGATTTCGACGCGATGGAAATCGCGGTCTTTGATGGTGATGAATTGATTGCTGTAAGCTACATTGATGTGGGCGATAGGAGCATGGCATCCATTCTGTGTGTTTACAGTCGCGAATACTCCAAGAATAGTTTGGGTATATACACCATGCTCGTTGAAATGGATCTTGCTAAGAGGTTGGGGTTGGATTACTACTATCCCGGCTATGTGTTGGATGAACCTTCTGCGTTTGATTATAAACTTGAACTAGGGCCATGTCAATGGCTAAGTCATGCAGATGTTTGGTGCGACTCCGTCTCAGATATACAGCCAACGAAAGCAGATCGCATACGCACCCAAATGGAAGCGGCAAAATGCCGGTTGCAATTGGCGGGTTATCAACCTCATTTAAAAATCTACCCGTATTATACCCTCGGCCATCTATTATTGGAGAGGCCTGACCTGGTGCGGGTTCCGTCCTATTATATTGTGGACACATCGGCAGGTCAACTGGCAGTTGCATTTGACCTGCAGATGGATACGTTTATCTGCTTCGATTTGCATTCAGTTGTCGATTTGGATTTTCCCAATACTCTGCATCTTTCCGATGATTATGCAGCAGGGCCCAATTACGAACTTGAACCGAAGAGATGTACCTTCTTTCATCGAATTAGAATGGATTTTTTCGAAGCAGACCTCCATCACATTATTCAGTTATTGATGCATGCTAACATGGTGGCTGAATAGTCTTTCCGAGATTGAAGATAAACTTCTTCCTTGCCCTTTTAAATGGCTTACGGGTTGTGATTGCCCGACTTGTGGCATGCAGCGTAGCATCTTGCACCTGCTGAGGGGAGATGTTGAACAGAGCTGGACGACAAACCCGGGTGGAGTTACCATGTGTATTTTGGCCATTATATATGTTTTCACTCACACTATTGAAGAAAAATTAAGGCGTTTTCTGCGGGGTTTTTTACTCTATACTTTTTTATTGATCTTAATACTTCACTGGCTTTTCAAAATCTACTCAAATACATGTTGCTACTGATTTTTGACAAGCATTAACGACTGTGGCTTTTAGGTTGTCTCGGCTCGCTTACATTTGCGGCATTATCATGCGTAAACTCATAGTCTTGATTCTGCTTGCGGTTTTGGCAAATTTTGCTAATGCCCAGAAACGACATATTCTGCAAGTTTCAGGCGTGGTGGTTGCTACTGATTCGCTTATTCCGGTTCCTTACGCAACCGTATTTCGCACCAGTGATAACAGGGGAACTTTTTCTGATCACACAGGATATTTCACCCTGCCTGTCGTAGCGGGTGATACTCTGAATTTTATTTTTCTCGGACTGAGGCGTTCGACATTTATAATCCCCGATGACACTACACAAACGCATATTTCAATTGTGCAGTGGATGGAGCAGGAGAATGTGTTGCTACCGGCCGTGAATGTATTGCCATATCCTAGCCCTGCTCGTCTGCGCTCGGAAGTCCTTGCCCTTGATTTTCCCGGTGACGGATATTTTCGCTTTGATCGAACCGCCGCTTCGGTCTCTAATTACGATGGTTTGCGTGACTTGTCGGCCGATGCCTATGCCGAGGCTTCTGCTACTATGATTGCCCGCTACAACGGAGGCTTTCGCAGCGGGGGTAATTTGCTGGATGCTGACGCTTGGGGACGCTTTGTAAGTGCGTTGCGCAGAAAAAACTAACTCCGTCATACAATGAATCTCCGTTCTTTTAGCATCGTGCTGTTCTTCTTGACCGGCTGCATGTCAATGGTGGGTCAGGTTCGCGATACTACAGTTATTTTGGTGCGAGGCGAGCTGCGCGACGATATGGATCAGCCAATACCAAATGCCATAATCATCAATCGAACAACTAAGAAGGGAGCATTCGGCAAACCTAACGGATCCTTTGAACTTAAATGCAACAGAGGAGATACGCTGGCTATTACATCTCTCGGTTTTCAAACGCGCTACGTCACCTATTCCGACTCACTACAAAAAACCGAATTTCGCCTAAAGCTCTATCTCGATGCGCGATCCTATATGCTCGCAGAAGTGGAGGTGTTTGCGCCTCGTGATTTGGAGCAGATTCAAGAGGATATTCTTAAGCTAGGTTACGACGAGAGGGATTACATGCTCAGCGGCATTAATGCGGCCATAAGTCCAATTACTTTCTTGTATCAGCAATTCAGCCGCACTGAACGATCGAAAAGGGAGGTAGCTTATCTGGAGAATGAAGATCGAAAACGAGAGTTACTCAAAGAGTTGTTTCGCCTATATGTGGATTATGAAATCATAGCGCTGGATGATGAACAGTTTGATGATTTTATAACCTATTTGAATGTTTCAGATCAGTTTCTCATTCAAAGTTCTCAATACGACTTTCTCGTGTTTGTGAAAGATCGTTTTCGAGACTACAAGATTTTCTTGCGCCAGAACCAACGCATGAAATCTACCGATTTCGATTACGATAAGGACTGATGTGCTTATTGGTTTGTGGAATGCTAAGTGTATCGAATACACTTATATTCGTCCCCATTAACCGAATAACCGATGAAAAGATTTTTCCTTTTAATGACTGCAGCCCTATTGGTCAATGCAGCTCTTCAAGCCCAATCTGCCGTTACTTTTTTGGTAAATATGCAAGGGCAAAACATTAGTCCAAACGGGGTACACATTGCGGGAACATTTCAGTCGCCCATCTGGCAACCGGGTGCCACTGCTATGTCTGATGACGATGGCGATGGCATTTACGAGTATACCCAGGTGGTGCCAACGGGTGTTCCTGTCCAGTTCAAGTTTATCAACGGAAACAACTGGGGGCCCGGTCAAGACGAATCGGTGCCGCAAACATGCGGTGTACCAAATGGAGTGGGTGGGTACAATCGTCAGATAACTCCAACCACCCCGGAATTTGTATATGGTCCAGTCTGTTTTACGTCGTGCGAAAACTGCCCTGCACCTCCTACTGCCGAGGCTACCTTTAATGTGAATATGTCGCAGCAATCGGTGAGTCCGAATGGTGTGAGTGTAGTTATCGTGCCTCAGTTTGGCTCGCTAATAAGCGCTCCGATGAGCGACTTAAATGCCGATGGAATTTACACAGCGGTTGTTGAGCTCGATACAAATCAAAATATATATTATCGCTTCCAGAACGGACTAGGTGCGGCTGATGTGGAATCAGTTCCTTCTGCTTGTGCGACAAGTTTTATGGGAATGCCTTATCGTTTCCTGGATTTTGGAAGCACTGCAGTTATGCTTGATACGGTTTGCTTTGGTGAGTGCAGCAATTGTGTTGTAATTACACCAACAATCAATGTTACCCTGCAAGTGAATATGTCGGAACAGACTGTTAGTCCGGCTGGTGTCCATGTTGCCGGAAATTTTCAGGGGTGGGACGCCTCAGCAACACCCATGTCGGATGTCGATGGAGATGGAGTGTATACCGTGACGGTAGAAGTGGACGAAAATTCTAATTTGCTTTATAAATTTATTAATGGTGACACTTTTGACGGCGCCGAGTCAGTCTCTGATGTATGCGGTTTACCCGATGGATTCGGTTCTTTTAATCGTGTTATCGAAACCGGCACTATCGATGTAATTGCTCCTGTTGTTTGTTTTGGTGAGTGCACAAATTGCATGGTAGAGCCCAATCTTATGGATGTTACTTTTTTGGTAAATATGTCCAACG
>CANIAA010000144.1 GCA_947465255.1 Flavobacteriales bacterium | reverse complement strand
ATGTCAGATGATGATGGAGATGGTATTTGGACAATTACATTGAACCTATCTGCCGGAAATTATGAGTACAAGTTCCGCATTGGTGATGGCGGTTGGGAAGGTATTGGAAACCGTCAATTGACGGTGGTTGCTGACACTCCGCAAGAATTACCTGCTGTTTGCTTCAACTCAGCAGAGCCATGCGGTCCTGTAGTAGCTCCCGGCGATGTTACCTTCGAAGTTCGTCCGGGTGCATTGCAATTGGCAGCGGGTCAGGTTATGTGGGTAATGGGTGACTTCACCCAGCCAAACTGGCAAAATGGTGCATTGCAGATGACCGATACCGACGGTGATGGAACATGGTCAGTGACTGTTCCTCAGGTTTGTATCAGCTCAATTTTCTATAAGTTCCTCGCAGGAACTCCGGGTGGTGCTGATTTCACTGAAGAAACTGCCGATTTCTCTGAAATTGGTGGTTGCGGTGTTGACAATGGTAATTTCACCGACAACCGTCAATTGGTTCGTGCCGATGGCAACCCTGTTACAGTTTGCTGGACCTTTGACACGTGCGAAGCCTGCGGTCCTGCTTCAGTATCTGAAAATGCAGTAGCTGCTAATGTTCGTGTGTTCCCTGTTCCTGCTGAAGATCAATTGAACGTTCAATTTGATTCTGCAGTTGCTCAGCGCATGACCATTCGTATGGTGAATAGCCTGGGTCAAACTGTGGTGGAAGAAAATCTCGGTGTAGTATTCGGTCAGAAGACCATTGCACTGAATACCACAGCGTTGGCTTCCGGTGTTTATGCACTCACGTTGAACAACGGCTCTGTAACTCAGGTCGTAAATGTGAAGATTAAGTAAGAAATAGGCCCATATCAGGCGATACGAAAAAGCCTCCCAATTTGGGGGGCTTTTTCATTTCAGGAATGTGGAAAGAAAAATTTTATTCGTAGGTGTTGCCTCCTATATTTGGCGGTTGAAACAAACATTAATCTGTATCCAAACCATAACAACTCATGAAGAGAGCATTACTTTTTCTAGCCGTATGTCTGGGCGCCTTTTCGGGCACACAAGCTCAGGTTACGAGCATTACCGTTGAGGAGTTTTATACCGACAACGGTACGCTTACAGGATATCCCGCTGGTCATTCGACTTATCGTATTTATGCCAACACGCAGAATGCTACAGACCGTGTTACCACAATTACCGGTAATGATGATAACCCGCTTTCATTGAATGTGCCCGGTGGTATTTGGAATTTTACGGCCGGAGGTTCAACGGGTGATGCGTTGGCGTGCGTTATTTTGGCGGCACAGCCTCTCGCTCAGTATGATTCATACATGACCATTGGTATCACATGTAACGATGACGGTGCTGCTAACCCGGTTTTCAAAGCGGAAGATAGCGCTCAGCCATGGCAAAACCAAGCCTTCAATACGGCAGATGGAAACGGAAACTTCGTAGTCAATACTCCTATTGGAGGCACCTGGTTCGTATTGCCCGACAATCCGAATTCAGAGGCGGGTTCAGACTTGAAAGTGTTGCTCGCTCAGATTACCACGGACGGTGATATCTGCGGAGTTTTCAATTTGCAGGTTTTCCCGAACTATTCCGGTGCAGGTTCAGAACCGGTGTATGGCACCTATGAGTTCTCTACCAACCCTGGCTGCGAGCCAGGTTGCACAGACGATACTGCCCTGAACTTCAATCCAAGCGCTTCATACGACAACGGTTTGTGCTTACTGCCTTGTGATTTGAGTGTTACTGCAACTGCAACAACAAATCCTACTTGCGCTAATTCAACCAATGGCGTAATAACTGCGACAGCAACCGGAGCGCAGGCTTTCTACGATTTTTACCTGAACGGTTCTTCTGAAGGTCTTTCAAGTTCCGGTTCTGACGTATACACCGGCATTGGTGGTGGCACGTACACCATTCTTGTACGTGACACTCGTTTCGATAACGTATTGGCTAATCCGAATGGAGAAGTTTGCGAAGCCACAGCGGTTGTAACAATTGATGTTACACCTGTTACTCTTTCGGGCAGTGTTGGAAGCGCTATCGAATGCGCCGGTGAAAACAACGGTTCAGTGTCGACTGACGCGGCTAACTACGGCGGTGGAACAGGAGCCCTTTCTTTCGCCTTGTTAAATAGTAATGGTACTCCTGTGTTGGATGGTAACCAGGATCCAGTTGTTTTGCCAACACCAAACTATACAGGTTTAACCGGTGGTTCTTACTACTTTACTGCAACTGACGCTTCAGGCTGTTCGGCTCAGGGAAATACCTTCAGCATTACAAGTCCTTTTGCTATCAATCTGGAAGCTTCTGCATCAGGTGAGGGTGAATGCTACAACTCAACCGATGTTACTAAGATCATCGCCTGGTCAGGTGGTACCGGTGATGTTGACTTCTCGATGGTGAATGATGGTACATATTTGATTGAAGGAACGGCTTCAACGGTTGTAATTCCGAATCTCAGTGTGGGCTCGCACACAATCTACGCGCAGGATGAAAATGGCTGTACAGCTGAATACACTTTCGAAGTGTTGGGCGCTCCTGCAATTATCATCAATGCCGATGTAGATGCACCTTCTTGTAATGGTGATACCGATGGTTCGGTAACGGTTACATCAACCGGCGGAACCGGCGCCATTCAATACAGCTTCGATGGCAGTGCCTTGTCTTCAAACAACGCAATCAGCGGATTAGGTAACACTTCTGTAGTTGTAATGGCAGAAGATGCTAACGGTTGTCAAACAACAGAAACAGTGGAGGTAGTTGAGCCGGGTGTTCTAGGTGCTACTGCAAACGTGAGCAATATTTCCTGTAATGGTTTGACAGACGGTTCTATCAGCGTGGAAGTAGAAGGTGGTACTTTCCCATTCACCTACGCGCTCGATGCTACACCAACTTCTGCTGACTCAAGTCCAATCTTCAATGGTCTTGCTGCAGGTAACTATGTAGTGAATGTTGTGGACGCCAATGGTTGTTCATACGTAGCAGCTAGTGCTGAAACGATTGCAGAACCTGCTGTGTTGACGGCAACTGCAACCGCAACAGACGTTACCTGTTTCGGTGATGCTAGCGGTGTTATTGAGGTAACTGCTGCGGGCGGAACCGGTTCTTACAGCTACAGCGTAAACGGTGGTGCTATTTCTACTACAAACTCAATTGGTAACTTGACAGCGGGTAACTACGAGGTTACGGTATACGATGCCAACCAGTGTACAGCTTTGGTGAGCAATCTCTCTATCGATCAGCCATCATCTGCCGTTACTATCAACGGACTTACCGCTAACCCAATCGATGAAGATGCCGGTGGTAGCTCTCCTTACAATGTTTCAGGTGGTACTTCTCCCTACGAATATAGCTGGAGCGGTCCTGGTGGTTTCACCAGCGACTCTCAGGATTTGAGTGGTTTGAATACCGCTGCTCAGGCTGGTAACTACGTGTTGACTGTAACTGATGACAACGGATGTACCGCAACTCAAACCATCGAAGTTACCGGTTTGAACGAGGTGAATCGCGAGTACAACATCAGCTTGTATCCGAACCCAAACAACGGTCAATTCGTTCTCAGCATGGAAGGTCTTGCCGGTGAAACTATGTCTTACACAATCATGGACAACAGCGGTCGTGTGGTGATGGCAAAGGATCTTGGTAATGTACGCGCTACTCGTATCGAATCAATCGATATGGCAGGTGCTGCAGCCGGTATCTATCAGGTTCGCTTGATAGTGGGTGCCGACATGCACAGCATGCGCTTCGTGAAGCAGTAATCGCTTACAAATAGAAGAATAGGAGAAGGCTGTCTGAAAAGACAGCCTTCTTTCATTTACAGGATGATTTCATTGAGCATCCACCCGGTAATACTCATGCGATCGCGACCGGTAACCAGTACTTCGTGTTCCAGTTCGCTCAGAAAAATGGCTAATGTCCCAAGTCGCGGTTCAATGCGAAAGGAGCTTTGGTCTGCATTGTAGATAACAAGCTCGCCGCCGTCGGTAGGTTCCCAATGCGGATTTAAATAGAGCACCGTTGAAACACGACGGGGTGAACCATTTCTGTGACGGTCCACATGTTTCTTATAGAAAGTGCCTGGAGGATAGTGGGCGTAGTGACATTCATAATCGCGTATACCTAAGTAAAAATGTCGGTTGAGTTCACTTTTTAGCTCCTCCATTTTATCGAGGTATGAGCGCGTTCGAATCGGCGCTGTCTGGGAGTCTATCCAGCTAATGAAGTCACCGCGTTGCGAGGAGTCTACTACTTTTTGCTCATGTTTTCCAATGGACGCTGGTTTGAAGCCATTTTGAATTTGGATTTCCTCTATTTCTGTTCGAATGCCAAGAGCTGCTTCGGGCGTTATAAAGTCCCGAAGTTCTGCCCAGCCTTGTTTTTCGAAATCGTTTAACCAGTCGCTCATCGATGCTGCGTTTAAAATTCCGCTACGAAAGTACCGATCACCGGCGGGTGAATCCTACATTTGATAACATCAAAGGGTTTGACGGATGAAAAGAGTCGTACTTGTAACCGGAGCGAGTAGTGGAATTGGTCGCGCTGCAGCTGTTATGCTGGCCCGGCAAGGTTATGTAGTTTATGGTGCTTCCCGCTCAGGAAATGGCGCAGAAGCGGATTCATTAACCAATGTTCAAATGGACGTAACCTCAGTGGAATCAGTGGCTGGCGTATTGAAGGAAATTGAACTGAAGCATGGCTCACTGCATGCGGTAGTGAATAGCGCAGGCCTTGGAATGCTCGGAGCCATTGAGGACAGCACAGCTCAAGACATAGAGGTGTTGTTTCAAACCAACTTGTTGGGAGTGCACCATGTTTGTATGCAGTCTCTTAATCTATTGAGGAAGTCGGGTAACGCTTATATCATCAATATCACATCCATAGCTGCACAGATGGGGCTGCCATATCGCGGTATTTATTGTGCAAGTAAGTTTGCCGTTGAGGGGTATTCTGAGTCACTCTCGCAAGAATTGGCCGGTGACGGAATACATGTCGTATTGGTGGAGCCCGGTGATGTGAGAACAGGTATTAACGGCAATAGAAGGGAAGTCGAGAATATAGCCAGTCGCAATGTTCAGCGCCACACTGCTATCCGTGAACAGGTTAATCGTGAGGTTGATGGAGGAATGGAACCCGAGGAAGTTGCGAAGTCTATAACCAGAATACTGCAAACCGCTAGGCCTCGGCTTCGTTATAGAGTAGCCCGTCCCAAGGCGCGCATCGCTTATTATCTAATGCGGCTATTACCCGATCGCTGGTTCGAAATATTGATAAGGAAACACTATAGGGGTTAAATAAAAAAGGGGCTGATAAATCAGCCCCTTCGTGTTTTATGTAGTGGTTATTATTTACCGCTTTTGGGTTTTTCTTTTGCTTCGGTTTCAGGAGCATCAACCATAGCATGTATCGTAACAATGGTTTGAATAGGCTCTGTATTAGCAGTGATAGTTACTGTCTTCGATTGCTTGCCTTTCTTTCCGGTAGAGTTGAATTTCACTTTGATATCGCGCGATTCACCTGCAGGAATTGGATCTTTTGGATAATCAGGAACAGTGCAGCCGCAAGAGCCATGAGCTTCCTCGAGAATCAGTGGTTGGCTTCCTGAGTTGGTAACCTTGAAGGCACATTCAACCTGATCGCCTTGTTTGATCGTACCAAAGTCGTGTTCTTTCTTGTCAAGCGTCATGGTAGTTTTCGCGCGAGTCTCGGAAAGCTTTCCATTTTCTGTGTTGGCTAGTTCTCCCGTTTGTATGCCGTTGTTAGTGGAGGCAGTAGTGGCTTCAGTAGAAAGGGTAGCTGTTTCAGCCGGACGAGATCCAATGTCGTTTGAACCTTTTTTGAATTGTGAATAACCGAGAAAACCCAAGGCTCCGGCAACTACCACCAGAATGCCCACTTTTAATCCATTGCTCATCGTATTATGTTTTTAAGTTTTAAAATGAATGTTCAAATGTACATCTGTTATTTAAAATCGGAATAAGCGAGTTTCATCTTTTCAAACGAACCGTCTTGAAGAACTCGAATAGCTTTTTCGAGAGCCGGATTGAGGTCGTTTATGAGAACATAAAACGCCTCGCTGTCGTAGAGGTTTCGGGCTATCAAAGCCTTGGTGCGCAGCTGTATGGCATGTTCAGAAACCTTGAATTCTTTTTCATTGAACTCTACTTTCTTCTCGGTAAGGCGTACAATCATATCGGGCATGGCATTAGCAGGAAGTTCATACTTAGCCGTAAAGTCCTTAATGGTGGGATATTTCTCCAATAAGGAAGCTCTGCTTGTATTGGTGTATTCCATCACCCAGTCATTATT
>CANIAA010000143.1 GCA_947465255.1 Flavobacteriales bacterium | reverse complement strand
TCACGCTGCACGTTGGCGTTGTGAATCGCTACCTGTTGTATCCACTGCATGCCGCGGCGGAAGGTCTTGACGTAAAACTGCTGGTGGTTGCGGAGCATGGCTGCGCGCTCGGGGTCTTTCTCTTCTTTGAGGCTAATGACTTTTTCAAGAATATAATAGTCCTCGAAACGGGTCCAATGGCTGCCTGCGCGGTCGCGTGGGAGTTGAATGAGGCTTGCTCGGGAGTTCTGTTCGACGTCTTTAGTTTCCATGCCAATTTCTAGGCGCTGCAAGTCGCGGTGCAATAATTCTAATTCGGTAGCGTCGGCACATCGAACCAATGATTGAAACGCATGCCGTACTTCATCTGCGCTGAGCGGATTCTTCTCAATGTCTTTGAGAAACAACGGGAGCTCAACGACCATGGAAATGTACCACTTCGATCGCTTGGCTTCTTGCGGCAAAACACACAGTTTGATGCCCGGCAAGTAGAGCGATTTTAATTTGGGGAATTCCTGAAACACCTGCTTGAACCGGTTGAGCTTCTGATGGCCGGCAAGTGGAGTTGACATACGCAGACAATACACCGTCTGATCAAAGGCGCTGCTGCCAATGGGATCGAAAACCATTTCCACTCGCACAGGTTGCCTGCGGCCATCGGGCAAGATGGGGTCTACCAGCAAGCTGTGTTCGTCGGAGCCTACAATGCTGAATATCTCAACAGGCAAGTCTGGCAAGCCTGTCAAGGCGCTGATAATAGACTCCTGGATCCTTTGCAATGAAAAAGTGTCGATGTGTATCGCGGGTGTTTCAATACCTGCAAAGTCGATGGTTTCAGCGGGGTAGGGGTCGCCCATATTGCCCGGTGTCGGCTTGCGTAAGAGTTCCTTCCATTCGATGGCGTCTTCAGGTTCTTGGTCCGATTCGTTGCTTCGGTTCACTTGAATTCCCTTGTCGATCAATGTTTCTTCTCGAAACTTTCGTCGCATGAATCGCCGCATGTGATCTTCATCGACGCTGTTGCGCAGATATGGGTAGTAGATGGCCAGCGTGGCTTCTTCTTGTTCGTTGAGACGACGTTCGATTTTGCCAAACATACGGTCCACGCGACCAATCCGTTGCTCGTTGTCGCCCGGTGTCCATGCCATACCATAGTGATAAATCGTATCACAGAAATGCTGAAGATTCACGCCTTCTTGCAATACGGAGGTCGAGACCAGCACATCCGGAAAGAAGGGCGTGTTGAAACTCTTGAGCATCGTCTGGTTTGCATTGTCGGCGTTGTAGGGCACAATGGGCTGCGCATTGCGAAAACAATCCCAATTCTCATTCAGCAAATCGCGCCGATTATGAATGTTGAACACCTTGCCGTAAATGGTGGTGAAGTGAAGAATGCTCTCTTGCACTTGCTCGTATAGTCTCCAATGCTTGAGTGATTTTCTGACTTCCTCCACCCACTGCCGGTAAACCAAGATCGGATTGCGGTCATGCATACCGGAGACTTTTACATACAGTCGATAAAGTTGTATCAACCCCTCGGAGGCCAGCAAGGTTCCTTTCTCTACAAACGCGCACAATGCCTCGCGTTCGTATGCATCGAGCACCGTGTATGCGTTGAGTACAGCTTGTTTTCGCTCTTCAGAAAGGGTCTCGTCGTTTTGAAGCACGTCCCAGAAGACGGTGAAAAACGTGTCGATCCGTTTCATCGGTGTTGCACTCTTCTCAAGCGGTGATCGTATCTCGAGCACCGAACGTATGTCTTCGGCCTTGGCTCGGTCGGGTAGGGAAGCCAGTCGATACCTCAAGGCCGACAAGTAGTAATTCTCTTTTCCCTCGCTCTCTCCGTCGTAGTCATAAATGGTTAAGTCCTCATAAGGCTGGGCAAACTGATCGGCTCCGGGAGAAAAGAAGAGTGTGAAGGGGCCAATCTTGGAGTGAGTTAATCGCAAGCGGAATAACGAAGCATGCGTGCTGGTGGGTTGCTCCGATCTACTAACCTTGAACAGCTCGAGCACCTTCGATTGAGGAATGTTGCTGCGGCCCTCAAGTTCTTCCCGAATAATCTCGTCCGCTTGTTGGGTGCTTTGCAAGAAGCGATTGAAACGCATTCGACTCAATCGCTCATATGGTAGCTCCGACAATGCGCCCGTTTGCAATTCTTTCCAGAACTGACGGTCATGTGCTTCCAATACACGCTGGGCAATCTCAAATACAGAGGCGATGCGCCGCACAAACACGACCGCTTTTTCACGGGAGTGATGGGTAATCAATCGATTGACTAACTCATCGTATTTCGGGTGACCCGGATGTTTCTTAAATACCTGGTTGTACTCATGCGATAGACTCTGCAGTATGTGTGCGTCAGCACCACGGCTGAAATCGCCTTTCTGTTCACTGCGATTTTCGTCATCATCGGAAGTGGGCCGCGCAATTTTTTGGGGTATGAGTTCCACCCCTTCGAGGTAACGCAGCATGCGCGTAATGCCTCGGCCGCCTGTTTTCTGTTGCTGTTTGATGGCCTCCTTAGCGAGCTCATGCTGGTAGAGTCCGAAAAACATTTCACCCAGCGGATCGTCGCTGAAATCGCTGGCATGCTCTCGCTCTTCGCGGTAATTATACTTGTTGAATCCGCCTGAACCCAATCGGCGGAGCCTGCGCACACAAAGGGCGTTGAGTATTTCATTTGGATCGGCGTCGGCAAATGCATCGGTGAAATACGATACGATGTTGCGCACATCTTTGGCCGAACCGTGATTGGGTGTGGCCGTTAACAAAAGCACTTGCTTTGCTATGCGTAATTTCGTTTTGGGTGATTCACCAAAAAAGATTTTAGCCGTTTGCGTGCGAATGCTCGCGCTCTCTGTGTGACGGAAGTAATGAGCTTCATCGACAATGATTAAATCGAAGTAGGGCTTCCCTTTTTCGGCATGTGTATCAATCTCGTTCCGCAGAATGGAGGCTAGATCAGTAATGCAGTCGGGCGATTCATAGCGGATTTTCCTACTGATATCATCCAGTGGAGAGATGCCGAGCGATTTCAATCTGGGTATGGTAAGATCGCCTGCCATCAAAGCACTGAACGATGATATTTTCCCCAGGAAAAACTTTCCCCATCCTTGTTGCACGGAGTGGACCAAGTCGTAAAGATTGCTGCAATAAACGAGTTCGTTGAGTGGTTGTTGACCAACGATGCTCTTCACCACGTTATCGTTGTGTCGATAATGCTTGCGGATAAACTGCTGATATTCTCCTTGCCAGTTGCGGGCTATCTCTTCGCGTGGCACGAGCACGAGTATGCGTGCCTTCGGATTTTTGCGCCACATGGCTGCGCAAACGCTCAGCGCCTGAATGGTTTTTCCCATGCCAACCTCATCGGCCAATAACGCTACACGGTGTTCTTGCATGAGGTTAAAAACCTTGGCCGTGCCCAACGCTTGCAAGTGTCGCATGCCGGGGTTGCCGGGCTCATACTGCCAATTCGGATCAGTCGAATCGAAGGTGATGAGTTGCGATATGTATTCGGGTGTTATGCGCATGCTTAGCGGTTGAGTCGTTCATTCACCAGCGCTGTCCATTGATTGATTTGTCGCGCGGAGTACTTGTATTTGGACTGCAGAAGTTCTTTGAATTCCTTTTCGGGAAGAGGTAATGGTTCAATAAATTCCTCGATCGCCTTTACTGCCCGATTATAATAGTCGATGACCGCATTGAACTTCGAAACAATGAACCACAGATAAATACCATTTTCGGAGAACGACTTTCTGACTTGTTCCTGCTCGTGAAGCAGATGCTTTTTGATTTCTGTTATGTTGCCCGGAATGACGCGGCCGATTTTGCGTAGACGAACATCACGATCATCGTTCTTTTTGGCTTCCGTGATGCTCTTTTTCAGACACTCCAAGGCATAAAAGGAATTGAACCATCCTTGGTAGTTGTGGGGCTTCAATTCGGTGAGGCGCTGCGAATCTATTCCTTCAATTACTTCTCCCGAGTAATTCACCACCTGCCATTCGCTATGCCGCTCGGGCGTTTCGGTAAACCAGCTCATCATGCAATCGCTTAGGTTTTGGTAACCGTTGACAGGGCGAAACGACAAACCTCGCTCGCGCATGTAGCCTTGATAAATGCTCTTTCCGGTCTCGTCTTTTACGGTGAAGTAACGATCTGTCAAGAATCGCATTTCAAAAGACTGTATGGACTGCGCTTCTTTCCAACGAGCAACCGGAATGTTTCCCAAACCTGCAATGCTTATAGATCCACCTGCCTTTAGTCGCTCTCTCAATTCGTCGTATGCAGGTGAAAGCAGGCTAACGTGTCGGTGTTCCCAATCGAGTAGGAGGTCGACTACAAACGTGGGCGCAATACCGGGGTTATCTTGATCATCCTTTAATTCGCCGGCATCGCAGCATATGGCGTTATCAAGCTTATTGATACGCACCGATTTCTCGATAGCCTGTCGCTCACCGGCGCTCAGTGAAACCACCACGCCCGCCTCGATATTGTTGCCTCCGCCGGGCGATAGGTTCATGCCGGCCTGTGTCATATTCCACGAACCGATGGCCACGGAGTTGGATGTAAGCCACACTTTCGCATGCACAAACACGTCGGGATCCACGCCCATAACATCTTCACGCATAAATTGAACGAGCTTGGACGCGGCTGTAAAGTTGTCGGCCTCGATGCGAATTTTTTGACTTTCGTTGGTAGCCGGAATGACCTCTAATTCACTCCACCCGCGATCATACAGTTGTGCGATAAGATCAGGCAGGGCTTCACTGAAGTAGGGACTCCAAATGCGCATGTCTGCGCCTTGTCCCTTCTGTCGCAAATCGTCGAGCCAGAAAGACTCACTCAGGCTGCTTCTAAATTTCCAGGTTGCGGTTGTATCGCTCTTGACTCTGCGAAGGCGCTGCAACACGGCGAGCGATTCGACTTTACAATGAGAGGCTAGTCTCGAAAAGAACCTAAAAACCTCTAGCGCGTTCTCGCTATCGTCAATAGGTTGAAGTAAGAATGATTCACGATTGCGAGCCCAACCGCTAAGTGTCATATTGAATGAGCCTGTGAGCAGCCAAAACTGCCCGCGGTCGTTTTCAAAAAGGGCTACTTTCGGGTGAAAGACACCACCGGCAAACCGCTTATCGATGAGCTGCGGGTCAATGGCGTGCAGATCTACCGTCGTTAGCTTGGGTTTACCCGTATTATTGAGTGCACGTGCATCGTAGAATACACGGGCATCGATGTGCTCCCGACCGCTTTCTTCACTGAGCGAATTGCTGATGGCCTCATAATCTTCGGGCCTGCTCATGTCACGGGCATCGATTCCCACCAATGCACTCAATATGTATTTCTCGAAAAAACCAATGTCCAGATTGTACGTCGTGAACCATGCCGTTCGGATGCGCCCCATTTCTTCCATGCGGCTTTTCCAATGTGAATAGAGTTGTATACCCGACTGCATGTTACAAGCTTTGTTGAATGAATTTCAGGCTGTCGAGGTAGTAGGAGTGAAGCCAGGGTTTAAGTTCGATGTATTGGCCAATCGTGCTATACGAGGCGGCCAGTGAAGGAGCATAGAAATGATGCAGTGTATGGTCGGCATGGAGTTGAACCCAGGCGCTGCCGCCGCGCGCTTCCATGATGGAAGCGTGGTAGTGTAACAGGGCGTTGATCCATTCGGTGAGATCGCCCGGCACGTGCGCTAGATGCACGAGTTGCTGCAAGCGCGGAAGGGCGGTGTTCGGTTCGAACACGGCAGAGTCACGCCACAGCTTCCGCAACTGTTCCAGTTCCGCGCGATGGTCTTCTAATTTTTTAATGCCTCGCTGAGCTAAAAAACGCAGCGTGAATTCGCCGTGCGAAAGAAACGGAGCGACTTCCAGAATAGACATCACCTTGGTCCGTTCATCAGGTTCGTCGGCCACTTTGGTCAGGGCTAGCTGAAATACGCGCTCGTAAGGAATGCGTCCGCCTTCGGTCGCGCATTCGCGGAGCGCATGGTATACTGCCATGCCGGCACCTCGGCGAATGCCGAGCTGATCGAGCCAGAACTCTTGTGCAAGGGGGTGAAGTTCACGTCTACCAAAAGCCTTGCGGTAGCCGCTCAGAAGTTGTGAAAAAGACGATTCCTGCTCGGCCTGTCGGAGCGTGACGAACGGATGTCCTTTGGTTCGTCGAGTCAGCAAGACATTGCGTAAATACGCTAACAGCGAGGATTGCAATTCGTTCATGCTAGCCCATTCTCTTAACCAAGGCTCGCATTGTTTCCAGGTTTCAATGCTTCGCGGGTGATCATAACGGTAGAAGCGGTCGAAGAATCCCATTTCAATGAGGGGGTTCTTATATCGCCCACTCATGCCCATGACGATTTGCCTCTTCAAAATGCCATGATTGCGGGATGCACGCAGAACATAGCCTTGCGGATCACCGCTGTTC
>CANIAA010000142.1 GCA_947465255.1 Flavobacteriales bacterium | reverse complement strand
TCGAACGCATGGCACCCCAGCAGCTCTTTGCATCGAAACAAGAATTATTCGAACAGCTCACACAAAGGCGCGTGCTTGAATTTGGTTCGCAGCGAAAGTTCGCTGAAAGTGAAATCGTTTCCTTTGAAATGGAACCCCAACCGGCCTTCAACAAACACTTCGATTTGTTGAGTACCAATTTGGCCAACAACGCAAAATCGGGATACACCAACGTTATTGCAGCGGGACAACCCAAACAAATCGAACGTCTTTATCAGATCTTTTCAGATAAAGACCACGCAATAAACTTCACACCTCTCACAGTCGAGTTTTCCGAAGGTTTCATCGATAAGGAAAACAAAGTTCTCGTATACACCGATCATCAAATTTTCGAGCGCTATCATCGATTCCGTCTCAAAGAAGGATTCAAGAAAAGTAAGGAGGCTCTTACGATTAAGGAAATCATGTCGCTGCAGCCGGGTGACTATGTAGTGCACATCGACCACGGCGTGGGTCAGTTTTCAGGACTGCAAAAAATCGATGTGAATGGCAAGGAACAGGAAGCTATACGACTTACTTATAAAGGTGGAGACATACTCTATGTGAGCATTCACTCCCTGCACCGCATTTCCAAGTTTGTAGGTAAAGAAGGGTCCACTCCCAGCATGGATAAGCTCGGCAGTAATGCATGGCAATCGCTTAAGCGGAAGACGAAAACCAAAGTGAAGGAAATCGCCTTCGACCTTATAAAACTCTACGCTAAACGAAAAGCCACCAAAGGCCACGCCTTCGAGGCCGACGGCTACATGCAACACGAACTCGAAGCTTCTTTCATGTATGAAGATACACCTGACCAGTTGAAAGCTACTCAAGCGGTGAAGGAAGACATGGAGGCTGAAGCACCCATGGACCGCCTCGTTTGCGGCGACGTAGGCTTTGGAAAAACGGAAATTGCTATGCGCGCGGCATTCAAAGCTGCAACTGATGGCAAACAAGTGGCTGTGCTGGTGCCAACCACCATACTATCGCTGCAACACTACAAAAGCTTTGCAGCACGTTTCAAGGAGTTTCCAATTACGGTAGATTATATCAACCGTTTTAAAAGCTCCAAGCAACAAACAGAAACGCTGAAGAAACTGGAACGCGGAGAAATCGACATTATCATCGGAACGCACGGAATCGTAGCGCCCAAAGTAAAGTTCAAGGATCTGGGATTACTCATCATAGATGAAGAGCAAAAGTTCGGTGTAGCCGTCAAGGACAAACTGAAAACACTCCGTGCACACATCGACACACTCACGCTCACCGCAACACCTATTCCTCGCACACTGCAATTTTCGATGATGGGTGCCCGTGATTTATCAATCATACAAACGGCTCCACCCAACCGCCATCCAATCCAAACCGAACTGCGACCATTCAATGAGGAAATTGTGCGCGATGCCATCAGCTATGAGATTCAGCGTGGTGGTCAAATATTCTTTGTCCACAATCGCGTTCAAAACTTGAAAGAAGTTGCCGGCATGATTCAACGTCTTTGCCCCGATGCTCGCGTGGCCACAGCACACGGACAAATGAAGGGAGACGAACTGGAAGAAGTAATGTCTGAATTTATTGAAGGAGCGTTCGATGTGCTTGTGAGCACAGCCATCGTGGAAAGTGGCATCGATATACCCAATGCCAATACCATCATCATCAATGATGCGCATCACTTCGGCATGAGCGACCTACACCAGTTGCGCGGACGTGTAGGCCGAAATAACAAACATGCATTTTGCTACTTGCTCAGTCCACCGCTGCACATGCTCACAGAAGATGCTCGCAAGCGACTTTCAGCCATTGAACAATTCAGTGATCTGGGATCGGGCTTGCACATTGCTATGCGTGACCTCGATATTCGCGGGGCAGGCAACTTGCTCGGAGGCGAACAAAGCGGATTTATCAATGATATCGGATTCGAAACCTATCAAAAAATACTCAACGAAGCGATTGATGAATTGAAGCAAGAACACTTTAAAGAACTGTACGAAGAAGAAATCCAACGTTCACAGAGCTATGTTCGTGAAACAACTTTGGAAACTGACTTTGAGATTCTCATTCCCGATGAATACGTAAGCAGCATTTCGGAAAGAATCGCGCTTTATAAAGAACTCGACGACATTAACTCGGAAGAAGGAATGGAAACCTTCACACAACACCTTTTGGACCGTTTCGGTGAAATACCCAAACCTACCATTTCACTTATTGAAACCATGCGACTTCGATGGCTTGCAAGGGAAATAGGTTTTGAGAAACTCGTGCTGAAAAGTGGCAAAATGATTGGCTATTTCATTTCAAAAGAAAACTCACCGTTCTACCAAAGCGAAAAATTCTCCTTCGTGCTTGAATTCATAAAAAACAACCCAAACACAGGCAAGATGTACGAAAAAGAAAATAGCTTGCGCATGTCATTCGATCATGTCACAGAGTTGAAACGTGCCATTCATCTGCTCACGTGCTTAAAGTCAGGGATAAAGGCGTAACTACTTCTTAGGGTAAATCACTTTACGATACTCAAGATCCGACTCTAAGTATTTTACCGTTACATCGGTCCCCGGTTCATACATGGGCTCTCCTGCACATCGATCCTCAGCCCGAAAAAGTTGTCGTTCGAACCCATCAGGTGTATACTCTATCATAGGATAATAGAAACGCTTTCCTCCAATAACCGCTGACATCCAATTGACGATTTTTCCAGGGCACTTCTTCGCTCGGAGCAGGAAGTTGATTTCCTTGCGATAAAGTATCATGCCCGTAATTGATACAGCCATTATGATGAACGTGTATAGTAGCTTTTCGAATAGTGCCTGATCCATAATGCAAAGATGTAAAAAAAATGGTCTCGGCTATGCCGAGACCACTTTCACAAAAACACAGTTAATAGTTTATCTTCCCAAACGAATCAACGTCTTTTCACCGGTGTTCAGATCGGTCACCTCGATCAGCGCATTTGCAGCATATCGACGATCACTGAACGTGATGGTTTGATTTCCATACTGACCTACAATCGTTTCAATTAATTGCTGTCCCAACACATTGTAGGCATTGATTTGAATATTCTTCAACTCATCAAAAAGGAAGGTTACTTGCACGCCACGATCTGTCAAGGTCGCTAGCACGTCACCGGCAAACTCTTCGCTTTGTTTGTTATCTGTTACGGCAACGGTGCGTGTGCTCACAGACTCACAATTGTCTGTCGTGGCCTTCAACATTACTTCATAGACACCTGCACTCATGTAGGCGTGCGTTGGATTTTCCTCAGATGACTCTGCGCTGCTGTCACCGAACTTCCAGCTGAAGTTTTCAGCATTTTCGCTTGCGTTCGTAAATTCAACTACAGCCTCACCATTCACCATCTCTACACGCTCATGCGATACTTCAAACTTGCTCAACAAGTTGCTTACTGATTGCACTTCAAACTGGAAGTTGCCTTCGCAACCGTTGCTATCTGTAATGCGAACCGCATATGTCCCTGCAATAGCATTCTCTACGGTAATGCCTTGCATGCCATTGTTCCAAACCACATTATAGGGTGCCTCACCACCGCTGATGTTGATCGAGATACCGCCGTCGTCTGTGTTCTCACAGCTCGTCGGCATTACAACCGCAGATGCACCCAGCTTATTTAATTGCTCCACTTCGAAAGCGAATGATGTAACTCCGCATGCACCATTATTGGTGATACGTGCAGTGTAGTTGCCCGCCATGAGCGACTCAACTTTAGCAATACCTTCAACAGGCGCTGTTGTAGCGAACAATTCACCTTGCGCATTCATCCACTCTACTACTGATGTGCTGTTGATTGGCAAGGTAACTTCAGCGCTTCCGCCGGCATGCGATGAGCAACCCGCATCGGTTACATTCGCCAATGCTGCGGCACCTATGCGCAACTGGTAGCGCAAGGTTTGATCTCCCGCTTCCAGCGGTAATTCAATCGCAGCGCCTTCGGTCAATACATAGGAACTATGAGTAAAGACTTCCTCCAACATTACGCAGCTACCCTTAGCAAATGCCTCCAAGCCTTGAACTTCGATGGTGTAAACACCGGTTACACCGGCCTCGATGCGAATAGGTATAATTTGCTCTTCGTTGTTCCAGCGGAAACTATTGATAGAAAGATCTTCACCAGCCTCGTCCATGGTTGCCATGTAAGGGGCCTCGGTCATTGGACTGCGTAACTTCTTGGCATCGCTTGAACGATCATATGATTTTGTAGCAGCTTCATTCTTGATGATAACCGTCTCGTCTTGCCAATCGCCCATGCGCATGCGAAGGGTTAAGTAATCGAGGTTCATATCGGCTGCACGGAATGTTCCTGCAGTCTTCGATTTGCATTCTTCAGTTACTACGAGAGCAGCGCCTGCAGCGTTTGCCTCAACATAGAAAGACTGGCCTGGAGCAATAGCGCTGCTTCCTCCATTTACGCTTACACCATTTACGTATGATGCATATTGACCAATGCTCGCTCGATATACATATACAGCGTCATTCATATTGGTTTTAATCCAAGCACCCGTGCCGCTTGCATCCCAGTCGATGGTAGCAGGATAGGGATTGCCTACCAAATTCCAGCCTACCCCCGAGCCATTTGTCGTGTAGGTCACCGGAAGACTTATGTCGCCGCTGTTGATAGTGCCCAATGCATCAACCGTGAAGGCGTTGCCATTTGCATAAACCATATAGCCTCTGCCGGGAATAAGTGGGTTGGTAGCATTCGTAGCGCCAACAAATCCGACATTCTTGTCGCCAGCCAATGTCTCATCATAATGTACCACGCTGTTGAATGCGTAGACCGGAATGGCGGGGTCGAAATAATCAGCTCCTGTAAATCCGGTCATAATCAAATCATCATTCCAGTCGTTGATGGTGGCCCCTTGAACGGCACTTGAAAGATTCACCCAACCAGCTGCTGCTTGAGGGCGATAGCGCTTGATGAACACCTGACCATCGATTGAACCATCTGCAAGCGATTGTATTTCCGCAGTACCTGCGCTATTCGACTCTAGAATGAGTTTGTCGGACGTGTGCAAAACCGCACCATTCGTGATACCCAAATTACCATAGAGGATTACGCTTGAAATTGCCGGATCAATCGTCACTCCTGCAGCGTTCGTAATACTCCAGTCTCTCACTTTAAATGATCCTGTACCTGAAATTGTTTGAGCAGCATCGCCTTCCATGGTAAGTGCACTCAATTGATGATTCCATGCACCATTTACTACAATATTGCCATGAACGTGAACATTCTCTGTTCCAGCGTTAAATACTCCGCCGTTTTGCACGGTGATGTTATTGCAGGTAAGCGTTGCCCAGTCATTGTCGATGGTAACACCGGTAAGGATGGTAATGTCAATATCCTCACATATGCTGTTTAGGAAGCCCGGTGTACCGGTAGGCGAATCTGACCATCTAGCTTGGCTTGCTGCACCAGATAGCACCGCGTAGTAATGTGCCTTTACAACACACAAGGTTACTTTGGCTCCGTTTGGAATTGTAACACCTGTCGCAGTGAAGAATGGCGCAGAATAGGTGCCTTCTATCGGAGTCTCGTCATCATAACCATCGCCATCCAAATCGACAAACAATCGAAGCTGTGAGCCGGTGAATCCTGTTACGCCGGTCATATCAAATCGCAGGTCAACCGTACCAACATCACCCACCTTACGAAATTTCCAATCGCGGGCCAGAATAGCAGTTACAGAACAATTCGCAGTCGTATGAGCACCGAATAACATTCCTGCATTATCATTTCCACATATCAGGTATTCCCCATCGCTTGCACCGGAAGGATTGCTGATACGCAATACATCGTCGATGCCTGCGCTTTCAGAAGAAGTCTGATACAATGCTTGTGCTGATTCATATCCTATTCCGAATACATCGTTCTGGTGAGTTGCATCCAATGGGTATAAGTGATCGGCTAACGGAACCGACAAACCATACTTCACAGACAAATAGGTGTGAACTTGCTTCAATTCGGTGGTAGTCAATACTCGATTGTAAACAATCACTTCAGCAATAAAACCTGTAAAGGCATCAGTAGATAATCCGCGGCCAATTCGACCTGTGCCCGCTAAGGGGTAATGAGTTTTATTCGTTCCGGAACGATTCAAGTTCACCCCGTCACTTATTCTCCAAAGCTTCTTACCGACAAGCTCATTAAATTGACAAGCGAAAATTACAGGCAATTCTGTTGCCGCATTGTGAGCCGGAATGCTAAGGTTTACCCAATTGGCGTATTGGCTATGGCGACAAACAGTTGAAGCAGAATAGCCGAGCGCTAGACCGGTATTCGATGGAGTACCGCTATATCCGATAATACTTCCCGAATTCAATAATCGCTTTGTAACTGTAATGATGGTGTAGTTTGTATCATTAATGTCAGACAGATCCAAATTCATGAACCGTGTTGAAGAGGTTCGGATGGCCGGATGTCC
>CANIAA010000141.1 GCA_947465255.1 Flavobacteriales bacterium | reverse complement strand
ATTGCCGACACATTCAATCGCAAATTCGGGAAGCGTCCGAGCGTTCACCCCGATAAACCCGATGTATTATTTCACTTGCACGTCGATAATCACCGCGTCACTATATCGCTCGACAGCAGCGGGGAATCATTGAACCGTCGCGGATATCGATCAAGAGGCGCCAGAGCTCCGCTGAACGAAGTATTGGCAGCGGGCATGATTATGCTTACGGGATGGCGCGGTGAAAGCCATTTTTACGATCCTATGTGCGGCAGTGGCACGCTGGCCATCGAAGCCAATATGATTGCGCGCAGAATGCCCCCTCAGGCGTTGCGCAATGAGTTTGGTTTTATGCGCTGGAACTCTTTCAGCAAGGGCTTGTGGCAACAAGTAAAACGCGATGCCATGCTGCACATGGTAGAACCCACGCATCGCATCTTTGCTTCCGATGCTGATACCTTTCAAATGCGAACAGCTCGCGAAAACATCGAGAATGCAGGTTTTGAAGATGACATTGAACTTAAGCAGCTCGATTTCATGGAACTTAAGCCGATTAGTAGCGAAGGCATTATTGTGATGAATCCGCCCTACGGCGAGCGCATGGATGAAGAGAACATCATCCCCATGTACAAGGCTATAGGTGACCACCTCAAACATGCTTGCACAGGGCACAGCGCGTGGATTATTTCATCGGATGAAGAAGCATTAAAGCGCGTTGGCTTAAAGCCTTCACGCAAACTTTCCTTGATCAACGGAACACTCGCATGCAAATACTACCGCTTCGATATGTTTGCCGGTAAGCGCAACGAACGCCATCAAAACAATCAACCCTCTGAACAATGAAACCAATCGCACTTATCACAGGAGCTACCTCCGGATTCGGTAAAGCCATTGCGGAGCGATTTGCGGCCGAGCGCTGGAATCTTATACTCACCGGACGAAGAAAGGACAGACTAGACGAACTTGAGCAACGTCTCAGAGACGAATTCGGTATTGCTGTTTTAACTTTGAATTTCGACGTGCGATCGCTCGATGAATGCAATACGCACCTCGAGCAGTTGAGCACCGAATGGCGTTCCATCGACGTACTCATCAACAACGCAGGGCTGGCTCTGGGCCGAGAATCATTCGTAGAAGGTTCTATTGACCAATGGAACACTATGATCGACACCAACGTCAAGGGTTTATTATATATCACTAAAAAAGTTGCACCCTGGATGATGGAACGCAAGCAAGGCACCATCATCAATATCGGCTCCATTGCCGGAAAGGATGCGTATGCCGGTGGTAATGTTTATGGCGCCACCAAGGCGGCTGTGGATATGCTCACGCGCAACATGCGCATCGACCTGTTGCCGCATGGAGTGCGCGTGGGACAGATTGCGCCAGGCGCTGCCGAAACAGAATTCAGTATTGTTCGTTTTAGCGGCGATGCAGAAAAAGCAGCGGCCACCTACATCGGTTTCAACCCACTTATTGCAAACGACATTGCCGATGCCGCATGGTTTATGGCAAGCAGACCGGCTCATGTGTGCATCAACGACATGGTCATCATGCCCACAGCGCAGGCGAATGCGACGAGCTTTCATAAAGAGTCAATTTAACCGCAGAGGCGCAGAGATAGCAGAGAGAGTGCGCTTAAAAAAATCTACCCTGAATAACATCCGTACGCCCCAACGAACTTTCAACTTTCAACTTTCAACCTTCAACTTTCAACCCACAATGCATCCTCGCCAGCTCATCCTTTTACTTGCAATTGTATCCACCACAGGTTGCCATTTCAAAAACAAGCAAGCTGATCTCATTCTGCACAATGCAACCATCTATACCGTAGATGACGCCTTTAGCACATTCGAGGCGATGGCGATTAAGGATGGACGTATTCTCGCTTTGGGCACCGAGCGCGAGATTCTCAACGAGTACGATGCACCGCAAGTTATCGACTGTGGGAAGCAGTTTATCTACCCGGGCTTTATCGACGGGCATTGCCACTTCCTCGGTTACGGCCGCACACTGCAAGAAGTGAATCTCGACAGCACACAATCGTTTGATGAAGTGATCATGCGGGTGAAGGCATTTCAACCCAGCAACTCACGAGGCTGGATCATTGGTCGTGGCTGGGATCAAAACGACTGGGCCGATCAATCGTTTCCATCCCGTACAACGCTCGACAGTCTCTTCCCTTCTATACCGGTGGCCCTGCAACGCATCGACGGTCACGCCATGCTGGTCAATGGTGAAGCTTTGCGCAGAGCAGGCATTGATGCTTCAACAACAATTAGCGGAGGTGACATCGATTTTGCGAAAGGCATCTTGATTGACAATGCCATGAATCTGGTCACGAGCGTATTCCCTGAGTACAGTAAAGAAGACAATATCGCTGCCCTACTTGCAGCGCAGGCACGTTGCTTTGCCGTTGGACTAACGACCGTTGATGATGCAGGATTGATGAAATCAGATGTTGACCTCATCAAGCAACTGCAGGCGGAGAATAAACTCAAAATGCGTCTGTACGTGATGCTCGCGGATGATTCATTGAACTACACGCATTACCTCAAAGCGGGCATTGACACATCGGATCGATTAAGCGTGCGTGCATTCAAGTTTTACGCCGACGGCGCTTTGGGATCGCGCGGTGCGTGTTTACTTGCGCCGTATGATGATGTGCTTCCTTACAGCTATGGCCTCATGCTTCGCGAGCCCTTGCATTTCCGCCAAAAAGCCTACGACCTGCGCAAGGCCGGTTTCCAGATGTGCACCCATGCCATAGGCGACAGTGCCAATCGTGTAATGCTCGACATCTATGGAGAAGTCGTGGGCGACTCCGCCGATCACCGCTGGCGTATTGAACATGCCCAGGTAGTCCATCAGAACGACATGCAGAAGTTTGCACAATACCACATCATTCCCAGCGTGCAGCCCACCCACGCCACGAGCGACATGCCTTGGGCACCTCAGCGCTTGGGGCGCAGCCGGGTGATGCGCGCTTATACCTATCGCGAGTTGAAAGAACAACTCGGCATGATTGCGCTTGGCACCGACTTTCCCGTGGAGGGCATCTCGCCCATCAACACCTTTTATGCAGCCATTGCTCGCAAAGACTTAAAAGGCCTACCTGCTGAAGGCTTTCAAAAAGAAAACGCCCTTTCACGCGAAGACGCACTGCGGGGCATGACCATCTGGCCTGCCATGGCCAACTTCGAAGAGCACAAGAAAGGTTCGATTGAAATTGGGAAGTTTGCCGATCTCGTGCTGCTTGATCAGGATCTCATCAAATGCAACGAAGCGCGTTTACCACAAAGCAAAGTTGTGATGACCATTCTTCAAGGGGAGGTTGTGTTTAAGTAATAGCTCCAATCCGATGCAAGAGATTCGATTTCAACGCGCGCGTTTGGATGATGTCGAAGCGCTGCGTCGCATCAGCGCGCAGACCTTTCTCGATGCTTATGCAGCAAGCAACAGCCAGGAAAACATGGCGCGTTACATCGAAGAATCGTTTTCCGAGGCTTGTTTAGCCGAAGAACTCAACGAGATAAATTCCGAATTCTACTTTGCGCAAACCGAAAACATCATCGGCTACCTCAAAATAAACTTCAACGCGGCGCAAACAGAAAGGCATGATGAGGATTCGTTGGAGATTGAGCGTATTTATGTGTTGCAGGAGTATTATGGCCAAGGCGCGGGTCAAAAGCTCATGGACTTCGCCAAATCGATGGCTATAGAACGAGGCATACAGCGCATATGGCTGGGTGTATGGGAGGAAAATGAGCGTGCGATAAGGTTTTACACCAAGAACGGTTTCACCGCATTTGGTCGACACATATTCAAGCTGGGTGATGATAACCAATGGGATATACTCATGGAGTTGCGATTGACTCTGTGAATTTCAGTGTTTTGCCAAACGACGAGGGCAACTGCAATTTTCGATGTGGTTAAATAAAGGAAAAGTTCAATTCATCCTAATCAAAGCTATTCCACTCAGAGCGTAAATTGCGCTCCAGAGTATGTCAAACCATTCTATTCCCCATTGGGTCGACAACCCGAATGCCTTGCAACGCATGATCGACAGGCTTGACGCGACGTCTTATGTGGCCTTCGACACCGAATACGACAGTTTCAAACGCAGTTATGGGTTCAAGGCTCTGCTCATTCAAATATTCGATGGGATTACGGTCTATATCATTGACCCACTCAGCGGTATTTCACTGCAGCCTCTTTGGGAAGTAATCGAAGATGAAAACATCCAAAAAATACTTTACTCCGGAAGCGAAGACATAGCGCTTTTAAAAGCCATGGGGTGCAGTATTCGCAATGTATTCGATGTGCAGATAGCGGCAACACTGTCCAATCATCCTGCTCGAAATCTGGGCGGACTCATCGAAGCCGAGACCGGTGAGGCTCTTGATAAAAGCCAACAGCAATCGGACTGGAGTAAACGTCCGCTTTCCGATGCCCAGCTGAGCTACGCGGCAAATGATGTCGTGTTTTTACCCGGCATAGCTGATAAGCTGACTCGCCAGGTTGCTGAAAGAGGATTAATCCATGTGCTTCAAACCGAAAACAAGGCGTTAGAAACAATCGAAGAACGCTCGCACATTCCCAAACTAAAGCCCTATCACTTCCGCTTACATAGCGATGCCTTTTGCGAATCATTGCTTCAGCTCTTGCAATGGCGTGATCGAACAGCAAAAGCCTTCGACGTGCCGCCGGTGCATATTGTGGATCTTATTCCGCTCGAAAAAGCCCTGCAATTCAAAAGTGATTTCTTACGGTCCGGGGAATTCCATGGCTTTCATCACAAGGTCAAAAAAAACAACGAGCTCAAAGAAGAAGTAGAGGAAATCGTCAGAGCCTTCGACCCCAACAACCTGGAGCGAAAACGTGAACGAAAGCCACGACCGCTTTCCTATACCAAGGAGGAGACCGATCATATCGTTCAAACGAAATGCGCCCCCTTCAAGCAACTGGCAGTAGAACGATACGGTGAACTAACGGGCGAATATCTCGTGAGAGGGCTCAAAAAACTGGTAACAACACCGGAGCCCGATTTAAGCGAGTTAAAACCCTATCAGCTTGAATTATTCAATTGTATGCTCAACCAACAACGCTGGCCTTGGTAGAGATTAAAGTCGCTAACGGTTCTTTTTACACTTGCGTAATCCCAGAGATATTGCTATTACAATCACGACGTACAAATATTCTTACTAGATGAAACAATCGCTCGCGCATGTGGCCATTGTAGTGGATAATTACGACAAAGCAATCGACCATTACACCCGTCAATTAGGATTTACACTTACTGAAGACACACGTCTTTCGGACACAAAACGCTGGGTGCTCGTAACGCCGCCCGGCAGTGTCTGTTCGCTGCTGCTTGCGCAAGCTTCAACCGAAGAACAAATGAAACACATCGGCAATCAAACCGGCGGACGTGTATTTCTTTTCCTGCACACCGACAATTTCGACCGCGACTATGAACGTCTGCAAGAGCATCATGTCGAAATTGTGCGGGAGGCATCTTTAGAACCGCATGGCAAAGTGGCTGTGTTTCGTGATCTCTTCGGAAATTTGTGGGACTTAATTGAGCCATCGAAATAGAGAAATTCGTCAACCCGAATTTGACTACTGCCCCATCGTATTGAACATGAATGAACGCTACAATCCACAAGTCGACGATTTCTTCGCCAGAGGATGCGGAAGATGCGCATTGTTTGAAACTCCGCAATGCCGCGTGCATCGATGGCAAGTAGAAATGCAAACACTTCGTGACATCCTTATCGATGCAGGCCTCACCGAGGAACGCAAATGGGGTAACCCTTGCTATGCGCTAAACGGCAAAAACATTGTGATCATGGGGGCACTGAAAGAACACTGTTCTCTTGGATTCTTTAAAGGTTCACTACTCAACGATCCACAAAACCTTTTGGTAGCTGCCGGAGAAAACACCCAAGCCTCTCGCCAACTTCGCTACACGGCAATTGAGGATATTCATCGCGACACAACGTTTATAGCAGCGCTTATTGCTGAAGCTATTAAAACGGAGCAAGAAGGAAAAAAAGTAGCCCCCAAAGCGGTTAGCGAATTCCCAATTCCCGATGAGCTAAAGCAAAAGTTCGAAGAAGAGCCGGAACTTGAGAAAGCGTTTCACGCGCTGACACCGGGCCGACAGCGGGGCTACTTGCTCCATTTCGCACAGCCGAAACAATCGGCAACCCGCGCATCGCGTATTGAGAAATGTACTCCTCAGATTCTGCGCGGTGAGGGTTTACATGATGGGTATAAAAAGGGGTAATCAAAGTCAGCCCCTCCGGGGCTGTTTCGCCCACGACCCGCTTTTAGCTATTGAAGGTTGGCCCCTCCGGGGCCGCGCTAGCGTCGACCATGTAGGCCCCGAGTGTACCTTCTTCCCTAGCTTCGGCACAGACGCCCCGCACCAAATCCACCCGCCTCCGCCGTAATCCGTAATTCGTAATCCGTAATCAAACCTCCCCCTTCAGGGTCACGCT
>CANIAA010000140.1 GCA_947465255.1 Flavobacteriales bacterium | reverse complement strand
TTTTTCACGTTCCTTTTTTGGCAAACTCGATTTAACGAGTTCGTAGCTGTGATCAATAAGCTGAACAAAAAGAGTGTCGGGTACATCGCTTGCGGCCGCCACTGTGTTCCAGTGCTTTTTGTTCATGTGATAACCGCCGGTTATCCCGTTGTATTGCTCTCGAAGTTCCACAGCCCTTTCCGGGTCGCACTTCAGATTGGCACCTTCGAACGATTCAATATCACACAGGGCAAACATTTTTCCCCCGACTTTAAACACCAGCGTCCTGTCATCAAATGGAAGGTGCTCGCTGACGCCTTTTTTGCGCAAGCAATATTCACGGAAGGTGATGACGTCCATGGTTTAATCGTAGGCTGCGCAAGGCACATACAACTTGCTGCCTTGTTTACATGCTCGTATTCCGACTACAATTTCATGCGAGCTTCCGGAAGTGTAACGGATCTTGTTCATGGTCACATCATAGGCATAACCGATTGTGACGTAACGAATGGCCGATAACTTGAACAAAGCAGAAAACCCATGTCCCGATCGTGCTCCTATACCTACATCGACCATGTCTTTGAATGATAGTACCAATTGACCGTCTATAGATGGACGGCTCTTGCCTACATAGTTGATGAGGTAGGCCGGTTTGAAAGTAAGCTCTTCCGTGATACGGGTGGCATATCCGTTTGAAAACGTATAGTGCCTCCTCATTTGCGTATTGCTAAGTCCGTCAATGTCTTTGTTGTTCAGGCTGCGAACCGATAATCCATAAAACCGATCCGATCGATAGAGCCATAAGCCCGCATTGAACATCGGGAAAACAAAATCGTTAACGATACCGAATATGGCCGTTTCTGCCAGTTGGTTTTCAAAAAGCATTTCACCGTAATCGATGCTGTATTGCGCAAAACCAAGGCCTAGACCTGTCGAAAGAAAATACTTGTTGGCCAGCTTCATGTGGTAGGCATAATTAACATGCACCGTGGTGTAGTTGAAGGGTCCCACGTCGTCGTTTTCCACTGTTGCGCCTAGGCCGTGAAAGTGGAACTCTGATTTTTTCCCGATTTTTCCGTGAATATTTGCAAAGCCCGTGGTGGGTGCACCTTCCATTCCTTTCCATTGTCTGCGTAAGCCAAATTTCAAATCGAGACATGGCGCTGTGCCGACAACAGCCGGATTGTACTGCATGTAGTTGTACGTGAAATAGGTAAACTGAGGCATTTGCTGACCGCTCCAGGCTTGCGCCAGAAGAATCAAAAAACCAACAATCAGAATCCTTTTCATCATTAATGCACAATGCTAATTACTCCGGTCATGGGTGGAATGGTTACCTCGAGTGAGTTCAATTCGATCACATAGTAGTACGCACTTGTAGGCAAGTATTTCCCTTTGTATGTCCCATCCCAAGGTTGCTCATAACCCACCGATTTGAAAACACTCTGTCCCCAACGATCAAATACCTCGATTTGACACGTTGGAAAACGCTCTATTTCTCCAATATTCCAGACATCATTTGTTCCGTCACCATTGGGAGAAAAGGCAGTGAAAATTTCGATAGGGGAACCAATCGTGAGCGATACTACATCCGTTGCCGGGCAGTTGCCCACTTGTCCGCTTACCTGAAATGAAGTGGTTTCTTCTGCATAAACCTCTGGCGAAACGCTTGTTGGATCACTGAGGTATTGTCCGGGTGTCCATTGCACCGGGTAATCATCATCGGACCCCTCAACCAGCAGAAAAGCAGACTCACCGAGCGCAACTGGCAGCGGATTAACGCTGGCTACAATCCCCAGAGCACTTCCACTAATTGTAACGTCGAATGCGCACGGGTCAACCAGGTTTCCGCCTTGTGGTTCGTGGTTGGAACCGACCACTACCAGGTAGTCGGTATCAGGAAGAAGGCCTGAGCCGATATCGAAACTGAACGACTGGTCTGAGCCTTCACAAGCAGCCGCAATTGATGCAAATGCATCGCAGGGGTCTTCACCGGGTTGCAGCGGAAAGGCAGTTACGTAAATGAAGTCGTTAGTGCCATCCGTTGAATAATCGCAGTCAACGAATTCGATGCCTATTGACACGTTTCCAACGTCCGCAATAGAGTTGGTGTGAAAAGAGTACCATGAAGTGTAGTTGAGCACATTTGAAGGAACTTCATTGAAGATACAGGCGTTGAAATACGGTGAAGCTTGCAGCGAGTCAACTTGCTCGGGCTCATCGGCACAGATGTAATTGCTCACAGCGTCTGCACATCCCTGCGAAAACAGGGTGGCATTGCAGAAGACTGCAAAGCATAAAACGACACTTAATTTAAGCCTGTTTATCATCATGAAATCGTACAACACGGAAGTAAGTGCAAGGTATATTCCGACACCAAAAGAAAACACTCTTTTTGTGCATCAATAACATGTTTTATGCACAACGTTATCCAATGCTGAATGTTTCCCGATTTATTCGAATTCTATCAACACGGCATTTTTTTCTACCGCTACTCCTTTCACTGCGTGTACCTTCTTTACAACAGCGGCTGCCGGACTCTTAATTACGTTTTCCATTTTCATGGCTTCCAAAATGAGCAGGGGAGTGTCTTTCTCGACAGCGTCGCCGGTATGAACCAATAAGTTTAGCACCATTCCCGGCATAGGAGCCTTGATTTCGCGCAGCTTTTTCTCACTTGTGGCCTCCATGCCAAGGCTTTTCAGCAACTCGTCATATCTGTCTTTTAAGTCGAGCACATACACACGATTATTCACTTTGACGGTAAACTCTTTCGTAGCCGAATTAGCTTGCACCACTTCCGCATTCATTGATTTTCCGTCTAAAATCCAATGTGATCGCATATCTGTCAATTGAACTTTGCTAACACCGATTCGACGTTCATTCACGATCACGGAATCTTCCGTCAGGTTAATTTGAAGGTGTTTTTTTGCGTTTACCGTGGCTTTGTACATGATGCAAATTTATTACACGAAGCTAGGTACTTTCGCATTATGGCCGGCATCTACCTCCACATACCTTTTTGTAAGCAAGCGTGCCATTACTGCGACTTTCATTTCTCCACTTCTTTGCGTTCGAAGGAAGCGATGCTCGATGCATTGCATAGGGAGCTATCGGCTCGTGCATCCTATTTGGAGAATCAGGAAATTGAAACGATATACTTGGGTGGCGGAACTCCCTCCATGCTCAGCGCAGATGAGTTGCAAAGGCTTCTAGATGTGGTTTTCAAGAATTTTCGGATGACAAGTACTCCGGAAATTACGCTGGAAGCAAACCCCGATGATTTAACGTATTTCAAAATACTGGAATTAAAACGGACACCCATCAACCGCTTGAGTATTGGTGTTCAGAGTTTTCGCGATGAGGATTTACAGTGGATGAACCGAGCACACACTTCTACTCAAGCAGATTATGCAGTGAAATGCGCTCAGGATCGCGGTTTTGACAACATCACAATTGACCTTATTTACAGTGTTCCGGGTCTTTCTGCTCAAGCATGGCAGCATAATATTGAGAAGGCTCTTGATCTTGAAGTACAGCACATCAGCGCCTATAGCTTGACGATAGAGCCGAAAACAGTTCTCGGAAATCAGTGGGCGAAGGGAGAGTTGCACCCCGCGCCGGATGAAGTTTCGGAGGAGCAGTTTAGAGTGTTGAGGCAGATGCTTCTGCGCGCGGGATTTGAGCATTATGAGGTCTCGAACTTTTGTAGGCCGGGCATGCACTCTCGACACAACAGCTCCTACTGGAAGGGAGCACACTATCTCGGTGTCGGCCCTTCGGCTCATTCATTTAACGGCAGCAGCAGGCAATGGAATGTGGCCAATAACGCGAAGTATATTTCGGGAATTACAACCGGCACACCAAGCTTTGAAATAGAACAGTTAAGCGATACAATGAGGTTTAATGAGTATTTGATGACCGGTCTTCGCACCCAATGGGGAATTGACTTATCACACATAAAACAGGAATTCGGAATTGACTTGCTGCAACGGGAGCAAACCCAATTGGAGAGTTTTATGCAGCAAGGATTGCTCATCGAAGCAGAGAATCACATTCGTCTTACTGAATCGGGGTTGCTGCGCGCTGATCGCATTGCATCCGATCTTTTTATCGTAGAATCATGATTGCAACCATTCAACATTTACAAGGAAGTTATCGCATTGATCTATCGCGACCGATAGATTTAGCGATTCCTATGCATAGAAACGGTCCTCGCGCCTGGTATGCAGAACCAATGTCTATACGGCCGGTCATAAACCGCTACTTCACCGGCAGCGTTGCACTGGGCGGAAAGGTGAACTTCAATGATGTCTATTTCAATCCACATGCACATGGAACTCATACGGAAACGGTTGGACACATATCGCGTGAGTTGTATTCGATAGAAAATGCATTGTCTCAATATTGGTGGTTAGCGAAACTTATTTCGTTAACGCCAAAGTTCTTGGAGGTGGATATGGATGAAATGAAACAAGGTGACCACGTCATCATGCTTGATCAGCTGAAACAGGCCATTGGCGATCAATCACCGGAAGCACTCGTGATAAGAACGCTTCCCAACTCGGAAAGTAAAAAGGAAATAATTTACTCCAACACCAACTTCACCTACATGCAACCGGAAGGCGCGCGCTGGCTGGCCGAAATCGGGGTCAAACATGTATTGGTCGATATGCCTTCGATTGATCGGGAGGAAGATGCCGGAAAGCTATTGGCTCATCATGCTTTCTGGAATTACCCGGAAAATCCGCGTTTGGACGCGACAATCACGGAAATGATTTATGCCGATCCATCTGTTTCGGATGGGTTATATATGCTCGATTTGCAGGTAGCATCCTTTCGTAATGATGCAGCACCGTCGCGCCCGCTGTTGTATATGTTGCTCGATACCTGAATGGATGTGGCGACATTTGAGTGCAGATGTGTACAGTTTTTCAGCGTTCATCTAAACCCTTACCTTCGTGCCGCAGAATAACAGTCTTTTGAAGCTCCGTGCTGAACATATCATCAAGCAATACGGTCAAAGAACCGTTGTGAAAGGTGTTTCCTTTGAGGTAAACCAAGGAGAAATAGTTGGATTGCTTGGGCCGAATGGAGCAGGGAAAACGACCAGTTTCTATATGGTTACCGGCTTGGTGAAGCCGAATGAAGGGCATGTTTTTCTCGATGATATCGACATCACACGCGAGCCGATGTATCGGAGAGCCCAGCTAGGCGTGGGTTATTTACCGCAAGAGGCCAGTGTCTTTCGAAAGTTGTCGATTGAAGACAATATCAAAGCGGTGCTGGAAATGACGGAGCTCTCAAAGAAGGAACAAAGCGAAAAGTTGGAGTCGCTGCTTCAAGAGTTTGGTCTCACGCACAAACGCACCTATATGGGAGGCACCTTGAGCGGAGGTGAGCGCCGGCGCACAGAGATTGCGCGCGCGTTGGCTACCGACCCAAAGTTCATTCTACTCGATGAACCATTTGCGGGAGTAGATCCAATCGCTGTTGAAGACATTCAAAAAATTGTATATCAGTTGAAGCAGCGCAACATAGGCGTGCTTATCACCGACCATAATGTTCAGGAAACGCTCTCTATAACCGATCGTGCGTATCTATTGTACGACGGGCAAATCCTAAAGGCAGGCACAGCCGAAGAGCTTGCCTCAGATGAGCAAGTGCGTAAGGTTTACCTCGGACAGAACTTCGAATTACGTAAAGTGAAAGTGGGCTAATGTCCCAATAAAAAGGCCTCCCCGTTGGGAGGCCTTCTTACTTAACCAAATCCATTAATTAACCAAAAAAACAAATCACACCCTTATAACGGGGTGGGAAAGTGGAAGGTTACGTTTTGTAATTTTTTTTTACCGCAGTGGCACAGAGAAAAAATCAAGAGAAATTATTCTTTGCGACTCTTTGCGACTTTGCGGTTGAAAAAGTTTAACCACAGGTCGCAAATGGAAAAGCACAATTCTCGTCTTTCTCTGCGCCTTTTAAGGTTAAAAATCAATCAACCTCCAAATAAAAAAGCCTCCACATCGGGAGGCTTTCTTACTTAACCAAATCCATTAATTACCAAAAAAACAAATCACACCCTTATAACGGGGTGGGAAAGTCCAAGGTTACGGGCGTGATGATTTTTTTTGAAATCGAAGGTTATTGCGGCTGTAGCAAGGGAGGAAAGGCTGTGTTTCATTTTAGCTGATTAGTCAATCAGCAGTGAGTTCCCCTTCTTAAGGTGTTTCTTCCCTGCAGAATCTGCATAATTGATGAGATAATAGTACATACCTGTTGCGGCAGCATACTCGGAATAGCGACCATCCCAGAGTAGCGGAAAGGTGTTTCCGTAGTTGACCAATCTGCCGGCGGCATCAAATATTTTCACATCATACACGGATACATTGTTGTATTGTGCAATGAGGCCGTTATCCGGAGAAAAAATGTCGGGCACTTCGATGAATGACTCGTTGGAAGGACGATTGAAAAAGACTCGGATTTCATCTTGATACGTGCAGCCGTTTTCATCGGTAA
>CANIAA010000139.1 GCA_947465255.1 Flavobacteriales bacterium | reverse complement strand
GAATGCGTTTTATCAATTGTTGGTGAAGTGATTTTATGAAAGTAAAAGTTGTCATACCCTGCCGCAACGAGGAAGCCTACATTGGTAAGTGCCTTGATTCGCTTGTGAAATGCAATTGCGCGGGTATTGAGTTACAGGTCTGTGTAGTTGATGGCATGAGCGACGATCATACACGGAAGTTGGTAAAAGAGTATATCACGCGTCATCCATTTATTGCGTTGATAGATAATGAGCGAAAGACTACGCCCTATGCGCTTAATCTCGGTTTGCAATCACTCGATTATGATGTTGGAATCATTCTGGGCGCGCATGCCGTTGTAGATGTTGATTTCATTTTTCACAACATTCGTGTTCTTCAGGAGCATCCGGAAGTCGGATGTGCCGGTGGTATCATACGCAACGTTCATGAGAACGAATGGTCGGAGATAATTTCACTCGCTATGTCTTCTGTTTTCGGCGTGGGTAATGCACATTTTCGGACAGGAGGAAAGTCTGGGTATGTAGATACGGTAGCATTTGGTGCTTATCGCCGCGAGGTCTTTGAACGTGTCGGATTCTTTGATGAAGAGCTCGCACGCAATCAGGATGATGAATTCAATTATCGTGTTGTCCAAGGTGGATTTAAGATTTTCCTTGATCCGGCTATTCAATCAGATTATTTCGTGCGTGGTTCGATTACGAAATTGTACAGGCAGTACGATCAATACGGATACTGGAAAGTGTTCGTCAACAAAAAGCATGGAGCTGTAACAACATTGCGACAGCTTGCTCCTCCCTTGTGGGTTCTGTTTTTGATGGTTGGGTGGACAGGAGTTCTTATTCATCCAAATCTAGGATGGCTATACGTGTTGGTCGTATCCATTTATGGAACGTTGGCTCTTTACACAGCAGTGCGTATGCGTACAGATTCGCTGCGGAAGTTTTCGATGTTGTTACGCACTTTTTGGGTACTACACATTTCATATGGCTTGGGTTATCTGCGTGGAATTCTTCATTTTTCTCTGCTGGGTAGAAAACCATCAGTGCATAGTGAACGATTGACTCGTTAAACCGAGACTTCTGTTCCTTCTTTCTTGTATACTTGTGCTATGCGATTATTCACGTTATTTCTTTTTCTTTTCATTGCTTCCTGTCACCTTCATGCACAGAATGTAATTGTGCCGCTGGAAGGCGTAGCATGGCGTGTTCGCGAACATGTCGAAGGTAAGAAGCGCATGGGAGATTGGATTTTCGCATCTATACCGGGATGTGTGCACACCGATTTAATTCGTGCTGGAAAAATTGAGCATCCATTCTATGGAACCGCTGAAGCCGATTGTCAATGGATAGAAAATAAATCGTGGTTGTATGAAACCATGCCTTTTGATGTTCCTTCAGGCGTTTTTTCGAAAAGCAGCGTTATGCTGCGCTTCAATGGACTCGATACGTATGCTCGAGTTCAGTTGAATGATGCCGATATCCTGAATGCCAATAACGCCCATCGCTCGTGGGAGGTGGATGTAAAAGCGCATCTTAAGCCGGAGGGAAATGTGCTTAGTGTAATTTTTGACTCGGCAGTGGAACGCGCTCAGGAAGCGCTGCTGGCATTGCCTTACCCCATACCGGGTGACTCTATTCGCGCTGTTGTGCGCAAACCTCAGTTTCATTTCGGTTGGGATTGGGGTCCTCGTTTGGTTACGTGCGGTATCACCAAACCCATTGAGTGGATTGCATACGATGAGGCTCGAATGACCGATTGTTATTTTGAGCAGATTTCCATAGACGAGCAGATGGCTCAATTGCATTTTCATGCTTTTGTAGCTTCAAAGAATGCTTCGAAGTATACCGTGCGTGTTACGGGAGTAACTTCGGGAGGTACTTGGTCTGAAACCTTCGATGCAATGGCTGGACAGAGTGAAGTGTCATTCTCTTTTAAGCTTACGAATCCGCTATTATGGTGGTGCAACGGTCAGGGAAGTCCGGGCTTGTATGCATTCGAAGTTGACCTTATTGCTAATGAAGTGGTCATTGATCATCGCAAAGAACTTATTGGCGTGCGTGATATTCGTCTAATCACCGAACGCGATTCCATAGGTGAGTCTTTCTATTTTCAATTGAATGGACAACCTGTTTTCATCAAGGGTGCCAACTACATTCCACTTCGCTACTTCCCGGGTGAGGCCACAGAGGCCGATTACAGACAGCTCATTCAGCAGTGCAAAGATGCGCACATCAACATGCTGCGTGTTTGGGGTGGAGGTGTTTACGAGGATGAATTGTTTTATGATTTGTGCGATCAAAATGGAATTCTGGTGTGGCACGACTTCATGTTCGCTTGCAGCATGTATCCGGGTGATGAAGCTTTTATGCAGAGTGTATCAGCCGAAGCGGTGGAACAGGTCAAGCGATTACGCAATCATCCGTGCATTGCATTGTGGTGCGGCAACAACGAGAATTCAGAAGGGTGGGAACGTTGGGGGTGGAAGTCCGGTTTGACCAACGAGCAAATAGAAATACTTCAGAAAGGATATGATGATGTCTTTAAGAAGATCTTGCCGGGTATTGTAGGACAGTTTTCTAAAACCAGTTATTGGGAAAGCTCTCCTCGATTGGGCCGTGGCGATGCGCGAAGCATCACAGAGGGTGACTCACACTACTGGGGTGTATGGCACGATGAAGAGCCTTTCGAAGTGTTGCAAGCAAAAGTGCCGCGCTTCATGAGCGAGTTCGGCATGCAGAGCTATCCTTCAGAAGAGGTGTTGATGGAGATGTTGGAAGAGGACGAGTTCAGTATGACCGATGAAGGAATAGCTCAACATCAGAAGCACTCGCGCGGCTTTTCATTGATGGAGAAATACATGAACAACTGGTATGAGCCCGTAGGCCCCGATGATTTCAAGATGTATGGCGAGATGACACAAGTTGTACAGGCGGAAGGGATGATGATGGGTATCGAAGCTCAGCGACGCGCTATGCCGCAATGCATGGGCACATTATTCTGGCAGCTCAACGATGTGTGGCCATCTTTCAGTTGGAGTAGTGTCGATTACAAGGGTACGCCGAAGTTGTTGCATGAAGCATTGAAAACGGTGTATGCACCACAACTGATTTCCTGCACAACCAACGGCGATGAATTGCAGATATGGTGGGTGTCCGATGCGCGCATCGACACGGATAAGATGGAACTTGATTACGCCATTTTCGACGGAACTACCTTTCAAGGAGAGCCTAACGGAAAATTGCGAAGTAAAGATGTATCGAGTTATCAGTCGCCTAAGATGGATTGCACAATCGCATATGGTTCACACATGATTCACTCCATCTTTCTGGAAGATCTTGGAATTGAATCGCCTGAAAATCTCGTGATTGAAGTACGCATCAGTTATCCGGGTCAAGCCAATCCGGAGTATAAGCGCGTTCAGAAAATCATAGCGAAAAGTGATATGGCCGTTATTCCATACAAGGCAACATATTCTACATATGACCCGAAGACGCGCAGTAAAGCGCAATTCTCGACGATACTCTACAAACGACCCGCTCGGGATTAGCGGTTAATCAGCACGTCATGCTTGATGACGGTTTCACCTTCTTGACGCAAGGTCAGATCAATCACTTTTTCGTTTTTGAAATCATCGATGATGGTCACAATCTTATACGTTTCGTTGCCGGGTAAATTCAATTTCGCTCTTCCTGCCTTATCCGTTTCTGTGCTTGCTACTAGCTTATTATTCGAAACAAGGTAAGCCTCTACGCGCGCATCTTTAGCTGGCTCACCGGCCTGGTAGCTGCACGATACAAGAATTTGACCCGCGGTACTTTTCGCATAGTCGCCGGATAACAATTCATACTTGCTCACATCGATTTTGTAGATGTCTCGCTCACCATAGCTGTCGTCATATTCTGCAGCAATCAAGAGTGTCTTGTTGTCTTTCGTCAGCGAGAATGTCGACTCTTCATTGACGGTGTTAATCGGGTAGCCAAGATTGATGGGTACACTCCACTCACCATTTACGTATTCCGTTTTGAAGATGTCGTAGCTACCCATTGTTTGGTGTCCGTTGCTGGCAAAGAACAATGTTTTTCCATTGGGGTGAATGAAGACAAATTTTTCGTCTAAGTCGGTATTCACGACAGGGCCGAGATTTTTAGGACTGGTCCAGCTTTCGCCTTTTTTGGTAGAAACATAGATGTCGCCTTGTCCTTCGCCTTCCGGACGTTCACTCACGAAGTAAACCGTGTTGCCATCGGCTGTCATCGAGATGGATCCTTCGAAGTAAGATGTGTTGATAGGGCGAGGCATTTTTTGCGCAGCCGTCCATTCCTTCGTGCCTGGTCGGTATTCACTGAAGTAGATATCACCGGTGCTCGACACGGTGTTTTTGTAAACATACATGCCATTGCCCGATGGAAAAATGCTGAGCACTGCGTCGTACGTTTCTGTATTCAGTTCGCCTTCTACCGCAACGCTCTGAGACCATTCATTGCTGGTTTCATCGTAATTGCTATAGTAGATGTCTTCAAAATATTTGTAGTCGCCTTCTTCATCCATGCGTCCGCCTTTCGTGTCGTTCCGACGGGCAGTAAACACAATTGTTTTTCCATCGGCACTCACACTTGGAGTGTATTCATCATAGCGGGAGTTAATCAGGTTACCCATGTTTTCAATGACCACTTGAACCGGTTTTTTCATCATGTCGCGCGCATAGAGACACTGCAGGCGATATTGTGTAGCCAGCTCGTATTCGTACGTGCTTGGTTTTTCTTTCGAGAGGAAATCATCGAACGCTGCAATTGCATCCTCGAGTTTGGCGGTGCGGTGATAAATCTGTCCACGGAAAAATTCGGATTCCGATGAAATAAGGGGTTCCTTCTCGAGGGCTTTGTTGAGATATTCGAGTGCCAGTTTGTATTTCTTCAGATTGTAATAACATTCGGAAGTTCCATAGAGAGCTGCCGCGTTGTTGGGGTCTGACTGCAACACTTCGCGATAGATGAGCATGGCACCACGCATGTTGTTGTCATTGAATTCATGACGCGCCGCCATGATTCGCGGTGTGGCTAACGCACCGGTGAAGATGCTTGTGCGTGTGGTGTCTTTTTGTGCATAGGCGGCAATCGAGAAGAATGCGGCCAAGCTGCAAATTGAAATTCGAAGCATGGTCATAATGGTTGACAAGGTAAGTTAGGATTTTCGGAGTGTTGCTCTCCATTGTTGGGCATTTTTTAACGCCAACCGTGTAAAAAATTGTACTTCATTTTCATTGGACCTTGCTCTGCATCGGTACATTTGGTCAAATGCAAACTATGAAGCCCACCACCGAAAGCGATAGTCATTACGACCGTTTGGAAGAAATGAGTGTCCGTGATTTATTGGTCAATATCAATCGCGAGGACCAATCTGTTCCGCTTGCAGTGGAGCGGGCTATACCGCAAATTGAAGAATTGGTGGCCATCACTGCTGAGCGAATGAAGGCTGGTGGACGTTTATTCTACCTCGGTGCCGGCACAAGTGGAAGGCTGGGCATAGTCGATGCTTCGGAATGTCCGCCGACATATGGTGTAGAGCATGGACTTGTCATCGGTCTCATTGCAGGCGGTGATCGCGCTATTCGCTACCCTGTCGAGTTTGCTGAAGACAACCGCGAACAAGGCTGGCTCGATTTGCAGGAGCATTCCATCACAGCGGCAGATGTGGTTGTTGGAATTGCTGCGTCGGGTGGAACACCTTACGTAGTTGGTGCATTGACGAAATGCCGGGAAGCCGGTATCACAACCGGTTGCATCACATGCAACGCAGGTTCGGCCGTTACGCAAGTAGCAGATTTTCCGGTGGAGGTAGTTGTAGGTCCTGAGTTTGTAACGGGAAGCACACGGATGAAAAGTGGTACAGCTCAAAAGCTGGTGCTGAATATGCTTTCGACAAGCGTCATGATTCAGCTCGGAAGAGTGCGTGGCAATAAGATGGTCGACATGCAATTGAGCAACCGAAAGTTGGTGCACCGCGGTACTTCCATGGTAATGCAACAAACAGGCTTGTCGGAGGAGGAGGCACAACGGTTGTTGCTCGAGCATGGAAGCGTGCGAAAAGCGGTTGATCACGCTAATCCGAAATAGCAATGCACGATATCGAACCATACTACAACTGGCGCGGCTACTATGTAGCAGCGGAAGATCCCTATTCGCCGTTCTTCGAGCGTGAGTATTCCGAATTCGAATTTTCATCTAAGATTTATAACTACTATATCCATCCGCAGTGGGACAGCTTTGGCAGCCAGACGCTTTTCATGAAGGTGTTGTATTGCCATTACGAAAATGGTTTTGCCATCATTGAGTTGATAGGAGAGTGGAACGATGTGCTTTACAACGACATTATGTTCTTGAAGCGTGAAGTTGTTGAACTCATGATGCAAGAGGGAGTAACGAAGTTCATTCTCATCGGCGAAAACATTTTGAACTTCCACTACTCCGATGACAGCTATTACGACGAGTGGTTTGAAGAGGTGAATGACAGCGATGGATGGATCGCACTTATGAATGCGCGTGAACACGTGCTTGCCGATATGGGCGATGCCAACATTG
>CANIAA010000138.1 GCA_947465255.1 Flavobacteriales bacterium | reverse complement strand
TAAAGGTTGAAAGTTAAAGGTTGAAAGTTGTGCCGGTGTGCAGCTTGCAACCTTCCACTTGCAACACCTCCAATTGAACTTGGTTAAAGGTTGAAAGTTAAAGGTTGAAAGTTGTGCCGGTGTGCAGCTTGCAACCTGCAACCTTCCACTTGCAACACATCCATTTGAACTTGGTTGAAGGTTGAAAGTTAAAGGTTGAAAGTTGAGCCGGTGTGCAACTTGCAACCTTCAACTTGCAACACCTCCAAGTGAACTTGGTTAAAGGTTGAAAGTTGAAGGTTGAAAGTTGAGCCAGTGTGCAACTTACAACCTGCAACCTGCAACCTTCAACTTGCAACTCATCCATTTGAACTTGGTTGAAGGTTGAAAGTTAAAGGTTGAAAGTTGAGCCGGTGTGCAAGTTGCAACCTGCAACCTTCCACTTGCAACACCTCCAATTGAACTTGGTTAAAGGTTGAAAGTTAAAGGTTGAAAGTTGCGCCGGTGTGCAACCTTCAACTTGCAACCTTCCACTTGCAACACATCCAATTGAACTTGATGGTCGAAAGAGCCACTTCCCGCCGTACTTTTGCACCCGATTTTAAAAACCTCACATGCAAAAAATTAGGAACATTGCCATCATCGCTCACGTTGACCACGGCAAAACAACACTTGTAGACAAGATGCTTCACGCAGCGATGCTTTTTCGTGAGAACGAGCAAACCGGCGAACTCATTCTCGACAACAACGACCTCGAGCGTGAGCGCGGCATCACGATTCTGGCTAAGAATGTTTCGATCCAATACAAAGGGCATAAAATCAACATCATCGACACTCCAGGTCACAGTGACTTTGGTGGTGAGGTAGAACGTGTATTGAACATGGCTGAAGGTGTGTTGTTGCTGGTAGATGCCTTTGAAGGCCCTATGCCGCAAACACGCTTCGTATTACAGAAAGCGATTCAAATGGGATTAAAGCCCATCGTCGTAATCAATAAAGTAGATAAAGAAAATTGCACTCCCGACGAAGTACATGAGTCGGTATTCGACTTGATGTTCAACCTCGGCGCAACCGAAGAACAGCTCGACTTCCCTACCGCTTATGGTGCAGCCAAGCACGGTTGGATGAGCTTGGACTGGAAAGTAAAAACAGACACCATTGAGCCGTTGCTTGATTTGGTGTTGGAGCACATACCCGGCCCCATCAAGCGTGAAGGTACACCACAAATGTTGGTTACATCCCTCGACTATTCGGCCTACACAGGTCGCATGGCTATCGGCAAACTTCACCGTGGTGAATTGACCGCAGGTATGCCTATTTCACTTGCCAAGCGCGATGGTCGCGTCGTGAAAGGTCGTATTAAGGAATTATACGTTTTTGAAGGATTAGGCAAGCGCAAAGTTGAAAATGTTGTGTCGGGTGATATATGTGCAATCAATGGATTAGAAGAATTTGAAATCGGCGACACTTTCACCGACTTTGAAAATCCGGAACCATTGCCAACCATCGCAGTAGATGAGCCTACAATGAGTATGCTCTTCACGATTAACGATTCTCCTTTCTTCGGTAAGGAAGGTAAGTTCGTAACGAGCCGTCACATCAAGGATCGTCTGGAAAAAGAACTGGAGAAAAACCTGGCCCTTCGTGTTCAGGAAACAGATAAAGCTGATCGCTTCATGGTATTCGGTCGAGGTGTACTTCACTTGTCTGTACTTATTGAAACTATGCGCCGCGAGGGGTATGAACTTCAAATTGGACAGCCCCGCGTTTTGGTAAAAGAAATTGACGGACAAAAGCACGAGCCAATTGAAGAGTTGACCATCGACTTGCCGACAGATATGACAGGCACCGCCATTGAAGCTGTTACCAAGCGTAAAGGTGAAATGAAGAACCTCGAGCCTAAGGGCGATCGCACTGTGCTTGAGTTCGAAATTCCTTCACGAGGCATTATCGGATTGAGAAGCTACATGCTTACAGCCACGCAGGGTGAGGCTATCATGTCGCACCGCTTTAAGGAGTACCAGCCCATGAAAGGCGAGATTCCGGGCCGTTTGAACGGCTCGCTCATTTGTATGGAAACAGGAAATGCCGTTGCCTACAGTATTTCAAATCTTCAGGACCGCGGTAAGTTCTTCGTAGACGCCATGGATGAAGTGTATGAAGGTCAGGTTATCGGTGAGCACTCGCGCGACAATGATTTGGTTGTAAACGTCACGAAAACGAAACAGCTCACCAACATGCGTGCTTCGGGTACAGATGCGAAAAATGTGATGGCTCCGCCTATCCGCTTTAGTCTGGAAGAAGCATTGGAATACATTGGCGCTGATGAGTACGTGGAAGTCACACCCAAGAGTATCCGTTTGCGTAAAGTGTATCTCAATGAGAACGACCGCAAACGCTTCGCGAAACAATTCACCAGCAACTAGAGAACTCTCGTAGCCTCGAACTGTTTTTCGAACGTATGAAATTCGTAGGTTCGCTCATAGGGTTTGTCCTTTTCTTTTCGCTCATGAGTTGCGAAAAAGAAATCACGGTTGACTTGCCCGAAGCTGAGAATAAAATTGTCGTGGAAGGAACCATCTTTCCCGGAGATTTTCCGCTCGTATTGCTGACGTGGACTCAGGGGTATTTCGACCCTACGGATATTACTTCACTGCAGAATCTGTTTGTGCATGATGCCGATGTTACCATCTATGTCGATGGAGAGCCCTATCCGTTGGTTGAATTCTGCTCTTCCGATTTGGAACCTGAGGAGCTCGAGCTAGCAGCGGCAGCATTGGGTGTTAGTGTGGAATCCATACAGTCACTTGACCTCTGCCTCTACACCACTTTTGCTCTGACCGGAACCCCCAATACAACCTACTCCATTGAGATTCGGAAGGATAACATCGTTATCACAGGTGCTACGAAAATTCCTTCCCTGGTTGAGTTAGACACGGTGTACTTCGATATTATCAATCCCGAAGTTCAAGACACCTTGGGATTTCTTTTCGGCCAGTTAACCGACCCCGACACCACGGGCAATGCGTATAGATGGTTCGCCAAACGCATTAACCGTTATCCTGACAATATTCCGGATGAAACATTGCGGGGAGAGCCAAAAGACCGCACATTCATTGCGCCGTTCGGCTCGGTTTACGATGACACTTTTTTCAATGGATTAAGTTTTGAATTTGCTTATCCGCGAGGCATTGAGTCGAACTCCCAAAAATTCGATGACGAAAACGACGAGCGAAGCTATTTCAAAGTGGGCGACACCATTGCTATTCGCGGGTGCACCATCGATCGTGGAGCCTTCAAGTTCATCCGAAGTCTGGAAGCACAAATTGGAAATCAAGGAAGTCCGTTCGCCATTCCATTCAACTTAGAGAGCAATCTGCAAGGAGGCCTTGGCGCCTTCATAGGCTACGGCGCTATTTACGATACGGTGGTGTGTGCTTACTAGGAATTTTTATAGACTCCTTATGGCCAACTTTCAAAAAGAGAATTGAGAATGTGCAAGGATGCAAAAACAGGCCCTCTAAATATCATTAACTCCCGCTTTTCTTGATGAACATGAACGCCCATATGCTGCGCGACAAGCGAAACAAGTAAGGGAAAACAAGGATGGTCGCGACCATACCCGTCGACAGAAAAGTGACGGGGTGCGTAAGGAATCCGAATTCGATCCAACCCATAGCATCAAACACCTTCAAGGCTACGAGGATTGAAACCCACAAAGCAACGGTAAGTCCCCAGCTTACATAGGCAGCACCGAAGTAGAATCCCGTTTCAGGAACCAGATTCGTTTTACACACCGGACAGGTTCTATGCATTTGTCCGAGATTGTGGAAGGTGTAAACAGCGGGGTTTTCATAGAGTGACGCCTCTTTACAGACAGGGCATCGGTGACTTAACATGGCTGTAAAAGCGCCTTTTGTACTTGACATGGTGCAAACTTACAACGTACTCGAAACAAGTGTTCGTAACAATGGTCACAAACATGGCCCTTTACGTAAATTAAATGCAACTAAACCGTGAAACTTCAGTCTTAATTTACGAAATTCGCGCACCAAAAAAATTGAACCTTAAACAAGTTTTGTGAGCAACGTTATATGTCGTTTAGTTACAAGTACACTGCTATCCCTTCTGATTTCTATCACAGGAGTAGCACAACTTGCAATCAATGAAATCATGGTGTCATCAGGAAACGATGGCATAGGGCCAGACTCCAACGAATGGGTTGAGTTAATCAATAATTCAACAAGCCCAATTGATATCAGCTGCATGACCATTTCAGACGGAGATTTTTCAATAACAATTCCTCCTTCGAGTCCAGGAACCCCTTATTTTCTTGCCCCGGGAGCAACTTTCCTTATTGGCTCTGCAGCAGCAGACAGCTTGTCAACCTACGGAATTGTTCCCGATTTGGATTGGGAAACATGTAATTGCGATGGTCCAGTTGGTGGAATAGATCAGAATATTGGTTCTTTCACTAACGGAGGGGAACAATTGCTCCTTTTCGATGCAAACGGACAACCCACGGATGGCGTTGTATGGGGAGGTTCCAATTTCGCCTCTGTCAACCTAACCACGATTGCAATTCCGGGATGTCCGGCCACTTCACTGAACTTCGCTGCGGGTGTTGCCGTAGCTGAAACCATTTCGATTGTTACCGGACAGACCAATGCTCTAGACTGCCATATACCACCCAATTATTACAACGATCCGAACTTCACCCCGGGAACATTAAATAGCGACCAAACACCTGTTCCAAGTATTGTAACATCCAGCTCAAACATCTGTGAAGGAGGGAGTGTCACCTTTAATGCTACTTCAAGTATCTTAAGCCCAACAGGAACAATCACTTGGAGCATTCCGGGTATATCAGGAATCAATAATAATCTGGTTCAGACTATTTCCTTTCCTAATTCAGGTTCCGTAACGGCGACATTAACAGTAACGAATAGCTGTACTTCAACTGCAAGCTCTTTTCCAAGCACCGTTAGCAGCACTGTTACCATCAATATTCAGGAGCTTCCTACTTTAACTCTAACAGGATCTACATCTACTACTGCCAATGGCGAATACATCGTTTGCATAGACGATAATATCGACTTGAGTGCGACCCTTACACCTGCTCCTCCAACTACAATGCAGGTCTCGTATGAGTGGACAAACCCGAGCACTTCGGCAACCATTCTTTCGACAGCAGCAGCATACACTATAACGAACGCAAGCTTGACGGATGCAAGCACCTACGAAGTTGACATCATCGCAGGAGCTTGCACGCTGAGCACAGCTGCCATCGATGTTATTGTGCCTAATCCCGAAGCTCAGGTAATTTATGATGCTCCACCGGGCTTTTCAGCATGTATCAATGAACCTTTGACCATTTCACCTATAATTCCTTCACTACCCACCGTATACGACCTATTCAGTTGGACAAACGGAACCGTCACAGTGCCAAATGCAACCCAGTGGAACTTCCCAACCAACGCAGCAGGCACTTTCAACTGCCAGTTGGTAGTTACGGAAAATGGATGCGATAGCGATCCATTAGATTTCGTGGTGAATGTGTTTGATAATCCGGTTGTGGAAATAACTCCACCGGGGCCCTTTAATATATGCCCAAATGACTTTCCAATCGAACTCAATTCAACGGATCCCTCCTATCCGGTCCATGTTTGGTTCCTAAATGATACAACAACAGCGCCTTATTCAATCTCTTCTTTCATAAACGCAACTCATAATTTAGCAGACAGCATCTATCTCAAAGTTATTGATGACAACGGTTGTATAGGGTATAGCGAAGCTGTTTACATCACTTCCCATACGCAAGCTACGTTGGCAAATTGGACTCCCCCGCCCTATGGCATCAACAACACTCTAAAAACCTGCCTCCTGGAATTCCCCATTGCGGCTTCAGTTCTTCCCGGAAACGCATATCTTCAGTGGTATTTAGATGGTAATATTCTCCCCGGTGAGACAGGCCCATCTATAAATGCTCAAATAGACGGCGACTACTACTATTCCGCTTACACCAACACCGACGGCTTCTGCCCTATTTACAGCGATACCATAGCAGTTGATTTAGAGGTCGACATGACCATTGAAACTACAGCTTCAAAAGACACGGCTTGCGAAGGCGAAATAGTGCAGCTCATTCCCGAAGGCGAATTTGTAAGCTACAGCTGGCAAGGAGGTATCGTGGCTGATACTCTTTCGGTGACCAATAGCGGCACATACATCGTTACAGGTCACCTCGTGAGTTGCAGTGCCAACGACACCGTGACGGTTTTCTTCAGCCCTTATCCGCAAGTGAATGCGGGTGAAGACTTCTTCAGCGATTGCGAAGATTTTACCTTGCTTTTCGGGCGTACCGATGGTGATGAGTCGTATTGGGAAATTGACGGTATTGAAGCCGGCTTGGGTGACACCATTACTATCGAAACTCCGCGCCGCACCTCTGACCTTGTGCTCATCAGCTCCTTAAACGGATGCGAATCGCGCGATACCGTAAACATGAAGGTAGATTGCATTTACATCTTCGCGCCTACTGCCATCACTCCCGATGGCGACGGACTGAACGATGTGTTCCG
>CANIAA010000137.1 GCA_947465255.1 Flavobacteriales bacterium | reverse complement strand
CGTGAAAACAGCACCAAAAACAAACTCATACTATCAAGCCGCGATAAGTTCACCGCCGAGCAATACATCGCTTCGCACCCCGACGAAAAACTTTCCCTTGTGGAAGAGTATATTGAAAGCGGCGAAAAGAAAGGAAGCATTCCCAACTACGATAAAGACTTCTGTGGCTATTTCCCTCGCATGCACTCCAACCAGGCCAACCACATCAAAGACTACAAAGAATGGAGCAATTACCAAAACTGGAATAACGAAAAAGGTCAGGAGAAAGTAAAAAACGCGGAGCAGGCCATTGACCAATCGGAAGGTGCATTAAACTATTACGCGCAAGCCAACAAGATGCCGCGTGGTTTCGAAGATCAAGATCCGCGTACCTTGCTAAAAAGCCTCGACCGCATGCGCGAAAAAATGATTCCGACAGCGGCCGAAGACTTCCGATTCTTTACCAGCTTTCAGGTTGGGCACATGTACTGGCGCTACTTCATGTGGAATTTCTCCGGGCGTCAAAACGACCGTCAGGGCCATGGTGAATTCACAGAAGGTAACTGGATGTCGGGCGTGAACCTCATCGACGAGGAGCGCGTGGGCAATCGTGAGAAAATTTCCGATATGGAAAAAGGCAATCGCGCATACAACGTCTACTTCATGCTCCCGCTCATACTGGGTTTGATTGGCTTGATCTTCCAAATGACTCGAAGCCAGAAAGATTTCTGGGTGGTGGGCCTTCTCTTCGTGCTCACCGGCTTTGCCATCATTGTGTATCTGAACCAAACACCTCAACAACCTCGCGAACGTGACTATGCGTTTGCCGGTTCGTTTTACGCATTTGCTATTTGGATTGGTCTCGCTGTCTATGCACTCTACTTCGCAGCAACACAATGGACTTTCCAAAACGTAACCAAAGTGGCTTCAATGACGGTGGGCGGCTCTGTAATCATTCTGTTCGCCGAGCGCCTAGCAACCGGAAGCAATGGTTTTGGTTATTCGTTGATGTATATGAGCATAGTTGCAACAGCTATGCTAGCACTCATGATGCTCCTCGGCAAAGTGATTCAAGGTGAAACCTCGAGCAAGGCGTTTGCTGCCATGCTGATTTGTTTGGTCACTCCTGCCCTGATGGCTTATCAAAACTGGGACGACCACACACGCGCCAACCGTAAAACAGGTTTGGCTATGGCCATCAACTATCTGCAATCGCTGCAACCAAATGCTATCATTTTCACCAACGGCGACAACGATACATTCCCACTTTGGTATGCGCAAGAAGTGGAAGGTATCCGCACAGACGTGCGCGTGGTAAACCTTTCCCTGCTCAACACAGACTGGTACATTGACCAGATGAAGCGCCAGGCATACGATGGGCAGCCTGTTCCATTCAAAATGCCCGAGCAGAAATACCGTCAAGGCACGCGCGACGTTATGTTCGTTGACCCTAACCGTGAAACCAAAGGCTTCATGCCGATTGCAGAAGCTATGATGGTTGCGCTGGATGATAGCAAGACGATAGACAACGGCCGCAACAAGATTGCCTATCTGCCGAGCTATAAGTTCAGCATGAAAGTAGATAGCGCAGTGGCAGAAACCTATCGCCCATTCATGAACGACGGTGACACTCTGGTTACCAACATCCAATTCAGCTTAGTTGATGGAGGCGGCCGCCCTCGCTCATACATCACGAAAGCAAACCTGGCGGTACTTGACCTCCTGAATAACATGGATTGGAATCGCCCGGTTTACTTCGCAGTTACTACCGGTGGTGATGCTTACATGGGACTGGAGCAGTACTTCCAACTCGAAGGCCTTGCATACCGTCTTACACCGATTAAGCACAAGAAAAATCCGAACCCAAACATCGACGGGGGTGTGAGCTCCAGCATCATGTACGAAAACATGATGAACAAATTCCAATGGGGCAACATGGACAACATGCCTATTTACATGGATGAGAACAACCGCCGCATGACCACCAACTTGCGTTTGCAATTTGGCCACCTGGCAGAACAACTTATCGAAGAAGGTGATCTTGAAAAAGCCCGCGAGGTAATCCAACGCTCACTCGATGTAATGCCGGAATACAACGTGCCATACGAGCAACCGCAAATCATGTGGCAACTCGTTGACCTGATGTACCAGGCAGAATTCGATGAGAAGGCGCTTGAACTCAGCAAGCGCATGATTGACATCAACAACCAGGAAATCGATTTCTATCACAGCCTCGATGAAAAACACCGCACTCTGATTGAAAAAGACATCACCATGCGCGTTCAAATCAATGACCGACTCAGCACCATGGCCATTACCAATGCTCCTGACAATACCGACTTCAAGGCTATTGATGAAATCGTAAAAACACAATTGGAAGAGTTCCAATTGCCTTCCTACAAAGAATACCTCGAACAGGAAAAGAAGATGGAAGAGATGAAAAGAAAACAAGACTCGCTCATCAAAGCCAATAACGCAACACGTACAACTTCCGTTTCATTGGAAGGCCCCGGTGGTATTGTAAAGAAATAAGAGCGCCCAACCATTACAACGCACGGGAATATGATATTCCCGTGCGTTCTTTTTCCTTGGCATTCCGAACACTATCTTCGACCCCGCAAATATTTACGCTACATGCTCGACGCTTTCATTGAAGTATTTACCACGTTTAGTGGAATTTTCAGCCTCTTCACCTTGGTTGTTTTGGAAATAGTGTTGGGCATTGACAACATCATTTTCATTGCGATCATCTGTGGGTACATACCCAATAAGAAAGACCAACAACGCGCGCGTTTCATAGGCCTGATGCTTGCCCTCGCTGTCCGGGTTTTGCTGCTTTCGACCATCAACTTCATTACGAAAATGGTCGACCCGTTCTTCTTCATCGGGCACATACCCATCACCGGCCGAGGCCTTATCTTGTTTGGTGGTGGTGCATTTTTGATTGTGAAAACGGTTACAGAAATTTATCACAAGTTCAAAATTGCCGATAAGGAAGAAACAGCGAAATCGCGTCAACTTACATGGACACAAGCCATTTTGCAGATTACACTCATCGATATTGTATTCTCATTCGATTCAATTATTACCGCTGTGGGTGTGACATCTGACAACCCCAACGCCGCACTCGCTTTAGCAACGATGATTATGGCTGTAGTGGTAGCAATGATTGCCATGCTGATGTTTGCGCCCTATGTGAGCGACTTCATTGAAAAATATCCAACCATCAAGATGCTCGCTCTTGCGTTTCTTGTTGTAATTGGATTGATACTCGTGCTCGAAGCACTTGAAGACGCGCACGTCCTGCACTTACCTGAAGGTGTAAACATTAAAACATATGGTTACGCGGCACTATTCTTCTCGGTCATTGTAGAGTCCCTCAACATTCGACTTAAGAACGTAAAAGAAAAGCGCGGGGCATAAAAGAAGCTCTGACCTGATTGCATAAAAAAGCCACCCCTTGAGGTGGCTTTTTAATTGTTTTCAGTTTAAGGAATCAATCCACGTTGTCGTGGAGGAAAGGGTTCTCACGAAGCTCTACTTTGCGCTGGCCGGCCTCATCAACCGACTCATTCAAAGAGTAACGTGAAATATTGCTGTCAGAACTGTGCTGAGAACTATCCAATGAAATCTTCTTGCGTGCATATGCCGGCTCGTTTTCCAATTCACTCAACCCATTTGGAGTCTTCAATTTGATAGTGAATTCACGGATGCGCATTTCGCGCTCCTTGTTGCGTGCCAGCAATTCGTTGCGATTCGGACGATCGCTCATCACAACTTCCTCTTTAACTTCTTCTTTGTGTATCAAAGATGCAGCAGGTGCCTCATCCATGGTTTTTGCCGCTATATCGCTGATATTGCTGCCAAGCTCCATGAATACGGGTTCGTCGAGGGGCAACTCCTCTTCGCGAATTTTCAATGATGAAATGGTAGGCACATCCTCAATATCCGTTGCCTGCTCATCAATCTTATTCACAACCTCGAATTCGAATTCAACAGGCGCCTCAACAACCTTCAAAAACGGCTCGCTAGGCACTTCCTCAACTACCGGAGGAGCTGCGTTCACAACAGGCACATCGGCAACAGGAGTTTCTACTTTGGCCACAACTTCCTTCGCGCCTTCAGCCTCGAGCCACATTTTCTTTGGCTCTTCAACACGGTCGCTCCAGCTATCAGAGTTACCATTACCGGTGAAGCCGGTTGCGATTACTGTTACACAAACTTCATCACCAAGGGAAACATCCTGACCATAGCCCCAGATAACTTCGGCCGACATACCGGCTTGCTCCTGGATGTAATCAGTAATCTCACTGATCTCATCCATCAGCAACTCATCATTGCCATGGGTGATGTTCAGCAATACGAAATTCGCACCTGTGATGTCGCGATCATTGAGCAATGGTGACTCAAGAGCAGACTCAACAGCCTTGCGTGCACGGCCTTCACCGCTTGCACGGCCCGAGCCCATGATGGCCTTGCCGCTATCTTTCATTACGGTCTTTACGTCGTTCATATCGACGTTTACCGTTCCGATGAGCGTAATCACTTCCGCAATACCCTTGGCTGCTGTGCAAAGAACCTCATCAGCATGACCAAATGCAGCCTTCAAAGTAAGGTTGCCATACAACTCGCGAAGCTTATCATTGTTGATCTCCAAAAGGGTATCAACGTTCGCGCGTATCTCCGCCAATCCAAGCTCAGCCTGAGTTGAACGCTTCTTACCTTCAAACATGAAGGGAACGGTTACAATACCTACAGTTAAAATACCCAGGTCGCGCGCTACCTTGGCAATTACGGGAGCAGCGCCTGTACCGGTACCTCCGCCCATGCCGGCCGTAATAAAGACCATGGTGGTATTATCACTCAGCAATTCTTTTATTTCCTCCAGGCTTTCAATAGCCGCATTGCGACCTACCTCAGGAATTGAACCTGCTCCGCGACCTTCAGTCAACGTGCTGCCCAGCTGAATTTTCAGCGGAACAGGACTCTTGTCGAGTGCCTGAGCATCGGTATTGCAGACAATAAAATCTACTCCCTTGATTCCTTGTTCATACATGTAATTGACAGCGTTGCTGCCACCTCCGCCGACTCCAATCACCTTAATGATGGATGAATTATTGGCGGGCAAGTCGAATTTGAATGAGTTTTCCATGTTGGTTGATATGGGTTTGGCTCTCGTTATCAGCACCTTTAGGCAAATGCCAACAACAGTAATTTGATTGGCCTAATAAAGAACAACAATCGAGGCTATTGCAAACCGACTTTTCAAAAAAGTGAACCTATGAATGTTAGTAAAAGCGCTTTGAATATTCCGTTGAAACTAAAGGTCCATCTAAGCATTTTCTGTATGCCATGCTTTTTTATTCGGTTTGGCTTACTTTCGTGCTGTCAATTTTTGGATTTCCCCACACCATCATGCAAGAGACTATCAACGATAAGCTGAATCTTCAGCCCTATAATAGCAACCGCCCGCACCTTATCATTCCTGAATACGGAAGAAACATTCAGCGCATGGTGGAATATGCTCTCACTCTCGAAGATCGTGAAGAACGCAATAAATGTGTGCGCGCCGTGCTCAGTGTGATGGGCCAGCTTTTCCCCCACCTGCGCGATATTGAAGACTTCAACCATAAACTTTGGGACCACCTTCACATCATGTCAGGTTTCCGCCTGGATGTGGATAGTCCTTACCCGAAGCCCGACAAAGAGCATTTACAGAGCAAACCGGAACCCATGCCCTACCCGAACAACCAAATACGTTTCGGGCACTACGGACATTATGTTGAATCTATGATTCGCAAATGTGCAGCTATGGAAGAGGGAGAAGAAAAAAACGCATTTGCACTGACCATAGCCAATGTTATGAAGTACAATGCGACCAACTGGAACCGCAATATTGTGCATGACGATGTTATCCTGAAAGACTTGGGTATGTTGTCTAAAGGCAGTATTCGTCTGGAAAATGTCACGCAACTCCAAACGGTGAAGCCACTTACAGCCGGTGGATTCAAAGAATACGAAACCGAACGTTTCGGCAAAAAGAACAAGCACAAATTCAATAAGAACAACAAGAAGAAAAAATTCCGCCCGAGATAATTGACAATTCTCAGTGCGCGCATTGACTTTCTTGTGACAATAGCCAAGTACGTCTGAAAAATCTTTGCAAACAAAGAATTTCGACGTGAACGATCTGCGAGTTGTAGCCATTACCCATAAGAATTTTCCTCTGGAAACCATCGGTAAATTCCATATTACCGATGATGCGAGAAAGGACACTCTTTCTAGCGTCAAAGAAGTTTGCGGAATGGGCGAAGTCATGTACCTCTCTACCTGCAATCGAGTAGAATTCATATTTACACTTCCTCACTACGTGTGTCCCGGCGTTACTGCTCAAATGCTTGCGGCGACCGGTGTTGAATTAACGGAAGAAGATATTCGCTCCATCGCCGCTCGCGCCGAACGTCACAACGGCGCAGAGGCAGCAGAACACTTATTGAATGTCGCTGCGAGTCTAGATTCTGCTATCATCGGTGAGCGTGAAATCATCACTCAACTGCGCAAAGCATACGAAGAATGCGCTGCAATGGAATTAACCGGTGATGACCTCCGACTAATCATACGCCAGTGCATTCAAACAGCCAAAGAAGTGTTCACCACAACGGAT
>CANIAA010000136.1 GCA_947465255.1 Flavobacteriales bacterium | reverse complement strand
TTGCATGGCTCTATTAAAACCCTCACCCACCTTGAAATTATACATCATAGCAGGAGAAGCGAGCGGCGACTTACATGGGAGCAACCTGATAAAAGCGCTCCGTGCCCGTCATGGATCCCTCGATATACGCGCATGGGGAGGCGATTTGATGGAGAAGGCGGGAGCGCAGATTGTGAAGCATTACCGTGACCTTGCTTTCATGGGCTTTTACGAGGTTTTGCTGAATATTCGGACAATTCTCGGCAATATTCGCTTTTGCAAAAATGATATTGAGGAATTTCAGCCTGATGCTTTGATATTGATTGATTATCCGGGCTTCAATCTGCGCATTGCTCGATGGGCGCACGAACACAAAATTCCGGTACTCTACTACATCGCTCCTCAGGTTTGGGCTTGGAAGGAAAGCCGCATTCATGCTATGCGCAAGCACATACATCATCTTTTCGTAGTACTACCGTTTGAGAGAGAATATTTCGAAAGACACCAAATGCCGGTGACCTTCGTTGGCCATCCTTTGCTGGATCAAATAAGCACCAGCTCTGAATCAAAAGAAGACTTTAAGCGGCGCAATAATCTGACTCAAAAACCCATCATTGCACTTTTGCCCGGAAGCCGCAAACAAGAAATAAAAACCATGCTTCCGATAATGCTGGAGGTAACCGAGCGTTTTCCGGAATATCAGTTTGTCGTTGCCGGCGCTCCTTCACAATCAGAGTCGTTTTATCAAGCAGTTTCAGCCGGAAAAAACATGACAATCCTATTCGGAAAAACTTCTGAAATTCTGCGTCATGCCGATGCCGGCCTTATTACAAGCGGCACGGCAACATTAGAAGCGGGTATCTATCAGGTTCCGCAAGTGGTTTGTTACAAGGGCTCGCCAATATCTTACGCCATCGCCAAACGACTGGTCAAGATTCAATACATCTCGCTCGTTAATCTTATTCTGAACCGCGCTGCAGTAACGGAACTTATCCAGCACGATTTGACCCCAAAGAATCTTGAAAAACAACTCTTGGAACTACTCAAGAGTGAACCGAGAAGAAAACAACTGCTGCAGGACTACCAAGAGTTGCATGATGCACTTGGCGGCCAAGGGGCTTCCGACAGAACTGCCAATGCGATGTTGAAAATTATCGAATCCTTTTCAGACACCCCTTCGGCTCGCTCGTAATTTGCTGCCATGATGAAGTGGTTCTTTCTGTGTGTCCTTATGGTTTGTCGGTTGGCATCATGGGCCGATCCGATTTTGATTGGGATGCACTGTCAGTCCAATTACTTGCGCTGCGGCATTAGCCCGGTTGAAGGCAACTATCAAGTGCTGGGCGATGACAAAGTGCTGTTTACGGTATCGACCGGCCAAACAGCCGACATCACGGCTATTAGTGGAAAGGTGAACATTTTCTACGCAGGAAAAAATCACTCCGGCTTTAGGAAGATAACCTGGAAAACAGAAAACCACGGAGAGTTCAAAGCGCAACCTGCTGCACAAAAGCCAAGCAATCGCATATACCAAGGCGATTTACTTGCATTCAGCATTAACGGGCATTTACAATTGGTAAATCGCATTGACATAGAAGATTACGTTGCTGGTGTAATCGAGGCAGAAAGCGGTGCGGGCAGCGAGCTCGAATACTATAAAGTACAGGCGGTAATCAGTCGCACGTACGCATTAAATAACCGAACACGTCACCTGGATTCCAATTATGAGATTTGTGACGGAACCCACTGCCAGGTTTATCATGGCAAACCACGCAAAGAACCGTTGGCAGAGGAAGCCGCCAAAGCAACAGAAGACATTGTGATTGTTGACCACGAGATTAATTTGATAACAGCGGCGTTTCACAGCAATTGCGGAGGGCATACCGTCAATGCCGAAGTTGCGTGGTCGAAACCTGTGCCTTATCTAATTGGCAGGTGTGACACATTCTGCGTAAGTATGCCTCATAGCCATTGGGAGAAAAGACTTCCGGCCGAAAAATGGAATTCCTACATCAAGCAAAAACGTGGTAGTGGCGATTTGGCATCGTTAAGCGACGGCGGCATTTTAGGCGAGTGCAACCCCATGTATTGCCACGACTCCACGCTGCAGATTCCAAGACGAGCCATGCGAACAGATTTGAAACTGCGTTCAACACAATTCGATATTGAACATACTTCAGGTGAAGTTATTTTCAAGGGTCGAGGGTTTGGTCATGGCGTAGGCCTGTGTCAGGAAGGAGCGATGCGCATGTCGAAGCTGGGGTATAGCTACAAGGACATTATACATTTTTACTACACAGATGTGCATTTGATACAACGGCGCATGCTGTTGTTTTTTAAAGACTGACATTAACAGACTTTTGGATTGTCTTAACACCTCGGCTGGCTCACACCGTTTTATTTTCGCAACTCGGCCATAGTATTCCAAATGAAAAAGACACTGTTATTTACGCTCTGCTTCGGCTTCCTGATTGTGGGTGGAGTTTGGGCTCAACAAAAAGCTCAGATTCGCATCAAGAAAAATGTAAACGGCGTCGAGTCACAAGAAACGCGCGAAGTTATCATTGACGACAACAACAGTCTGGAGGATGTGCTTCGCGAGCTCAATACACAACCGGAGCAGCAGGAAGGTTTTCTCGATCAGCAAATAGAAATAAATATTCTATCGGAAGGCGACTTTCGCGATTTCAAGCAAGGGAAGCGCTCCTTCGGAATGCCCGGTTTTCCCGGTGTTGGCCCTGCGCAGCGCAAACCTGCTTTAGGTGTAATGCTCCGTGAGATACCCTGTAAGCAGCGCAAATGCGCAAGTGAAAAATCTGTTTCCATAACGGAGGTAATCCCAAACACACCGGCAACCAAGGCCGGCCTTCTGCCCGGCGATGTAATACTAAAATTGAACAAAGAGGACATTTACTCTACTCAACAAGTTATCGAGGAAGTACATAATTGTTCTGTTGATGGCGGTAGTCTTAATCTGATAATTGAGCGCGAAGGCAAACGCAAAAAAATAAAAGCCATTATTCAACCTGCACCCAAGTTTGAATCAAGCGGTAACTCATTCAACTTAATTCTGGGACCCGATTCCATCTTTATGTTCAAACCGGGTATGACAGATTCGCTCAGCATTCTCCAGCCCTTCAACTTATCACAAGATGGCTTGATGGGAGGTGAGGCCGCTTTTCTTGGTGTTACACCTTCCGGAAATCCAAGTACAGCGGGCGTGAGCATACACGTAGAAGCAAATTCTCCAGCCGAAGCCATGGGGTTACTTGATGACGACATTATTCTGGAATTCAACGGTGAGAGCGTTGGGGATTTCGCGGCTCTATCGGCAGCAGTACGCAAGTGCACGCCTGAAACCTCGGTTGAACTTCTTATAGTGCGTGCCGATAAAGAAAAGAGAATTACAGGAACATTAGGTAAGCGTAAAACAAGTACCTCGGATGACTTTCAGATTTTTCATGACTTCAAAGGCATGGATGATGAAGGAAACTATTTCTACGATTTCGAATTCAACATGGATGCCGACGACATACAGCGTCAGATGCAAGAAATATTTCGAAGCTTGGGTGGCGGTGCCGACATCAACACGTTTGAGACACCAAGTCAACGCGGTTTACTTCGACTTGAAGAAATGGATGAGGCCAAGTTAAAATCACTTGAACTACAAGCCAACTCTCTTGTCTTCGACCAACTATCCTTCATCCCAAATGCGAGTTCCGGCGACATTGAAATTCAGTTCTCACTTACGTCCAAAGAACCGGTTACGGTTGTTTTAAAAGACAAAGAAGGCCACACACTTCTTTACGATGAACAGGTACTCAGCCTAGGAACGTATAAACGAGCCATCGCTATGTCTGCCTATCCGGAAGGTGATTATTACATCGTGATTGAGCAACAAGGAAAAAGCTTTGCCAAGCAATTGGTGAAATATCTCCCTTGATTTATTCGCTTAGACCTCCCACATTTTGCCTGTGCGGAATACAGTTCCTTTGAAAAAGGCTATCACCTTTCCGTCCTGATTAACTACATCGACGTGATAAAGTCCGGTTCGAGTGGTTAAGCTTTTCTCTTCAACGCGTGTCGTCAGAACATCGCCTTCGCGTGCCTGAGCGACGTGCGCAATCGATGTCTCTATGGAAACCGCCTGCACGCCGTGTGCATTGCTCGCAAAGGCCAGCGCACTATCTGCAAGGCTATAGGAAATACCACCATGAGCAATGGAGAAACCGTTGAGCATTTCCTTGCGAACCACCATTCGAAGAACAGAAATTCCAGGACCATCCTGCACACGTTCAATACCCAACCATTGCGACATCGGATCATGGTTATACATGCGATCGACAATACGTGTTGCTAATTCCAATTCATTCATGCAGCGTTCGAAGTTTGATGCGAAAGAAAGGAAGAATTTGATTTCATGGGCAGACCCATCCTATTTTTGACTATGCGTTTACCAGCGTTTATCATACTCCTCTTGATCCTGAATACCATGCATAGCTATGCACAAAAAACAACAGAGGAAGATTACGCTACTTCTGCCACCAAGAAGGAAAACACGCAGCCCGAAATACCATTTCGTGATCGTCTTGTTTTCGGAGGAAACTTCGGTGGAGCATTTGGTGCTACCACTTTTTTCCAGCTTAATCCGATGATTGGCTATCGTACAAAAGAATGGTGGGTGAATGGTGTTGGACTTAACTACTTCTACGTTTCGCAAGGAGGCATTTCACAATCTAATTATGGTGCGAGTCTATGGAGCCGAGCGTATATCGTTAAAACCATCATTGCCCATACCGAATTCGAAATGATTCGACGGGAGGCGTCTGATCGATATGGCAACATGGCTTCTGTAAATGTGCCCGTATGGCTAGTCGGAGCCGGCTATTCGAGCGGTGGAAGAATTGGATTCAGTGCCATGGTCATGTATGACCTAATTCAAGACCCAAACTCCCCTTATAGCAACCCCATTTTTCGTGTCGGCGGACTATTCGGATTCTAACGAGTACCGGTTGTATCTGCTGACTCCTCTGCTTTCTCAGTCTCGGCAGGTGGTGAATCTTCCGCAGGTTGCTCCGATTGTGCATCTTGCTGCACCTGAACTTCCTCATTCTCTTCAACAATCACAGGCATATCCTCCTCCGGCACTTGACGCAATTTTTCTTCTACGTCACGCTCCATAGCTTCACGCTGTTCCTTCGCCATTTCACTACCATAACGCTTGAAGTAATCATCACCTATCAATCGTGTAAGGCGAGCAATTTGAGCCTGCCGCTTCTTCATGTAGGTACCCGGTTTGGCAACGCTGTACTTCTTTGGATTGGGCAGACAAGCCGCAATGAGGGCTGCTTGATCACGCGTCAAGTTCGCCGCTGAAACACCAAAGTAATCGTCCGCAGCAGCACCCACACCAAACTTACATGGGCCCATTTCAATTACGTTGAGATAAACTTCCATGATTCGGTCTTTTCCCCAGATCCATTCAATCAGATACGTAAAATAAACTTCAAAGCCTTTACGAATCCACTTACTCAATTTAGATTGTCCGGGCCAGAGAAAGACATTTTTCGCTGTTTGCTGCGTAATAGTGCTTGCGCCACGATACTTTCCCTTCTTCTTACCCACCGTCTCATTGTACTTGCGAGCCTTCTCTACAGCACCCCAATCAATACCTCCATGCTTCATGAAGTTATTATCCTCACTGGCAACAACAGCCAATTTCATAAACGTAGAAATCTTGTCGCCATCTACCCATTCTTTATGAAACTCCACTCCCGCAGGACAATCAGTTGTTAGTTGTAAAAAGGTTGTAGGAGGATTTATCCACTTCAAGGCAGTCACCCAGAAAAGGGTGATTCCGAAAAATAGAACTACTGACAACCAGATAGCCCGCCAGATTTTAGCTCCAACCGACAGATTTGAGAACTTCTTCATCGATTATTTCAATCCTAGTTTGCTTCTAATGTCAGAAGGAATTGCATCCTTGTGTACCACGATACCTACCGTCTTCATGAGGTAGTAATTTTTCGAAACATGCAGATAACCTTTGAATGGATTGGTGGCACCCCAGGAGTTCTTGGTGATGTAATAAGTGTTTCCCTGTTGGTCTTTCGATTTACCGGTGATGTGCATCAAGTGGTCATCCGTCGTTTCAAAACGATCAAAAGCATCTTGTCGTGTAGCCGCTGTTGGTGTTACTTCGGGGTGCATCATCGTCCACCATTCCTCCTTTTTAGGCATCGCAGCAGGAACAACGGCAACTCCCTGCGCGTATGAAAAACCCTTTTCGCTTACATCCGCATCCCAGGCAATGGTGTATCCATTGTCTAATGCATTCTCTGTAATCTTCTCCAAATCCTGTAACGGCACATTATAGAAGCTTCCCTTGGCCCAATTGTCGGGCACCTCCAACACAAACGATGAATAAAACGGATGATGAGTAAATGAAGTTATGCTGATGTAGTCGGCCGCATTAACTTTCATCTCATCCCGAAACTGTGCCGGGGTATACTTCTTTCCGTTGAACTCAAAAGACGAAGGCACGGCGCCTATTTCAGCATCAAGAATTCCCTCCACAGCGTTTTTCCACGCATTGCCTTCCTCATTCAATTTCTTGTCGAGTACTGTCTTGACGGTTGATTCCAGCAATGCATCAAGTCCACCGTGGTTATGCTCTGTAACGCCAGA
>CANIAA010000135.1 GCA_947465255.1 Flavobacteriales bacterium | reverse complement strand
GTAGAAATGAGCATGAAATGCAATCTTCCTCCGCAATAACGAAGCAGCTCGATGTCGCGCTGAACCCTGATTTCCTCGGCTAAATGAGGAATGCCTTTCATGCCGAGCGCTACACTCACAGGGCCCTCATGCATTTGTCCGTTGCCATTAAGCCCACGATCCCAAGGCATAACCATGATGATGCTTTGGAGGTTACGCGAATATTCCAAAGCCCTGCACATGAGCTCAGTGCCAATAGATCCCCGATCGTCGCTAAACGCTTTGGCTCCGGCCTGTTGCATATCAAACATCTCCGCCAGCTGCTTGCCTTCCATTTTTTGAGAAAGGGCCCCGATAGGCAACAATTGCATGGATGGCTCTGAATGATTGTTGATGAAATGAATGGCTGATTTGTTATCAACCACCGGCAAGGTTGAAGGAAGAATGGCCACGCGGGTATATCCACCTCGGCGGGCAGCATTTTTTAAACTGTTCAAGTCTTCCTTGTACTCCGCGCCCGGTTCACCGCTGCGCGCTGCTATATCTGTCCAGCCGCGACTAAGCACAAAACCTTTAGCTTGAATGAGCTTTGCGCGGTTATCTTGAATTTCAGAGGAAATGGAAACAACACGGTTTCCCTGGAGAAGAACATCGCGTTTTTTTCCGTGATGTTCCGAGGTAGGGTCGTAAATCAGTGCTGACTTCAGAAGTACTTTCATCATACTGAAGCGCGAATATACATAGAATCCGACACCGCAAAAGCGCCGGGCGTTCTCATTCACTGCTTATGTTATCATTTGTTAGGCGACTGCTTGCCATTATCTTCCGCCCTAAATTGCAGCCATGGTTCACGAACTCAGCAAACACAACTCTATTTTCAACCAGTTCATACGCGAAATCCGCGACGAACAAATACAGAAAGATTCCATGCGCTTCCGTCGCAACATCGAGCGAATCGGCGAGGTCATGGCCTATGAAATTTCAAAGTCTTTTGATTACGCCCTGCAGGAGGTAACAACACCGCTGGGTGTTGCGGAGGTTAGCCTGCCTGTTGCTACGCCTATGCTATGCACCATCATGCGCGCCGGATTGCCCATGCACCACGGCATGATGAATATTTTTGATCACGCTGATTCGGCATTCGTTGCGGCGTTTCGCAAACACGATGCGGCAGGGAATTTTGAAATTGAAGTGGATTACGTGAGTGCTCCTCCCATTGATGGCGTGGAGCTGATACTCTGCGATCCTATGCTGGCCACCGGTTTTTCGCTGGAAAAGGTCTATAAGAAACTTATGCAACGCGGCACGCCTGCTAGGGTGCACATAGCGTGTGTAATCGCATCTGAAACCGGATTGAATCATTTGCGTAGTAAACTCCCGGAAAGCACGCGCTTTTGGATCGGTGCGATTGACAGTGAGCTGACTGCTCACTCGTATATCGTGCCAGGGTTGGGTGATGCAGGCGATTTGGCTTTCGGAAAAAAAGAATGATAATCGATTACTTCCTAAAGATTGCGGGTTGGTGGTTACTAACCATCGTCAAGTTTCTTTTTGTGCCTTTTGGTATGATGTTGAAGCCTTCAGTAGGGGAGGAGTGGTCGTGGATTGAGGTGATTATGGTGACATCCACGGGAGCTGCCCTGGGTGTATTCATATTCTTTCATTTCGGTGAATTCTTCTTCAATTGGCTCGCTCATCATTTCAATGCGAAAAGAAAAATATTCAACCGCAGAAATCGCTGGTTTATTCGTGTCAAGAAACGCTGGGGAATAAACGGGCTCATGCTTATCGCAGGCCTTATTTCTGTGCCTATTGCTTCGGTACTTGCTGCAAAATTGTATCGCCATAATCCCAATGCATTGCCTAAAATGATCATCGCTTTCTTTCTTTGGAGCGTGGCGCTTTCTTCATTGGCGTTTGGCATGAAAAAAATTGGACTTTCATTTTGAAAAAATACACTCACCTCTTTTTTGACCTCGACGGAACTCTGTGGGATTTGAAGCGAAACACGCGCACTGCTATGGAGGAGTTGTTCGTCACGCACGGCGAGCATATCGGCCACATCGACTTCGAACTTTTCTTTAGTCGATATCATTATCACAACGACCATGTCTGGGCCCTCTATCGGCAAGATAAAATCAAGAAGGAAGATTTAAGGTACGTTCGCTTTGAACGTGCTTTCGCCGATGTAAGCCATCAGGCTTCCTCCGATTTCATCGATCAGTTTTCGCTTGATTTTCTCGAAGTTGCACCGCGTCAACCCCTCACGATGGAAGGGGCGCATCAACTGCTGGATTACTGCAAGGGGCAGTATGCAATGCACATCATCACCAATGGTTTTGTGGAAGTGCAGGGCCACAAAATGAAAGCCGCAGCGCTCGAAGGTTATTTCGAGCATATGATCAATAGCGAGCATGTAGGTGTGCGAAAACCACATCCTGATATTTTTCGCTATGCCCTCCAACAGGCCGGCGCTAAAGTGGAAGAGTCGCTTATGATTGGTGACGATTGGGATGCCGACATTCTCGGTGCGCGCGATTTCGGAATGGATCAGGCTTATCTGTCGGTCAAGGAACAGGAACAGAATGCTACCAATGCCGAATATGGAAATGGTCCCGTAAGACATAACTACAAGCCCACCTATACCTTACATTCGCTATCAGATTTGATGGAAATACTCTAACACTTTTTTTATGAGCAACAAAAACGAAAACGGTCAACAACAACTCAATATCGAATTGAACGAAGAAATCGCACAAGGCATTTATTCTAATCTGGCCATTATTACACACTCTCCGGCTGAGTTTGTAGTCGACTTCATTCGAATGATGCCGGGCGTTCCAAAAGCAAAAGTTCAGTCGCGCATTATTTTGACTCCGCAACACGCCAAGCGTCTTATGCATGCATTGATGGAGAACATCAATAAATACGAATCGCAGCATGGAACAATCAAAGATGCTCCCGGACAAGACCCAATGATGAGCATGGGCTTTGGTGGTCCTCAAGGAATGGCTTGATTAGGGACAAAGGGTGAAGATGAGCCTTTCTCAATTATAACTTCACGAGCAAATCTCTCAATCGACTACTGTAGCCGACTTCATTGTCGTACCAGCCGACTACTTTGACCATATTGCCAATCACGGAAGTGAGCTTAGCGTCCAGAATGCAGGATGCCGGGTTACCAATCACATCTACTGAAACGATAGGGTCTTCGGTATACTCCAATATAGCCGGCCATCGCTCGCTCGAAGCGGTTCGGAATGCAGCATTTATCTCTTCTATCGATTGAGGATTTCGTACGTTACATGTAATATCGGTCAGAGAACCATCTGGCACCGGTACTCGAAATCCACACCCTCCCATTTTATCATTCAAATGTGGAAATACGCGTGTTAGGGCCTTTGCTGCTCCTGTTGTTGTTGGTATGATGGAAAGGGCTGCGGCTCGGCTTCGGCGCAGGTCTTTATGGGGTGAATCATGCAGGCGCTGATCTCCTGTATAACTGTGCACGGTGGTAATGTAGCAACTCTCTATTCCACACAATTCATCGATCAACTGAATCATCGGCGCTGCATTGTTCGTTGTGCATGATGCGTTGGAGAGAATCAGATCATCCTCGGAAATAAGATGATCGTTAATCCCCAATACAATGGTTCGAATGGTGTCGTCCTCGGGCGGAACACTCAGCAATACCCGCTTTGCACCTCCGGAAATATGCCCTTTGAGTGTATCACTTGTTTTAAATTGACCGGTGCACTCAACTACAATATCGACGTTATTGCTATGCCATGGAATTTCATGCGGCACCGAATGCGAATGAAAAGGTATTACAGTAGAACCAATCAATAGATGCTGGCCATCTGTCTCTACCTCTTGCTTTGCGCGACCATGAATAGAATCATATTTATACAAATGCGCTAGGCTTTTGCTATCGGACAAATCATTGATGGCTGCTAATTCGAATCGGTCATCTTCCATCAGAAGACGCGTAAGAGTTCGTCCGATACGCCCAAACCCATTAATCCCGATGCGCTTTCGTGTCGAGCTAGATTTCATCAATCAAAATAGATGTTTCTCGGCATGATAGGAAGAGCGAACAAGCGGACCACTTTCAACATAGCGAAATCCTTTGCTGAGTGCGTATTCCTTATATTCTGCAAATTTCTCAGGTGTAATAAAGGAAGCCACAGGCAAGTGTTTTGGAGTGGGCTGTAAGTATTGGCCAAGCGTGAGAATATCTACATCTACCGATGCCAGGTCATCAATTGTTTCGAGAATTTCTTCTTCCGTTTCTCCAAGTCCCAGCATAACACCACTTTTGGTCCGCATACCTCCTTGTTTGAGGCGGAGTAATGCTTCCAGACTACGGTCGTATTTTGCCTGGATGCGCACTTGCTTGGTAAGGCGACGAACCGTTTCCAGGTTGTGCGATACAACCTCAGGAGCTGCCTCAATGATGCGCTGTAGATTTTCCCATTTGCCCGCAAAATCGGGTATGAGCGTTTCCATGGTAGTGCCCGGTGAAACCCTGCGCACAGCGGCCACAGTGTTGAACCAGATGGTTGAGCCACCATCGGGTAAATCATCACGGTCAACTGAAGTTATTACCGCATGCTTCACGCCCATGAGACGAATTGACTCTGCAACTCTTTCCGGCTCCTGTGGATCGGCCGCCAGAGGCCTGCCGGTTGCAACAGCGCAAAAACCGCACGAACGTGTACAGATATTGCCCAAAATCATGAAGGTCGCTGTGCCTTCTCCCCAGCATTCGCCCATATTCGGACAATTGCCGCTTTCGCAAATGGTGTGAAGTTTATGCTGGTCGACCAACCCACGAACCTTGCGGTAGTTCTCACCGGTGGGTAGTTTAACGCGAAGCCACTTTGGCTTGGGCACACGTGTGTTAGTGGTTGTTGCAGGTGTAGAGGTATCGCTCACTTCTGATCGTATTTGGTACCTATGAAAAAATTGAGATATAACGACAAGAACAACTGATGGTTCTTTGGGTTCTGACTTGCTTCATCATATATGGCCATGATGGGTATACGTCGGCTGAATGCATCTGCGGCCATTCCGGCCTCTATGCCTTTCAAACGCTCACGCTCATTGCTGTATTCGAAGGTGAATGAGAATTTGCCGAATGCTCCCGGCTGAAACTTCAATTCATCAAAGCCTCGGAGCGAGCTGGCCCTGCCATATATGTTGTCTATGTAATGTAAATCCGGATCAAACTTTTCGACTTCTAAATAGGGTTGATTGTTAGGCTCATTCATGTAAACAATCTCCAGATAAACGGGCTTGGTAAATCCGAACGAAGGACCTACTGACCAATTATACGATATCTGAACACCGCTGTGGCGCAACTTCTCGGTAAGAATTTTCTTGCGGCCTATTTGCGCTCGAAGCACATAAAAGTTATTGAGCTTCCCATAGTAATACGGCCGCGCATTAGGGTCATTAACGGGATTCCAGGTCTTCGTTTCCTTTTCGTGTTTTACAAACATAAAATCCCCGCCGAAAATCCAAAGATGGGTTGCGTCGGTGTAGCGTCCAAACTTGGTGCTTATGCCATACCCATTCGTGTTGACGTTTATTCCAATTTGGCGCATTTTGTTGTAGAGCAATATCTCACTCTCGGGTATAGGTTGAGCCCAAGCCAGGTGGCAAACGAACACTAAAAAACCGATGATGTGGAAACGCTTCATTTCGAAATCAAAGGTAACATACTCTTTCATGAACTCCGGCAAAGCTGCAGTAGTTTTGAGACAAATTTGATACGCATCATGAATCCCGGAATGACTATAACCTACGAAGGCAATCTTCGCAACCGAGCTGAACATCTGAAATCAGGAAATACCCTGATAACGGATGCACCAACGGACAATCATGGAAAGGGTGAAGCATTTTCACCAACCGATTTACTCTGCACGTCACTTGCGTCCTGTATGATAACTCTAATGGGTATTAGTGCAGAAAGTAAGGGCATCATATTGGGGAAGGTGCATGCTGATATCGAAAAGGTGATGTATAGTGAACCGCGCAGAGTTGGGGAAATCCACATCCTCATTCGCTTAGAGGATAAAGGCTATTCAGACAGAGAGAAAGCAATCTTGGAAAATGCAGCGATGACGTGCCCGGTTGCGAAGAGCTTGCACTCGGACATTAAGCAGGAAATAAATTTTTCTTACACGAATTGATTACTTAATCTGCGGCACCTCAGTGCGGTTGTAAGCTGCACAGGCATCTTTGCGTCGAGTGCAGGATGTTGCAAGCACAACCAGTGCGAGCAAAAAGAAGATTGACCAACGAACGTTTTTCATCTATGTGGATTGGAACTGGAATGATTCCAATAGTGCAAAAATAGCAATCTTATTGGGTTATACAATTTTATTCTCAATTTCGAATTATGAACAGGCCTAACTAATTGGTTGCTGTGCTTCGTTTTCGCTGTATATGCTTATCTCTCGTCAATTTCTCTCGAGAGAATTCTCCTTTTGTTAAAAATCCTCTGTGGTTTCTACACCATGTTCAGACTAATTTCGCCACCCGATGAATCGCTCAATTATCCCTGCAGTTTTGGTACTTCAAGATGGTACTGTTTTCCATGGAAAGTCATGCGGTAAAACCGGCATTGCTACCGGTGAAATAGCCTTTAACACGGCTATGACCGGCTACCAGGAAGTATTCACCGATCCGAGTTACTTCGGTC
>CANIAA010000134.1 GCA_947465255.1 Flavobacteriales bacterium | reverse complement strand
CACAACTTCGTTGTTTGTTCATTTTGTCCGCGACTATACGATTATCATCCGAAATCTATTCCCGCACCTTATAATCACAGCAACATTGACAGCGATGAGGTTTTGTACTACGTCGATGGCGATTTCATGAGTAGGAATCATGTGGAAAAAGGATATATTTCGCTTCACCCGGGGGGCATTCCACACGGACCACACCCCGGAGCAGCGGAAAGAAGTATTGGACAAAAAGAAACTGCTGAGTTGGCGGTTATGGTTGATACTTTTCGCCCCTTAAAAGTGACCGGCGAAGCGATTCAACTCAATGACGACACCTATAAAACCAGCTGGTTAGAATCATAACTCCTTCTAATTTCGAACTATGAAAGTCGACAACACCTCGCTTCAACTTGAAAAAACCGTTCCTGAAGCGGAAGATTTTTTACCCCTTCTTGGCACCGACTATGTTGAGCTATACGTGGGTAATGCAAAACAAGCGGCGTATTACTATATCTCCGCATGGGGGTTTCAACCGCTCGCATACTGCGGTTTGGAAACCGGCGCAAAAGACCGAGTCTCTTACGTGCTGCAACAAGATAAAATTCGACTTGTACTCACATCAGCTCTGCAGCCGGATGGACCAATCAACGCGCATGTTAATGCACATGGAGATGGTGTTAAAGTAATTGCCCTTTGGGTTGATGACGCGACTAAAAGTTGGGAGGAAACCACTTCGCGAGGCGGAGAAAGTTGTATGAAGCCCGAAACGCATGTCGATGAAAACGGCAGCGTTGTCCTTTCCGGAATCCACACGTATGGCGAAACACTGCACGTTTTCGTTGAGCGTAAGAATTATAACGGCATCTTTCTACCGGGATACAAGGCCTGGAACCCAAGCTACCGAGCCCCTGAAGTTGGTTTGAAATTCATCGACCATATGGTGGGTAATGTGGGCTGGAACGAAATGAATAAGTGGTGTGAATTCTACGCAAAGGTGATGGGCTTCGCGCAGCTGGTTTCTTTTGATGACAAAGACATCTCTACTGAGTATACGGCTCTCATGAGTAAGGTTATGAGCAACGGCAATGGCCGAATCAAATTCCCAATTAACGAGCCCGCCAGCGGAAAAAAGAAATCTCAAATTGAAGAATATATCGACTTCTATCATGGTGCCGGAGTGCAGCATATTGCAGTTGCAACGGATAATATTCTGGAAACGGTTACCGCATTAAAAGCGCGAGGCGTAGAGTTCCTTTATGTGCCTGAGACATACTACGACGATGTTTTGGACCGTGTCGGAAAAATTGATGAGGATCTCGCTCCGTTGAAAAAACTCGGCATACTCATCGACCGCGACGAAGAAGGATATTTACTCCAGTTGTTTACAAAGCCCGTTCTAGACCGACCCACAATGTTCTTCGAAATCATACAGCGCAAAGGAGCCAAGAGCTTCGGAAAAGGAAATTTCAAGGCGCTTTTTGAAGCCATTGAACGTGAGCAAGAGTTGAGAGGTACGTTGTAATTACACTCAACTCCCTCCCATTTGCCAACAAAAGATAGACTCTCTGTGGTGCGTCCGTTCGCCTAGTTGTATTCATACCTGAACTTTCAAAACACTTGCGTGTACTTAGCTCATCGTAATTAATTTCGCGACCGCATGAATACAACCATTTCCATGAGTTATGTGATGATCGGGGTAATGCTGCTTCTAGCTGTAACCTGCGTCTTCGCGGACTCTGCAGAGCAATGGCTGCCTGGAAATCGTCGTTTCGTCATGGCCGGGGTGTTAGTTGTGTATACCGGGGTGCGTTGGTATCGTCTTCAAGTTTTCAAAAAACGTTTACACGAAGAGCAACATGGTTCGAATTAGTCTAATGATCCTTATCGGTTGCATGTTGACTTTGTCTTCTTGCAACATTGCGCAAGACAAAAACGCAGAGTCCATTACATCAGGGACGCTCAAATTGGGTGTTGATGAATCGTATTCATTGCTCATGGACACTGAGGTTTTCACGTACACCCACCTCAACAAATACGCGTCTATCACATCAAGCACTTCGCCTGAAGCAGAAGTTATTGAGCAATTGCTGGCAGACAGTATCCAGGCAGCGGTAATTGGCCGTGCGTTAACCAACGAAGAGCTGGCCTTCTTCAAAAGCAAGCAACGCATACCTGAGAGCTTGCTCATTGCCAAAGACGGTATTGCCCTTATTGTTCATCCTGAACATGCAGACAGTGTCATTCAGCTTGATAAAATTCGCGGCCTATTTAGTGGATCCGACAGTCTTTGGAGCCAAATTCAAGATGGAGGTAAGCCTAACAAGGTGAAAGTAGTGTTTGATAATCAGGGGTCATGCAATGCCCGCTCTATCCGAGAAAAATTCAGTATCGCCACATTTCCCTCCTGGTGTTTCTCAGAACAAACAACAGAAAACGTAATCAACTTCGTTCACAACAACCCAGGCAGCTTAGGTGTCATTTCATTGAGTTGGATTAGTGACGCCGAAGACAGCACGTGTGCACGGTACAGAAAACTCATCCGTCCTTTGGGAATCATTGACCCTTCAAACGCGATTAAACCTGACATGCCCCGTCGCCCTTTTCAAGCCTACGTCTTCGATGGCTCATATCCATTGAGTCGAGACGTGTACTACATCCGCACAGGCCTGAGAGGGACCCTTGGCACAGGCTTTGCCAACCACCTCGTTGGCGAGAAGGGACAGCTTATCATCCATAAAATGGGAATGGTTGCTGCGAAAACCCCCAACCGAACAATCAAAATTGTTGAATAATGAACCCGAATAATTCAATCACCATGTATAAATCCCTTTTCATGTTAAGCGCCTTGATGGTGCTTTCATTTTTCTCCAACGGTCAGACCTTGGTTGAAGCTACTCAGAAAACTCTCAACGAACGATTCGAAGTTGCTGAGTCGGACCTCAACGCTATTATAGCCAAAGAGCCCACAAATGGTGCAAACTATGCGGCAGCCGGATACAATTTCTTCTATTGGGGCATCAGCGACCAGGATGATGCTGTTGAATTAGCAGAAAAAATGGAGTCCGCCGAAAAACTATTCCGCAAAGGAATGGAGGTTGCTCCTACCAGCCCTCTTTGTTATGTAGGCCTGGGTCACTTAATGGCCTTCCGCAAAGATGCCAATGGCTGCAACGCACAATTCACAAAGGCCGAAGAAATAATGAATACAAAATCCAATAAGGTCGACAAACTAATCAAGCAACAGGCTTACCTTAAGATGGCTGAGGCGTGCCTTATCGAAAACAACATGCAGTTGGCAAAAGCCTTTGGATATCTCAACACAGCTTCGCCCTTCAACGATAAAAACCCGGAAGTGTATATACAACTAGGTGATTACTACCGTCTGAACGATGGTATTAACCAAAGCAACGCCATAGCACAATACAACAAAGCTCTTGAGGTTGATCCTAAATCGACACGCGCAATTCTAAGAAAAGGAATGCTTTACAAGCGTGTTCAGAACTGGGATGAAGGATTGAATTATTATAACGAAGCCATTGCACTTGATCCAAGTTTCGCTCCTGCGTACCGCGAAAAAGCGGAGCTTTTGAAGGATGCAGCGCGTTATCCACAGGCCATCGAAGCTTATGCGCGATACAAAGAGCTCAATGAAAACTGCCGCGTAAATCAGCGCTATGCGATGTTTGTTTATCTCGCAAAAGATTACAAAAACGCATTGGTAGAGTTAGAGAAATCCTTGCCGTGTAACGATAAAAACGAATTCATGTACCGCGTGCTCGGTTATACATGTTACGAAACAGGTGATTACGCAAAGGGTCTGCAATACATGAACACCTATTTTAATCTTGCGAAAGAATCAGGTAAGGTTAAGATATCAGGCGGTGACTATGGCCAGAAAGGAAAATTGCTTTCGAAAACAGGTCAAGACTCCTTGGCTATCGATATGCTAAAACAAGCGTTGACCGAAGATACTTCCTATATCGATGGTTATAATGAGATTGCTACTATTTACACCAAGCAAAAAAAACATGGTGATGCTGCTAATTTCTACCAATTAAAAATTAAATACTCAACTGCTCCTACCCCAAAAGACTATTATTATCTAGGTCAATCAAGATTTTATAACAAAGAATACAGTTTGGCCGACACCGCGTTTTCAGTTGCAGCCTCTATATATCCCGACGCTAACTACTGGAGAGGGCGCTGCAAAAACATTATGGAATTAAATCCCGATCAGCCAACAGCCGGTTTTGCAAAACCATTCCATGAATTATTTATACAAGGCGCTAGCACAAGCCCGGCTACAATCGAAGCGAACAAACGGAACCTAATTTCTGCGTACTATTATTTAGCTATGTACTATAGCATTAACAAAAGCTACGATTGCAGCCGAGCTGCAATAAATAAGGTAAAGGAACTTGACCCTGAAAATAAAGCAGCCGCTAAGCTTTTGGAAGACAAAAACATATTTGACGCAGCAGGAACATGTGAACTTATACCGGCGCAAACAGGAAAGTAATTGTAGCTTCAAACTATACCATTGAAAGCCGCGCTTTATGCGCGGCTTTTTTCTGCTCAATTAACTGAGTGTGCTACATTCGCTTTCCCGAAAAAACAAAACCTCATGGATATTTCCGCCATACGTCAAAAAGCTGAATCATGGCTTAACTCCTCTGTAATAGATGAGAAAACAAAGTCAGAGATAAAGCAAATGCTCACCTCTGATGATAAAGAGCTGGTTGAATGCTTTTATAGTGATTTGGAGTTCGGCACAGGCGGTCTCCGCGGGATAATGGGTGTGGGCACTATGCGCATGAATGTGTTTACAGTGGGCATGGCAACACAAGGATTGGCAAACTATATTCTGGCTCAATTTCCACAAACAAAATCAAGCGTTGCAATTGCCTTTGACTCTCGCAACAACTCACATCTTTTTGCACAAACCGCCGCCCAGGTGCTTTCAGCAAATGGCATCGAGGTTCATATGTTCAGCGAGCTGAGACCTACTCCGCTTTTGTCATTCGCTGTTCGTTCATTGGGCTGTCAAGCGGGTATTGTTATCACAGCATCACACAACCCAAAAGAATACAACGGTTATAAAGTATACTGGGAAGATGGTGCGCAGGTATTACCTCCGCACGACAAGGGAATCATTGCAGAAGTGCGGAAAATTACGGGCCCCGATCACGTTAAATTCACCGGTAACTCCGCGCTTATTCACACCATCAGCGAAGAGATTGAGACATCTTATTTCGAAGAGGTCAAGAAGCTAATGCATTCGACTGATGCCATTCAACAAGCCACTGACTTAAAAATCGTATACACATCCATTCACGGAGCGGGCATCACCATGGTACCTCGCGCGCTGGAGGAAATAGGATTCAAGAACATTCATATTGTAGAGGAGCAAGCGATTCCCGATGGTAATTTCAATACGGTTCAATCACCGAATCCTGAAGAACGCGAGGCACTAAAGATGGCGCTTGAACTAGCAGATAAAGTAGGTGCCGACCTTGTCATTGGAACCGATCCTGATACCGACCGCGTTGGTATGGCCATTCGCGATGATAAAGGAAACATGACCCTGCTTAATGGTAATCAGGCGGCCTGTTTGCTGGTTTATTATCAACTCGAGCGCATGCGCGAAAAGAACACGATAAAAGCGAATCATTACATAGCTAAAACTATCGTCACAACAGATTTGCTGGAGGAGATAGCGCAACTTCATAATGTGAAGTGGTATGACACACTCACCGGATTCAAATACATCGCCGGAGTAATACGGGAAAAAGAAGGAAAGGAAGTCTTCATTGCGGGTGGTGAAGAAAGCTATGGTTATTCGGTTGGTGAATTTGTACGCGATAAAGACGCTGTTCTCTCCTCTGTAGTACTGTCTGAAATAGCCGCGTGGTGCGCTTCTCAGCAAAGAACACTTTGGAGCCTCCTCATGGAAATCTACGAGCGATGCGGCTTGTATCACGAATCGCTCGTTTCCGTTACTCTCAAAGGGTTGGATGGTCTGCAACAGATTCAGGCGAAGATGACCAATCTGCGTAACAGCCCTCCTAAAAAACTGGCCGGCTCTGATGTTGTTGAGCTTCGCGATATTCAATTGCAACAAACAACAGACTTGCGCTCGGGAGCTATCACCCCATTGAACCTTCCATCTTCCAATGTCCTACAATTCATATTGGCCGATGGAAGTAAAATATCAGCTCGACCAAGCGGAACAGAGCCCAAAATCAAGTTCTACTTCTCCATGAAAGCACCATTCCAAGGTACAGATCTGTATAAGTCGCAGGTCACGGAAATGGAAAGCCGAATGAAAATTATTCAAGACGAACTCGGGATGAAGTGATGTTTAAAACGCACTCCATTCAAGCACGCTACGTCCTGGCATTCATCGCCCTGATGTTTGTATTGCGTTTATTTCACATCACCGACCCACCTATTGAAGTAGCTCACAATTGGCGTCAAACGACATCGATGATGGCAGCTCGCAATTTCCATCAGCTCGACAACAATATACTCTATCCCACAATTGACGAAACCGGCGAAAATCGCGGCGTAGTTGGTATGGAGTTTCCGGCTATTCCCTATGCGATTCACCTCATTTCTATTCCATTCGGTTATGATCATTGGTACGGTCGATTGATTGTGCTCATGATTGTAACAATCGGGAGCTGGTATTTCTTTCTGTTAACCCGGCTTTTTCTAAAAGAAAAAACAGCGATGTGGGCCACGATTCT
>CANIAA010000133.1 GCA_947465255.1 Flavobacteriales bacterium | reverse complement strand
TATTTTCCCATGTGCTCAAACCGCTGATTTGCGCTGTAACCTCCGAAGCCGGTATCAGCGGAAGTTTCAGACCATTGCACGTTGGCAGTGTGACTTGAAAAGGACCGGCAGCGTTCAATAACCAGTAGCCATTTGGATCGTTGAACGATACAGTATAGGTGGCTTGTGGAATATTCGGCAGTGAGAATTGTCCATTGGCATCGGGGTAAATGAGTACACCCAGTTCTTCAATAGTAATAATACCTATGTTGCTGAGCAACGGCTCAGCAGGCTGCCATGTTTGCTGAATGCCATCTCCGTTTACGTCATGAAAAATGAATCCATTGATATCGCTTCCATAAATACACGATCCGTTATCGCACGTTACCCACTGCTGGTAGTTACACGCACCGGGATCCATGCAGCCCGACCAACCGCAAGAGCCATCGGGTACCAAAGCATTCGGGTCGTAGTTGCACGACGTATTATCCGTGCAGCCACAAATTGGTGCAATAGGCTCGTTGGTGAGCATCACCATCCCCTGAACAGGAACCCACGAAGTCCATTGCGTCATGTACTTGATGAAGTAAGTTGTATTGGGTTGTAACGTCAAAGAATCAGCTAAATCTAAACACATGGGATCAGCACTGCCCGATACGCCACCGATGGGTGCCGCATAACACAACACCAACTCAGCGCCGTTGCAACTGCCATCTGCACCCGCTTGATACACCTCTATCGCTGACGGATAATTAAAGCCGGTGGTTCCCGACGCGGAAGAGCCGTAACCACTGTAGAACGCAACGTTCGCATGACTGAAATTCTCTGAATTAAAACTATACCATCCACTCTGGAAATAATTTAGTCCTCCGCATGCAGTAGGTTCCTGGTTAATTGTGCACAACGTGTCATACATGGCTACTCCGTTTTCCATCAGCAGAGCAGTTTGACACGTTGCATTATTTCCTTCGGATGAAGCAATGGTAAAATAGAGGGTTGACGAACAACCATTGGCATCCATAGCGGTTAGCGCATAACTCCCGGCAACATCAAAACAATTCCATGTGTTGGGCGTAAGAATCTCGCCGTTACTCAACAGGTAAGTGTATGGTGCGGTTCCTCCTGTGGCGTTGAACGACGAAATGCAATTGGGCTGACCACAGTTGTTGCTGCCGAATGACACTGCAAGTTCAATAGGCTGAGGAAAATTGAATGAAGACAGACACATCGTCTCTTCATCTTGCAAAACACCATCGGCATCCAGATAATTTACCTCCAGACATACCTGTGCATAGGAGTACGCAAATAATGGTATTGAAAACTGCTCGAAGGTCGTCCCCGAAATTGCTTGCCCCGAAATGGTTAGCTCGTTTATCAAAACCGGTACACCCGCTTGATCCTGCGCATAAGCAATCCATGTGAAGTAATAAGTGCCCCCGAAAGCACAATCGCCGGTGGCATAGCCCATGAAAGTAAGTTCTTGATCTTCGCATGAAACAGGTAGTTGATTCATCGCAATAGCGAGATTGCATTGCGCTTTCAGCGCTGAAACGGTCATCAGTAAACCAACAAGCAATAGTATAATTTTTTGCATTGGATTTTGGTGTTAAGGTGGTTGTGAAAGTAGGACGGAATTTCATGGTCAGGGGTTGCATATTATGGAGGACTGGGGACTGGGGACTGAGGACTGGGTGCGCGCTCAGGCCTCGATACCCAGTACCCAGTACCCAGTACCCGAATTTTCACTATATTCGCGCCCCGAATGCCCAACCGGCATTCCATAACCAACACGAAACCAATTATATCACATCAATGGATAGTTTGATTTACATCGTTCCGGCCCTCGGAGTTTTGGGCCTCATTGTCATGGCCATCAAATCGGCCTGGGTCAGCAAGCAAGATGCAGGTAATGACCGTATGAAAGAAATCGCCGGCTATGTGGCTGAAGGCGCTATGGCCTTCCTAAAAGCTGAATATAAAATATTGGCCATTTTCGTGGTCATTGCAGGTGCCGCACTGGGAGTGCTTTCTCAGATGGTAGCTACCTCACACTGGCTTATTGTGATAGCGTTCGTCATTGGTGCTTTCTTTAGCGCATTGGCCGGTTTCTTCGGCATGCGTATCGCAACCAAAGCTAACGTCCGCACTACAGAGGCGGCAAGAACTTCGCTTTCAAAAGCGTTGAAAGTTTCATTCACAGGTGGAACAGTAATGGGCCTTGGCGTGGCTGGTTTGGCTGTACTCGGATTGAGTATGCTTTTCATCCTCTTCTTCATGTACTTCATGAATGGTTCTTTTGCCAATGGCGGTGTTGAAGCCATGACACAAGTTCTCGAAGTACTCGCCGGTTTCTCGGTAGGTGCTGAAAGTATCGCACTCTTCGCTCGTGTAGGTGGTGGTATCTACACCAAAGCAGCCGACGTAGGTGCCGACCTTGTGGGTAAAGTAGAAGCAGGTATTCCGGAAGACGATCCTCGTAACCCTGCTACAATCGCTGATAACGTAGGTGATAACGTAGGTGATGTTGCTGGTATGGGTGCCGACTTGTTCGGTTCATACGTAGCAACCGTTCTTGCCTCGATGGTATTGGGTAATTATGTTATCCGCGACTTCATGGAAGCAAACAATGGTTCATTCGATGCTATCCCATTCAATGGTATGGGTCCAATCTTCCTTCCTTTGTTGATTGCAGCCGTAGGTCTTTTGGCTTCTATCATTTCGAGTTATTTCGTGCGTGTTTCCGATAATGGCAAAGCAACCATCAACGCTGTGCAAGGAGCACTCAACCTCGGTAACTGGCTGTCAATCATCATTTCACTGATTGCTTCCTACTTCCTTATCAACATGTGCTTGCCTGCTGAAATGAGCATTCAGGTGTTCAACGCCGGCGAATACAGTACGACCACGACAACATCTCAGAATGTTTTCTTCGCAGTACTCATCGGTATGTTCGTTGGAGCTGCTATCTCTTACATCACTGAATTCTACACCGGTCTAGGCAAGAAGCCTGTGATGGGTATCGTTCAAAAATCGGCTACCGGCGCTGCTACTAACATCATTGCCGGTTTGGGTATGGGTATGCTTTCGACAGCAATGCCAGTTATCTTGTTTGCCGGTGCTATTTGGGGTGCTTATGCACTGGCCGGTTTCTACGGTGTTGGTATCGCTGCTTCTGCGATGATGGCCAACACTGCTATGCAGCTTGCCATCGATGCCTTCGGTCCTATCGCCGACAACGCGGGTGGTGTTGCTGAAATGAGCGAACTTCCTGCAGATGTGCGTGAAAAGACAGACATCCTTGACTCGGTTGGTAACACCACTGCCGCTATCGGTAAAGGGTTTGCTATCGCTTCTGCTGCTCTTACAGCTCTCGCTCTTTTCGCAGCTTATGTTACTTTCACCGGTATCAATGGTATCAATATCTTCGATGCGAAAGTGCTTGCAGCATTATTCATCGGCGGTATGATTCCGGTTGTATTCTCTGCTCTCGCTATGAACTCTGTAGGTAAGGCTGCTATGGACATGGTAAACGAGGTACGTCGCCAGTTCCGCGAAATTCCGGGTATCCTGGAAGGTACAGGCAAACCCGAGTACAGCAAGTGCGTTGAAATTTCTACACGTGCTGCATTGCGTGAAATGATGCTTCCGGGTGTCATCACCATTGTTACACCAATCATCATCGGTTTGGTTATGGGAGCTGAAGCACTCGGTGCTTACATGGCGGGTGTAACCGTGAGCGGTGTGTTGTGGGCTATCTTCCAGAACAACGCCGGTGGTGCATGGGACAATGCCAAGAAGTCATTCGAGAAAGGCGTTGAAATCGAAGTAAACGGCAAGAAAGAAATCTTCTACAAAAAGTCTGAGCCACATAAAGCAGCAGTAGTGGGTGACACCGTGGGTGATCCATTCAAAGACACATCAGGTCCATCGATGAACATCCTGATCAAGTTGACATGCCTCGTTGGTTTGACACTCGCTCCGCTTTTGGGTGAGCATGCGCATGGTAAAGATGCTTGCTGCGCTGATGGTCAGAAAATGGAATGCACACACGGTGAAGGAAAGTCTTGCTGCAAAGACAAGAAGACCGAGTGCACTCACATGGAAGGTGCTACTGACACTACCACCTATCACATGACCACTACAGATACGCTTACACACTAAAAACAATTGAATACATGAACTTCGTAAAAACCACTTTTATCGCATTGGGTGCTGCACTTTTGATGGCATCGTGCGGGGAAACAACCAAGCAAGCAGGACTCACTCAGTTTGACGCCTGTAACTGCGCAACCGTTGAGGACACAAACAGTCCTGATTACGCAAAATGTAAAGAACTGAGAAAAGACTCAGTGTATGAAGCCGACTATCAACGATGCAAACTCGCTCTGAAAAGCGGTATCACCGACACTTCAATGGTAACCATTCAAAGCGCGGATAAAGCAACGAACCTGAAAGCAGCCGGTGACGGTAACTACACGATTGATGTTGCAACATCATCACTCACCTGGAGAGGCGAAAACATTGTCGGGAAGAAACATCAGGGTGCAATTCTCGTGAAGCGCGGAAACGTGAACATTTCGGGCGGCGCTATTTCAGGTGGTGAAATTGTCATCGACATGAATACACTCACAAACACTGATTTATCCGGAAACGAAAAAACAAAGATTGAAGGTCACCTGAAGAGCGCCGACTTCTTTGATTCTGCGAAATTCGGTGAAGCAATCTATACCATCACATCGGGTACAAAGAAGAATGCTATTAACTACGATGTAACAGGTAAACTGACCATCAAAGGAATCACTCAAGATTTGAACTGCACTTTGGTAGTTGCACCTAATGGTGATGGCATCAATGTAGGCGGTGGTTTCGTATTCGACCGCTCAAAATTTGATGTGCGCTTTGGTTCAGACAAATTCTTTGATAATCTCGGCGACAATTTGATTAAGAACGAGGTTATTATGACGGTGAATTTGCAGGGGAAGAAATAATTACTAGTGACTAGTGACTAGTGACTAGTGGCGAATGGCGAGTGGCGAGTGGCGAGTGGCGAATGATTGTACGACAATGATAAAATACAGGAATAAAAAAAGCGGTGTCAATCACCGCTTTTTTATTAGTCACTAGTCATTAGTCATTCATCACTTGAATAGCCCGTGCAACTGCCCATCCACACCGGAAATAATCTTACCCAAATCTTCGGGCTTCTCATGGAAGCGATTATCGTCGATGTCGATAACGAGCATCTTGCCTTTGTTGTAGGTACTGATCCAAGCCTCATAACGTTCGTTGAGACGCGTTAAGTAATCGAGGCGAATGGCTTCTTCGTACTCACGACCTCGTTTGCCAATATTGTCTACCAAAGCGGGAACAGAAGCACGCAAAAAGATGAGCAAATCAGGAGGAGTGATGAACTCATCCATTACATTAAACAGATCCACGTAGTTTTCAAAATCACGCGTAGTCATCAATCCCATCGCGTGCAAGTTCGGAGCGAAAATTTGAGCATCTTCATAGATGGTGCGGTCTTGCACAATCTTCTTTCCACTCTTCTTCAATTCCATGATTTGACGGAAACGACTCTTCAAGAAAAACACTTGCAGGTTGAATGACCAACGCTGCATGTCTTTGTAGAAATCAATGAGATATGGATTGTCGTCTACCTCTTCAAAATGAGGCTGCCACTTGTAATGTTTTGCAAGTAAAGTGGTCAAGGTTGTTTTGCCTGAACCAATATTTCCGGCGATAGCAATATGCATGATCTGTTGTAGGTAAATAGAATACGCTTCGAAAGTAAAACAATTCACCCGTCCATGGTGCAATTGTTAGTTTCTTGCGTTTTCAATATGCTTGAACACGCTCAAAACGTTGTTCCGCAGACAATAGAGATATGGAGAATGATAGGAATACTGACCTCCGGAAACGGGCAATTGCACCTCAAACGTCTGCCATAGCTTCACATCAATTATGCGCATACGACCATCAACGCCAAACAAAAAAATTCTTCCTGATTCTGCTTCCCAATTCAATGTCGCGTCTATTGTCAAGCTCTTTTTCCAAGCCCCGAACATATCGAAAACGTGAAGCGCGTTATCGCTGTTCAACACATACAAAAACGAACCACGCTCCATCATCTTTCGCGGTCTTATCTCACTCTTGAGTAAAATGCTCAAATTGCCTGTCGATAAAATTCGATTGAAACTTCTGTCAACCCGTATTATCTCGGAATTACGCCCATCCCACAACCAAAATCCATCTCCACGCGATCCGCACATCGATTCGATATTGTCAAAACCAAGTTCAAACAAATCAATCGGATATCCTTGCAAACTCAATGTATTATCAAAAAACACGATCTTACCTGCGGAAGGAAAGTGAATGAATGGGCGCAATGGATCGGTGACGTCTACCTCTTGAAACTCTCCCCACTGCATTTCGGACGTTCGGAAAACTCCCCCACCCACAGCATTGCGGCGTTCAATGCCTGTTGAATTCATCAAATAAATATTCCCCAAATCATCGACTACCAAACGGTCGGCCTCTGCATCTTGTTCAGAAACAAGTTCAAATGACAACTGTGAAAACAATGGTGTGACGCTGAAAGCGAAAAAGAATATCATCAAATAGACGCGAATCATGCCGTGACCGAATTCTGCACACCGCGTTCTACTTGCGACAATAGCTCTTCAACAAAATTCCGTTCGTTACTCAAACGCGGCACCTTATGCTGACCACCCAACTTATTTTTTTCGCGCATCCAGTTGTAGAAGGT
>CANIAA010000132.1 GCA_947465255.1 Flavobacteriales bacterium | reverse complement strand
TCTTCCGATCTAAAAAGTAGCAAAGCCGGTTAAAAAGGCAGTTGTGAAAAAGGCGGCCCCCAAGAAGGTAGCTCCGAAAAAACCGGTAGCCAAAAAACCTGTAGCCAAAAAGGCGGTTGCAAAAAAGGTAGTTAAGCCCGCCAAGAAAGTGGTGAAGGTGGTGAAGAAGGCCGTTGCTCCGGCAAAGAAAGCAACTGCCAAGAAGGTTGTAGCCAAGAAGGTCGTAGCCAAGAAAGTTGTGGTGAAAAAGCCGGTTGTTAAAAAGCCGGTGAAACCGATAGCGAAAAAAACGGTTCAAAAACCGATTGCCAAGAAAGCGGCTCCTGCAAAAGCTGTGAAGCCGGTTGCCAAACCACAACCCAAGGTTGTGGCTCAGCCTAAACCGGTTGCAGCCCCGGCTCCAAAACCGGCTCCGGCCCCAGTAGTTAAGAAAGAAGAAACGAAACCGGTAGCTCCTGTTGTAGCTCCTGTTGTAAAAAAGGAAGAGAAGAAGAGTATGATAGAGGTACGATATTCAGATAAGGATTTAAAGGATTTTGAAACGCTCATTCACGAAAAATTGAAAGTAGCGAAGTCAGATTTAGATGAATTGAAGCAGTCGCTTTCACACGAGGGTGACAATTCTACAGATGACACAGCACCTACGTTCAAAATGATGGAAGATGGCAGTGAAACCATGAATCGCGAGGAACTTTCTCAATTGGCGGCCCGTCAGGAAAAGTTCATTGTGAATCTGGAGAACGCATTGCTGCGCATCAAAAACAAAACATATGGCATTTGTCGTGTTACGGGTAAGTTGATACCCAAAGAGCGTTTGCGTTTGGTGCCTCACGCTACGCTGAGCATCGAGGCGAAAAACATGCAATAACACGAATGTAAAATCGAAGGAGTGAAACCGCTGATTGTTAAACAGCCGGTTTCCTCCTTTTTTAGAATTCAATTTGAAGAAGGCCCTCCTCACCATTTTTACGGTTCTCGTCCTAGATCAATTGCTCAAGATTTGGGTGAAACTCAACTTCCATTATGGGGAGAGCAAGACCCTCATTCCGGGTTGGATCGATTTGCAATTTGTCGAAAATCCGGGTATGGCCTTCGGTTGGATGATTCCCGGAGATGCCGGTAAACTGACATTGAGCCTGTTTCGATTGGTCGTTGTTTCAGGAATTACCTGGTATCTCTATCGGCTAATTAAGGAAAAGGCGCATTGGGGATACGTAGTCTGTGTAAGCCTTATCGTTGCAGGGGCCATGGGCAACATCATCGATAGTTTGGCTTATGGACTCATGTTCGATCGTGGCTCGACATACGATCCGGATTTCAATGATTATACGATGTACTTCGGTAAGGCTGAACTCAATTATGAAGGCTATGCAAAACCACTCATGGGCAATGTGGTAGACATGTTTCATTTCACAGCCCGCTGGCCATGGGGAGAACCACATGAATACACCGAGATTTTCCCGCCGATATTCAATGTTGCAGACGCCAGTATCACTGTCGGAATCATTCTGATTATGCTTTTTCAGCGTCGTTTTTTTCCGAAGAAGGAGGAGATCAGCGAGTCTGAGCAGATCAATACAGCGGTTAGCGATTCTAGCAGCGAAGCCGCAGAACTAAACTCAGGGCTGTAAAACCAACCTTTAAGGGTTCGGGTTTTTCTCTTGTTGTGCCTCGGCGCCTCTGAAGTTATATAAATTACCTCGGGCGAGAACACAATCATAGACGGCAGAGCTCCAAGTGAATTTCCTTCTTGAAGAAAATTTTTGTAGCCGCTTCAAAGGCGCGCGTATAGTCTGATACAAAGAATTCGTTTTTGGAAACAGATGATGTACACAGCAATGACTCCTTTTCCAAGATGCCCTTTAGTTTGCGCGCAACCACTTCTGCCGAGTCGAAAATTTTCACACGACCATGAAAGAAGGCATCAATCTCTTTTTTAATGAGCGGATAGTGGGTGCAGGCTAGCACGAGTCCATCGATGTTTTCAAGAACAGGATTACTCAAGTATTCGTTCAAAATTGCTTCGCTGATTGTGTTGTTGTAAAATCCCTCTTCAATCATCGATGCAAGGAGTGGTGTTGCCAAGGCACTGAATTCGAGTTCAGGTTTGCGCCTCGCAAATTTTTCTTGATAAACACCGCTCGATACTGTTGTCTTAGTGGCAATGATGCCTATTTTTTTAATATCTGCATCCGCAATGACCTCTTCAATCATAGGGTCGATAACATTGATTACAGGAACAGACCCCTTATAGGTATCTCGAAGTGCTTCGTAGGCCGCGGCCGATGCGGTATTGCAAGCAATAACAATAGCCTTGCATTTCTTCTCCTCCAATAGGAATCGGGTGATGTTTACGGCATATTCAGCAATGAGTTCTTTCGATTTATCGCCATACGGCAGGTGGGCTGTATCGCCGAAATAAATCAGAGACTCTGACGGCAGCAGTCGTTGAATAGCAGCAGCAACGGTCAATCCGCCAATTCCGGAATCGAAAACACCAATAGGGCGGTCGTTGCTCATGGTATAAAAATAAGGCCCGGAGACTATCCGGGCCTTGCTATAATGGAATAATTGCTTATTTCTTGGGAGCTTCTTTTGCTTCGTTCGTGAAGTCTGGAATGCTCAGTTTCGTGCAGACCAGTTTGGTTATATCGTCGCCGCCCATGTAGAGCATAGAGCCGGCTCCTGCGTCGAAGATGTACGTGTAACCATTAGCTTTTGCAACCTCTTCAATTGCCTTTTTTGCTTTTTCCAGAATGGGTTCAACCTTGCGTTGTTCCTCGGCTGAAACGTCGGCACTGGCTTGTTCCTGGAAGTCGTAAATACCCTGTTCCTTGGCTTGAATTTCTTTCACCTTGGTATCGAGAATAACCTTCGGTGCAGTTTGCTCAGATTTCTTGAAATCTTCAATCATTTTTTCATATTCAGTACGCATTGCAAGCAATGCGTCTTCATATTGCTTCTTGTAGGTGCTTAATTCTTCGTATGCGGTCTTGTATTCGGGCATGTGCTCTACGAGCATCTGACCATTGATGTGACCAAGTTTTTGGGCCTGAACAGCCATCATCATACCGCAGAATAACGCGGCGAGGGAAATTTTTTTAATCATAGTGAATATTGAGTCTTGGAAATACGCCTTCGAATTTCCGTGCCAAATGTAGGCATACAATTTTATTTATCCTTGGCAGGCACACGATCGCCCCCTTTTGGTGGAACAGTGTTTTTCCCTCCGGCTCCGGGTGCTTTGTTATCGGGTTTTTGCCCGCCGTCTTCACTATCACCCCCTTCTTCTTCCCCTTCTTCATCGAGCGTTTCGCCTGGCTTCAGCCCCATTTTCTTCAGCACCTTGTCACTAATGTCGTGCTTAGGATTAGTGTAAAGCATATTGCTGTCTGATGCTTTGTCGAACACCACCATCAAAGCGCTGGTAGAGGCAACTTCCTGAATGGCTTCGTAAATCTGATCTTGAATGGGCTTCACCAATTCTTCACGCTTTTTGAAGAGCTCGCCATTGATTCCGAACTTGGACTTTTGCATGTCTTTGGCTTCCTGGCGCTTTGCTTCTATTTCCTGTTCGCGCTTTTGCTTCATCTCATCGGTGAGCAAAATTTTCTCAGCTTGAAGCGAAGTTTCCAGTTTGGCGATCGTCTCATACTTATTCTCAATGTCCTTCTGCCACTGAGAGCTGAGTTTGTTTATTTCAGCTTGAGCCTGCTGGTATTCGGGAATGTGGCTGAGAATGTATTTTGAATCTACATAGGCAAATTTCTGCGCCTGGCTAAAGAGCGAAAGGACGAGGAATAGGCCGGTTGCTAAGAATTTCATGCAGCTAAAGGTTTCAATAAAATAAATACGAAAGTAAGGTTTCTATAGTTCACCCATATTCATACCGATGGAGAAGTGGAATTGTCCTCGCGCCATATTGGGGAACGAAGGCAAATCGTCGAGTCTCCATCCGTAATCAAATCCAAGCAACCCGAACATAGGCAGGAAGATTCGCAAACCTGTTCCCGCTGAACGGTATACTTGGTAGGGGTTGAATAACCGCAAATCGCTCCAAGTATTGCCCGCTTCCGCAAATGCCATCATAAAAATAGTGGCGCTCGGGTTGGTGGAGAGCGGGTATCTCAGTTCAACACTGTATTTGGCTATGGCAGGTGAACCGGTATTTTGATTGGGCGATGTGAGAGTCAAATCGTCGTAGCCACGCAAGTTCACAATTTCACGTCCGTCAAGCAGGAATCCGCTTAGGTAAACCCCACCGAGGTAGAAACGTTCAAAGGGGGTAAGGCCAAGTTGTTTGTTGTATGAGCCTATGAAGCCTAGGCCTACATTGGTGTGCAGAACGAATTTTCGCTCTTTGTGCTTATTCAGTGCCGTGTACCAATGCGCAGTAATCTTCATTTTGTAATACTCAACAAGCTTGAAGCGCTCGCCCTGGGTCATGTTCTCATAATCAAACGTCTTGTCACCAAAACGTTCTGCCAAAAACTTGTAGGGTGGTGTGAGCTTGGTAGTAAAGGTGATTTGAGATCCGTAGGTTGGATAAATAGGCTCGCTGGTGGAACTTCTGGATAATGTGAAGTTATATGCCAGGTTGTTGGCAATACCATTGGAAAAGTCTCCAAAAAACGCCCGGTAATTATTCAATATGAATTTCTGATATGAGATACCGGTGTAGAGCACAAAGTAGTCGTCCGGCTTCTGTAAGCGCGTACCAATATTGATGGCTCCACCGATTACCTTCAATTCCTGGAGGTTCGGGTTATCGTCACCCACTGCATAGTTTTCTCGTAAAAACGAGTTGTTGTCCAAATCGCTTTGACGTAGCTTCTTGAACTGACCATTGGTTTGACGCGAAATGCTCGACGAAACACTCAGCGAGGTTGGTTTTTTTCCTCCCAGCCACGGTTCTGTGAAAGAAATGTTATAGGCCTGGAAGAAGGTTCCGTTGGAAGAAGCGCTGAGCGCTAAACGTTGTCCGTCGCCCGTTGGGAGTGGGCTCCAGGCTTGCTTCTTGAAGAAGTTGCGCATCGAGAAGTTGGTGAAGCTCAGCTGCAACGAACCAACTACGCGTCCGCCGCCCCAACCTCCGCTAAGCTGAATCTGGTCGTTCGGTTTTTCCTCTAAGACGTATTCCAAATCAACCAAACCAACATCGGGTCGTGGGTTGGTGCGAACATCAAAAGCCTCTTGGTTAAAGTATCCCAAAGAAGCCAATTCGCGCTGGGTTCGAATGATGTCGCTTCGATTGAATAGCTCTCCCGGACGAGTCCGCACTTCTCTGAAAATCACATGGTCATTGGTTTTTGTATTGCCACTGACGGTGATTTGGCCTATGCGGAATTGTTTACCTTCATTCATCCGCACTTCTATGTCGATGCTATCGGGTTCTACTAAAGTCTCGACAGGAAATGCATAAAAGGCCAGATAACCGTCATCGGTGTAGAGCGATGAAAGATCGACTCCTTGCGGATTGAAGTTCAAGCGCGTTTCCAGTAATTCGAGGTTGTAGATATCACCTCTTCGGATGTTCAATACGCTATCGAGCCTGCCAGAAGTATACTTGGTGTTTCCAACGAAGTCTATGTTACGGAAGTAGAATCGCTTATCCTCTTCAATTTTCATGTAAATACCTACTCGCTCACTATTGATGGTATAAATCGAATCGTATGCAATTTTGGCATTTCGGAAACCCTTCTTGTTGTATTTAGCAATAATCTTTTGCTTGTCTTCTTCGTATTTCTCTTCGATGAATTTTGAAGACTTGAAAACGCGCGACCAGTCGCGTTCTTTTGTCTCTTTCATCGTGCGTTTGATACTGCTTACGCTCATTACAGGCTGCAGCTTTTTGCCTTTCAGAAAAAGGAAATCACGCTTTTCCTTGGCCACTCCGGCACCCTCAATAACGATTTCTTCAATTTTGACACGGTCGCCTTTATTGACATCAAATTCTAGAATAACACCATTTTGGAGTGTGGCATCCTCGCGCTCGGAAATTTTCACCGTCGCAGCGAAAAATCCTTTGTCGATGTAATAGTCTTTGATTGTCTTGATGGCGTTGTTCTTCACATTGTCTGTGCTGATGGTCATGGTGCGCAGGTCAAGTTTCTCGCGCAAATTATCAGCCTCAGATTTCTTAATGCCATTGATGACGTACTTGGTCATACGAGGCGATTCTTTCAAGCTAATAACGAGGTAAACGTCGTTGCCTCTAAACTCGGCAGCGTAGATACCTATATCCGTGAAAAGGCGTTGCTTCCATAGTTTTCGAATAGCATCGGTTATTGCATCGCCGGGAATTGTCACTTCGTCGCCTTCCTGTAAGCCGCTGAAAAGCTTGATTGCCTGCACATCTGTATATTCTGCTCCGGTAACGGTAATCCCTGCAATGCGGTAGTTCAGAGGCGCGACATAATCAACTTCGTTGCCAATGATAGTTTGCCCGTGGGTAATGCCCGCCAAGCAGCATAGCAGAAAAGAAAGCGCTATAAAGACGATGCTTGGGGAGAATCGAAAAAGTCTACTTTTAGAATTCGTACTCATGTTAATGCGAGGCTTCCGTTTCAGGGGTTGTAGAAATGGATTCAGCGGCTATTTGCTCAGAGGTTTTGCCAAATCGGCGCTCGCGCGATTGAAAATCGACGATTGCAGCAAAGAAATCTTCTTCTCGGAAGTCGGGCCAAAGAGTATCAGTAAAGTACAATTCAGCATAAGCTATCTGCCATAGTAAGAAGTTGCTAATACGCTCTTCGCCGCTTGTGCGAATGAGTAACTCAGGATCGGGAAATGCCGCAGTCGATAGTTTCGAGGCGAACAACTCGTCGCT
>CANIAA010000131.1 GCA_947465255.1 Flavobacteriales bacterium | reverse complement strand
GTCAATCAGCACCAAAACGGCAGGTTTGCTGCGGTAGATAATGGCCGGCGGATCATTCTTAAACCCCGCATTGCTTTCAAGCAGCGAGGCGCGTTCGATGGTTGTTATGAGCTGGTCGGTCGATCCTGTGAAATTCCATGTGGGGATAGCGCTTACGATTCCGGCCTTCACTTTTTCCATGTCGATAGTGGAATCTTGTGAGGCGAATCGCACGTTGGTCACATCGCACGAGCGCAAGGTGTAGAGGTGATTATCACGGTCAAAATCGAGCATTGCCGAAAAGAACAGTGCGCCAAACAGCGGGTCATTTTTGCCTTGGGGCAAAATTGAAAAAGCCGCCGTACCGGTCAGCTTCGAACCATCCAAGTCGCTTGGCTGGGGCTGATAAACAACGATCTGTCCTTGATCGGTAGTGATTTCCTTTGGCCATAGCGCTGGGCTATCTTGGGCTATGGATACGTGTAAGCAGGAAAAGAAAAAAAAGGCGATCCGGCCGACTGCCAGTAAGTAGTTGGTCATAGTAGAATTTGGTTCGTGGTAATAACGTCGCCAAATATAAGTCATGGATTATGCTTAGAATGACGAAATCATCGACTAAGCCGGAGCCGCCCTTCCCATCTGCCTGTCATTGCGAAAACATAATGTTACGATTAAGCAACCTTTTGGAGTCTTCAATTGTTTTGAATTTACACTACACAATTATGCAAATCATCGGCAAATATTCCGCAGTAGCCTGTTTTCTTGTTATCCTTTGCGACCTGCCGCTCTCCGCGCAGGTACTCGACTACAACTACATTTTCCAATCCACCGACACGTGGACGGAACTTACCGGCGATCAGGTGGTCTTTTCGGGGGCATTCGATGATGAAGTATCGGCAGCTATTACGACGCTGCCCGTTACCATGGGAGTTGAGCCGCATACCTCCCTCTATATCAGCACCAACGGCTTCATGACCTTGAGTGCTGCTGCAGCATCCAACAACTACGATCCGCTTTCGCAAGGCATTTCCGCGCCGGTCATTGCGCCCTTTGCCACCAACCTGGAAGGCATTGATGCCACTTCAAAGGTCAGCTACACCATCGATTTTCAAGGCATTCGTGTGCAATGGAAAAACGTGCGCCGCGTGGGGTATGTCGGTGAGTCCTTTTCATTTCAAGCCCGCATCATCAATACAGTTTACACAGGCTTTGGTTTTGGAAGTATCTCATTCATCTACGGTCCTTTTCAAGGTGTGGCAGTGCCGAGCACCTCGGTGCATGTAGGTATTCGGGTTGGCACGGGCGATACCGCCGGCACCTACGCCACCCGCTCCGTGGATTCTGGCTCCCCCTGGACGCCGGACAACTTCGGCACTTCTTCCATGTCAACCTGCGCATTTCCTTCCACCAATTCGCCCGATGGCTATCCTTCAGAAGGAATGAAGCATGAGTGGTTTTTAAATCCCGGGTATCAAGGCGTCACGAATCCCGATGTCTCCACTCTCTGCAACGGAACAGGCAATGTCGTGATCTACTCCAACTACGACGGAGGCACGCTCAACATCAATGTGGACCAGGACATTCCCAACCTGAAAATTGGTATTTGCACCTACGAGCCTGTGGAAGTCACTATCTCGGGACCATTTGCGGGCAATGTAGCCGAAGTACTTTACGCCGGATTCAACTCAGCGGCAAATAGCAACAATTGCGGACTGGGTATTCCGACCACAACCATTTCCGGCGTCCCCCCTTCGATAACGCAAATACTCACAGCTCCACCCGTGGGCTATGAACCCTTGCATGGGAACGGTTCCGGTGGCTGGGGAGGGCTCTTTGGCGGACAGGGGATTATGTCAGGTGTGAGCGGTCAGTGCGACACCCTCTATGTGGCCGGTGGCGGCAATACCCCTGATGAAGTCGTGTATTACTTCCTGACCGCCTTCGACGACGATTTGTTGTTTCACTACACGCAATACAACTGCTGGCTTACCGAGGTGTATGATATCTCCGATGGAGGGAACTGCTGCGTAAATCCGCTCACGCCGACCTGGACCATCGAAGTTCCCAATGACACTGCTGTTTGTTACAACGGGGAACTTTCTCTCTACTTAACCGAAAATCAAAATGGCGTGGGTCCTTTTACCTATGAGTGGACTTACAACACGGTTCCTGTCTGCACGGATGCAGCGTGCACGGTAGCAGTAACAGAAGATGGCGAGGCGTGCTTGACCATTACCAATGCAAACGGCGAGACCCTTTCGGATTGTTTCGATGTATCAGTGGATGCTCCCATTACCATCGCGCTGAGTGTTTCGGATACCGCACTTTGTATGCCCGCCCAGTTTGCACTCAGCAATGAAACGACACCTGGTACATTTACATCTCAGCAATGGTCTGTAGATGGCACACCATACCCCAATCAGTCGAACGTAACCTTTACACCGACTCAACCCGGAGTGTTCGATATAGCTCTGGAAGTATCGACTGCTATTGGCTGTGCCTATGACACCTTACTCACGGATTACCTCGTAGCATATCCGCAACCTCAGGCCAACTACACCTCCGAGCCTCTCCTACTGGAGGCAGATAACACCGATGTGACCTTAGTCGATTTATCGCAAGGCAGCATCGCATCGTGGGAATGGACCATCTCCTTGCCCTCAGAAGAGTTGGCCAGTATAGAGCAGAACCCCGCATTCAGCCTTCCCTTGGGCGTAGGTGGTTCCTACCCTATGCAACTGCAGGTGATTAGTCCCGAAGGTTGTTCGGATATCATCACGGGTACTTTGACGGTGAATGAACTATTTAATCTTTTTATTCCGACTTCCTTTACCCCGAATGGCGACGGCGTAAATGATGTTTTTCAAGTGAAAGGCTCTGCCATTGACGCGTCCAACTTTCAGATCAGCATTTTCAATCGCTGGGGAGAAACGGTTTATTCGGGCAAAGACCCCAATGAGGCTTGGACCGGAGGAATGAATGGAAACACCTATTACTTACCGAACGGTCTTTACAGTTACTACATTGCAACGAATTCATTGAAAACAGGAGAACGATACGAGTACAGAGGATACATTTCAATCATTCGCTAACACTTTTTTTCATGAAGCTCTTTTCCACTACCGCAAGCTTGGTGCTTATTTCAATTACCCTTTTATCTCAAAAAGAAGCCAATGTCTGGCACTTCGGCTATGGTTATGGGCTTGACTTTAACTCAGGTGAGGCTGTTCAGATTACGGGTGCAATGTCCTCAATTGAGGGATGCACAGCCTATTGTGATTCCGCAGGTAACCTTCTATTCTACTCGAATGGTGGCGGTCGTATACCGGCGAGCGGTCAAGATCCCGGGCACATCTGGAACAGAAACCATGAAGTGATGTACGACATGCAAGGAACCGAAGGTGGGGGTTTCAGCGCTGCGCAATCATCGGTTATCGTGCCTGCACCCGGAGAGCCGAATGTTTATTACTTGTTTACAATCGATGAAATTGAGCATTATGTAGATGCGACTCCCGAGATATTGGCGTTGCAACCCAACGGCAGAGGGTTTCGCTACTTCAAAGTCGACATGACCTTAAACAATGGACTGGGCGATGTGGTGGAAGCGGATATTCCTGTGCATGATTATTCATTCGAAGGTCTGTGCGCCATTCGACATGAAAACGATACAGATTACTGGATACTGATCAATCAAGACACCACAGGCATTGGTGTGTATAGTGTTACTTCGGAAGGTGTAGCCCTCTCGTCTGTATTTGAAACCGATACGCCTCTGACGGGCACCATCAAAGCCTCGCCCATTGCAGGTAATCCGAGCGCTGTTTTTTTCGATGTTTACAGCAAAGTCGCCACCTCGGGCGGTCTGTTGTTTGATTTCGATTTAACTACAGGCGTATTGTCTGATCCGGAACAATTGCCCTTCGTTGGTTCTGAAGCTTTCGAATTCTCCCATAGCTCGCAATACCTCTACGCCACATCAACAGGCTTGGGAACGGGCACACAGCAATTGGTGCGTTACAATTTGGCATCTGCCTATGAGCTGGGAGTAAGTGTTGCATCGACACAGGAAGTCATCTCCGATGATATCACCGCGTACTACATGCAAATGGCTCCTGACATGAACATTTATTATAGTTGGTTTGATTTTTTGGGTGTAACCCGCCTTGGCGCGATTAACTGCGCAAACAGTGATTCGCCAACAGTTATGCCTGAAGTGTTTAGTTTTAACGGCGGCATTGAAAATATTTTTGTGTCTCTTCCCAATTTCCCATCTTGGATTTTTTATAATTCATATGTCGATTTCATTGAGTTCGGTCCCGACACCGTTTACCTCTGCGAGGGCGACTCTATTATACTAGATGCCGGCGTGGGCGACTATTGGGAATGGGGCGGCGATTGCTTCAGCGGTCCGGAAAGCACCTGGCCCGACAACAGTACGCGGTATTTCACGGTAACGCAGCCCGGAATTTATTCGGCTTGTGTAAATGGTCCTTGTTCCAATGGCAGCGGAGCCGATGGTTGCGCCTCTTCCGACCAGATTACAGTGCTCGCTTGCCTAGTGGATGAGCCTGCATGCGATTTGCTCAACTTACCCGAGACACTTGAAGTCTGCGCCGGCGATACGCTGCAACTCGAGGCGGACCTGAGTCAATTCGAATCGTATGCAGGTCTGCAATGGCTGGGAGGCGGTACGTTCATTCCTTCCGATACCGTAGCTCAGCCGCTCTACGTTCCTTCTGCGCAAGAAGTGGCGGCGGGCGAAGCCAATCTGACGCTTCAGGTATTCATTCAAGATGTCGATACAGAAGGCGGAAATTTCCTAGCATACGATCACATGGGAGAGGATATGATATTCTACATCAGCACCGCAGATGGAAGTATAGAGACTATTCAAAGCAATACAGGCAACGACTGGACAGCCATGGGTTTCAGCACAGCCAACAACACGCTGTATGGTCTCTCCAACATTACGACGACACCCGCTCTATCGTCTGTGAATGTTGAAACAGGTGTTGTAACGCCGATTTTCACGTACACCAACCAACAATTCTTTGCAAGCGATTACGACAATGTGAACAACCGCTTTTATGCGATCGGAATTCCTGAAATAAACAGCGGTGAGCCATTGACCCAAACGTTGTATTCGATTGACGTGAATACAGGAGCGCTTAATGCGATTGGTGATTTGGATCAACTTGCCGTTGATAATTTTTTAGCCGCCGGAGGTGATGGTATCAACGGACTGGCCTACGATCCGACATCGGATGTGCTCTGGGCGACAACAGCCAATGGTGAATTGTTAGAGATAAATACCACCACAGCCGCGGTGGTCACGGTTGGCAACACGCAGGCTGATTTGCGCGGCCTTGCCTTCGATTACACGGCGAATGAATTGTGGGGAGTAAGTGCCAATGGCAACCTCTACCATATCGACACCAATTCAGGCGCTGTGCTTGAGGAAGTGCTTTGTCAGGAAGAATTTTCGTTTGTAACAACCTTGACCTATGCCATACCGCAAAATGTCTCGGAAAACATTTGCTCAGACAATACTACCGTTGTTATCCGCAACGACAACACCTCAGACCTGGGCGATGATGCAAGTGTATGCGAAGGCGAAACCATCGTGCTTTCGGCAACGGGTTTTGAATCCATCAGTTGGCAAGATGGAAGCACGGGTGAAGAGTATGTGGTAGATGAAAGTGGAACGTATAGCGTAAATGCCACCGACTCCTTTGGCTGCAGCTACAGCGATGCGATAACAATTACCGTAAACGACGCACCCAATGCAGGCTTTACATCCAATCCACAGCCGACCACCATTGATGATACCGAGATTACGTTTACCTCAACAAGTTCAACAGCTCCCCTGATCTATGAATGGGAGTTTGAATTGGGCACACCTGCAGTATCGGAGGAGCAAAACCCGGTAGTGACCTTCCCTCCTATTCCCGGCAATTACACCGTGTTACTGGCCGTCGAAAATGCGAATGGATGCGTAGATACACTTTCATCATTTATACTAATAGACAGCGATGGCACCATAACGTTACCCAACATCTTCACGCCCAACGGCGATGGCGATAATGATCGTTTTGTTCCCTTTGAAGCCTTTCCGGGAAGGTGGCAACTCACCATTTTCAACCGCTGGGGCGTGGAGGTTTTCGCTACTGAAAATTTATCCCAAGGATGGACTGGCGAAGATTCACAATCGGCAACGTATTATTGGGTGATTGCGCCGCGCGACGGGCAGCAGGGGGAAAGCCGGGCGGGGTATGTGACGTTGGTGAGGGAATAAGGGCGAGGGACGAAGGGCGAAGGGCGAAGGGCGAAAATTTCAAGTGCAGAGGGCAAAATGAATCTGACTGTATATAAAGACGAGACCAAGAACGAAATTCGGTTTTCGAGGATTTCGAAGATTGAAATGGAAGTGCCGTTTGCAGGACTCGGAGTCAAATACGTTGCCTCGGGCCGTGAAGTCTATTATGCGAACGGAAAAAAATACACAGTCAAAGAAGGCGAATATATAATTGGCAATGACTTCACGCATTCGGTAGTTCATATCGACCACAGCGTTCCTGTGCAAGGGCTTTGCATCGACATCTCACCGCAGATCATTTCCGAGGTAGCTCAATACCATGATGTCAACGGTTCCGACCTGAAGGAGTTTTTGCTTTCCGACCAATTCTTCGTGAATCGTTATAACGTCAAGAACACAAGCTTGGGCTATACACTGAACGATATCAATTCAAAAATAAAGTCCGGTATTTTCCGCAACGATCTGCAGCAAAACGAACTCTTCTACAGCCTTGCCGAATCGATTATTACCGACCAACGCTTTGTTTTTGACCACCTCAGTAAAATGAGCTTCAAGAAAGAAGTGACCAACGAAGAAGTTTTCAGGGCAAT
>CANIAA010000130.1 GCA_947465255.1 Flavobacteriales bacterium | reverse complement strand
CCTCAACCCAAAAGGAAAAAACTCCTGAAGAAGCTTAAAAGTCGCTTTCGGTTGACGGTGCTTAACGAGGCCACCTTCGAAGAAAAGCTATCCTATTCACTTACGCCGCTAAACCTGATAATCATGTTTGGTGGTATGCTCGTTGTGTTCGGCTCGCTGATATATCTGCTGGTTGCGTTCACACCACTCAAGAACTACGTAATTCCGGATTATACGTCCACCGGCTATCGCGAGGAAGCTCGCACTGCTCGGCTGAAGGCGGACTCTTTGTTCGAGGAGGTCAGAAAAAATGATCGCTACCTCAATGACCTGAAAGTGATTCTGAATGGAGGCACATTAAGCAATACTTCCGACAGCTCCCAGACCATCAACGAAACACCCAACCTCAATTACGACGTTAGTGAGCTAGACGAAACGATGCGTCGGAAAATATCCGAGCAAGATCGATTCAGCATTGAAGCCATCGAGGAAACAGAAGATCGGAAAAAAGGCCTCATTCTGTTCAAGCCTGTCAACGGAACCATATTCAACGCGTTTAATCCGAAAGACGGTCACTACGGTATTGACCTCGTGGCTCCGAAGGACGATCCGGTTAAATCTGTCCTGGATGGAACGGTAATCGCTGCATCATTCACGGCCGACGATGGCAATGTGATTTCCATTCAACACGCCAACAACTTAGTTTCGGTTTACAAGCACAACGCCGTACTCTTAAGAAAGATTGGTGATATGGTAAAGGCCGGTGAGTCTATTGCTTTCATCGGCGACTCAGGGGAAAATAGCGAGGGACCTCACCTGCATTTCGAATTGTGGGAAAACGGATCTCCGGTGAACCCCACACAATATCTTTCGTTCGGTCAAGAAACCGTTACTTCGTATTAAACTCGTTCATCGTTCGGGCCAACCCAATTAGACCAAACGATAACAGAGCCTTTCCGGCCCGGTCGATGTGTTCCTTTAGCGTTTTCCACTCTTCCTCACTCCACACTCCCAGCACGTAGTCGACCTGCTGGCCTTTTGAAAACTCAGCGCTGATACCGAATCGAAGTCGGGCGTATTGTGTGGTTTGAAGAATTTGATTGATATGCTTCAATCCATTATGACCTCCATCGCTACCCTGGCCTCGCATTCGTAGCTTGCCAAATGGTAATGCCAAATCATCTGTAACAATTAGCACGTTTTCAAGCGGAATTTTTTCCTGTTGCATCCAATAGCGTACGGCGTTACCGCTTAAATTCATATACGTACTGGGCTTGAGCAGAATGAACATTTTACCCTTGTGCTTCAGCTCACACACGTCGCCATAACGATCGGTCCTAAAAAAAAGATTGGACGCCCCGGCTAGAGCGTCCAATACTTTAAATCCTATGTTGTGGCGAGTCTCTGCGTACTCACTGCCGATGTTTCCCAAGCCTACGATGAGGAATTTCATGCAGCGAACTTAAGCTTCCCTCGCCAAACGATTACTTCTTCTTTTCAGCGGCAGCTGCTGCAGCAGCATCAGCCATAGCAGCACGCGTTACCTGCACAGATACAATGGCAGAAGCCTCTGCTTCCAACACTTTGCATCCGTCAATCTTGACGTCGCGTACGCGAATCATATCGCCGATTTTCATTGCTGAAATATCAACCTGAATATCATCCGGAATTGCCTCTGGCTTTCCGCTGATGCGCACTTTGCGGTAGTTGATCAACAACTTACCACCGCTGCGAACTCCTTCAGAAACACCTACTGTACGAACCGGAAGTGTTGTCTTAACTTCTTTGCCCGGAATCAACTCCAGCAAATCGATGTGAGTTACCATATCAGTTACAGGGTTCTGCTGCATTTCCTGGATAATTGTCTGGAAAGTCTTTCCACCAACCTCCATGTTGATCTGTAATGTGTCGGGGCGAGCAATAATCTTGTCCCAGTCGTTACGTGATATGCTGAATGGAACCTGCGTTGAACCGCCATAGATTACACCCGGAATGCGACCGCTTCTACGCAATTCCGCTGCGCCTTTTCTTCCTACGCTCTCTCTCGGAGAGCCGCTCAATGAGACTTGTTTCATGTATTTAAATTTTAATGATTTACGACATTATAAAATTGCTACTGATGCTTCGGTTGTCAATCAGGTTTGTTAAGACCCCGGCAAACAACGTGGCAATACTCAACACTTTAATTTTTTCCTGTGGACGACCTTCCTTCAGCGGAATGCTGTTCGTCACGATGATTTCCTTCAGAACAGAATCTTGGATTCGCTCATAGGCCTGGCCACTGAACACCGGATGCGTGCATATAGCGCGAACGGAAAGAGCTCCGTTATTCATCATCACTTCTGCTGCTTTGCACAAAGTGCCTGCAGTGTCGCACATATCATCCACAATGACTACGTTCTTTCCTTGAACATCACCAATCACCGTCATGCTTTCCACTTGATTGGCCACTTTACGCTGCTTGTAACAAATAGCCAAGTCGCTTCCTAGCAACTTCGCATAGGCATTTGCTCGCTTTGTACCCCCCGTGTCGGGCGCCGCGATGAGCAAGTCCGGTATATTCAGCGACTTCAAATACGGAACAAAAATGGTCGATGCATAAAGGTGATCAACCGGCACTTCAAAAAACCCTTGAATCTGCTCGGCGTGAAGATCCATCGTTATCACTCGATGCACGCCCGCTGCAGTCAAGAGATTGGCCGCCAGTTTAGCGCCAATAGCCACACGAGGCTTATCCTTTCTGTCTTGACGAGCTAATCCAAAATACGGAATAACCGCGACGATGCGTTTGGCTGACGCGCGTTTGGCGGCATCAATCAACAGCAACAACTCCATCAGATTATCACTCGGTGGAAAGGTCGATTGAATGATAATAACATCCATTCCTCGCACTGTTTCCTCGATCGAAGGCTGAAACTCTCCATCACTGAAATGCTGGATTATCACGTTGCCTAAGTCAACACCAAATTCCTTGGCTATGCTCTCTCCAAGATATTTGGACGCCGAGCCTGCGAGTATTTTGACCATCGCGTTCATGACATGAACTCCTTTTTGGGGGCGCAAATATACTCATGGTCATGGGATTTAAATGCCTACCCCCGAAAAATAACATGCCCGCATGCGGTATGCATGCGGGCATATTCATTTTTTTGTTACTCCTTTTAGGGAGTGTAGAACATGTATTGAAACAATCCCTGACTGACACTCAGAGTTGGGCTCGGCGCAGTAGGATCAATGGCAACCAAGGTGCCGTCGAATACCCCACGGAAAAACTCGTAGTCACCATTATCGCGCTGACAATTATTGGCTGTAGAAATTTCCAGGGCCTTATACTTCACCATGGTAAATGTGCACTCTCCGCCAAGTATTGCAGAGCTATAAACAAAATTCGATTCATCCGTAAATTCAATGACATAACGTGATGAGTCAAAAAACGGAACAGGGAAACTCATCGGTGTTCCTAAAACAGAGGTCCAACCCAAAAATGGAGTGTGTGAAACTCGAATGGTAAGAGTACCTGGTATAGGTAGGGCATCTTCGTCTGTATCAAATACACTCCAACTGATTGTTAGAGTGGTGTCGTTATTGGACAATACCGCAGGTGGCAGCCCGTCCAATAAATCTTGTCTAATAGCATACACCTTTGAACCAATCTTGCATGACAACAGCGTGTCGCAATCCGGACAAGATCCTCCTCCGCAATCCACAAAAAACTCCATACCATCTTGTATTCCATTACCGCAATTGCCCGTTGAGCAACACGTTGGACATCCGGCCTCTGTTCCTCCGCAGTCAATACCGGCTTCCGTGCCATTGAACAGTTCGTCCTCACAATTCGGACAGTTTTCGCAAACGCCAAAAATGGTGTCACAGTCAATCTGAACTTCCGCTCCATTCAACAACCCATCACCGCACAATAGCTCGCATCCGCCGCAAGAGCCACCGCAGTCAATCTCTGTTTCATCACCATCCTGAACACCATTCGCACATGTAGGACAAACGGGGCACTCACCTCCACAATCTAACCACACCTCACCACGCTCCGGCTCCCATACACCATTCGTACAGTGGTCACACTCCTCACAGTTTGGGCCACCACAGTCGATGTTAATCTCGCCGTTATTCAACACGCCATCATAGCAGTTGTCAGGAATTTTGTTGTCATCATTCAGACAGCTCGCCAGAAAAAAAGAACCGGCAAAAACCGCTAAAAAAAGGAAAACGATCGAACGCATTTTCATAGATAAATCGTATTAACAGGTTTCGAAGATATATACACAAGTCCTATTCACCCAAACTTTGGTTGCATTCCCGGTATATTTCAAGTTATGCCGGCGACACATAACGGTTATTCCAAATGAAGCATATTATTCCTCTGCGCATTTGCCCCATCTTGCGTAATTACGCAACATGGAAAAAACCTGGCTTCCCAAAAACTCACCCCCAACCGAACAAGTTGAGCAACTCAAAGCCGACTTGAACATAGACTCTCGCACAGCTATTTTACTCGCCCAAAGGGACATTCACTCGTTCGATGCCGCTCGCTCTTTTTTTCGTCCCGAGCTCAACCAACTGCACGATCCATTTCTGATGAAAGATATGGACCGCGCTGTGGATCGCCTTTCTGAAGCTATTCACCGAAACGAAAAGATTCTGGTTTATGGCGATTATGACGTAGATGGAACCACGGCGGTCACCCTTGTTTATGGTTTTCTGTCAGCCATTGGATGTCACTGTTTTTACTACATCCCAGATCGATACACCGAAGGTTACGGCTTCTCTTTTCAGGGTGTTGATTACGCTAAAGAAAACGATTGCACGCTCATCATCACACTTGACTGCGGAGTTCGCGATGGACAAAAAATCGACTATGCCCGAACATTGGGTATTGATGTGATTGTGTGTGACCACCATATGCCCGCCGAAATTCCGAACGCCGCTGCAGTGCTAGACCCTAAACGCCCCGATTGCCACTACCCTTACAAAGGCTTAAGTGGCGCAGGCGTGGGGTTCAAAATGTTGCAGGGCCTTTGCATCCAACAATCCATCGACACCGATCATCTCTTTTCTGGCCTCGACCTGGTTACCATTTCGATCGGGGCCGATATCGTGCCGCTCACGGGCGAAAACCGCATTCTCGCTTATCATGGACTCAAAATTCTCCAACAATCGCAACGACCGGGAATTGCCGCCATGCTGCTCAAAGCAGGATTTAAAAAACCGGCCGTCACCATAACTGACGTGGTCTTCCTGCTTGCACCTCGCATCAACGCTGCCGGCCGAATATTCTCCGGTAAACAAGCTGTGGCACTTCTCCTTTCTGACAATGAGGAGGAAGCACTGGATCTAAGCTCCGCCATCGAAGAGCACAACGCCACACGAAAAGGGCTCGATAAAGAAATTACCGCTCACGCTATTCAAAAAATTGATGTCGACCATTTCCAGCAGCATTCACTTTCAACTGTTGTGTTCGATGAAAACTGGCACAAAGGGGTGGTGGGTATTGTGGCCTCACGCTTGGTAGAAACCTATTACAAACCCACCATTGTTCTGGTGAGCGATGGTGAGAAAATGGCTGGCAGCGCCCGTTCTATCGAGGGAATCGACCTGTTTGAATGCTTGAGTGAATGTGCTGAGCACCTTATACAGTTCGGCGGGCACACGATGGCGGCAGGACTTTCCCTGAAGGCAGAAAAGTTTATTGAATTTCGCGAACGATTCGACTGTGTAGTGCGCGAAAAACTCAACAACATCCGACCGATTCCATTTCTAGAGTATGATACCGAAATTGCATTCGCAGAGATATCACCCAAGATGTTTCGCATACTCAAGCAATTCGAACCCTTTGGCCCGGAAAACCTTTCGCCCGTATTTCTCGCTCGGAACGTTCGGAACTCAGGATTCACTCGCACAGTGGGCGAAAACAACAACCACCTTAAACTTCATGTTCATCAAGTTAACAATCCGGACATCTCGTTCGATGGAATTGGGTTTGACCTTGGTCATTGGTCTGATAAACTAAAATCCGGCATGACCGTCGACGTGCTCTTCGCTCTCGATGAAAACACGTGGAATAACAGAACCACGATACAGATGATTGTCAAAGACATTCGTGTTTCGGAAAGCGCAACTCACATTGCAAACTGAAATTGACGAACTTTGCCGACCAACATTTTTCCATGTCCAACGATAACCGTACTGAAATATCCGCACTGGGTGAATTCGGATTAATCCATCACCTGACCGATAACATTCTGCTTCAAAACAAAACATCCATCAAAGGTGTGGGTGATGACGCCGCTATTCTTTCTGCTCCGGAAAATGAAAAGTGTTTGGTTTCAACCGACATGCTCGTGGAAGGAGTACACTTCGATTTATCGTATGTGCCACTCAAACACCTTGGCTACAAAAGCGTTGTAGTTAACCTAAGCGATATCTGCGCCATGAATGCCGTGCCTCATCAAATTGTGGTAGGCCTCGCGCTGAGTAATCGATTCTCGCTAGAGGCGGTTGATGAACTCTACGCGGGCATGCTTATGGCCTGCAACCATTATGGGGTAGATCTGGTGGGAGGCGATACCACCAGCAGTCGCAGTGGACTTGTTATTTCGATTACTGCTATCGGATACGAAAAGGAAGAAAACATTGTGACTCGTTCAGGCGCTCGTGAAAACGACCTGCTTGTTGTTACCGGCGACCTCGGTGGCGCCTATATGGGGCTTCAGGTTCTTGAACGCGAGAAAGCGGTGTTTCAATCAGCACCAGGCGCTCAGCCTCAATTAGAAGGATACGATTCCATTCTGGAACGCCAGCTAAAACCAGAGGCTCGACGCGATGTGCATGGCCTGCTTCAATCATTGGGCGTTCGCCCCACGTCCATGATTGATATTTCCGACGGATTGGCTTCAGAAATTAAACACCTTGCCGACAATAGTGCGGTGGGCTTTGAT